>JANYCX010000167.1 GCA_025360065.1 Acetobacteraceae bacterium | reverse complement strand
GCATCGACCAGCGGCACGCCCAAATCGATATCTATATGTTGTCCGCCGCTGCGCCCGCGGGCGAATGGCGACAGCAAAGTCATTGGGCCGACTTGGCGGCGGTGAAATGGAAAGACCCCATGCAATTCGCCCGGCGCATTGCGCGGCGTCACCACCCAGACCAGCAACCCCGGATAGGGTCCGGTTTCCTCAATCAACGGCAGCAGAAAGCTCGGCTCATAGAACGGGTTTGCCTCCAGCGCCCGGTCAGCCAGCTTCTGCCAAGCGGGTGCCAGCGCCGCCATTTCTGATGGGTCGGAAACGACACGGCAAACCAGCGGGCCCATTCAATCCGACCCGCATCCCATCGCCAACTCCGGCAAACCAGGCGGCATGCGCCGCGCCAAGGTCGCCTGTTCAAACGCATAGGCAATCCGCAGCAACTTCGCCTCCGACCACGCCCGCCCGGTGAACGTGGCACCCAACGGATAGTCCGGCGTCTCGACACTCCCCACCCCAGACACAAACCCCGCCGGCACCAGCACGCTCGGGTAGCCGGCCTTGGCCGCGATACCCGCGCCAGCAACCCCCGGAAACAGCACGGCATCGAGCTTATGGGCATCCATGTAAGGATCAAGCCCGTTCTTGCGCGACGACAGCAGATCGTTACGCCGCGCCGCCTTATATTCCGGCTCCGACAAATCACCTTTGGTGGCCGAGGCTGCGAGGAAAATATCCTGGCCAAAGCGCAACGCCCGGTCGGGGTGGGCCTGGTTGAAGGCGATGATGTCCTCGAAGGTCTTGATCTTGGTCCCGCGCGCCCAGTCGCGCAGATACAAATTCATGTCGTGCTTGAGTTCGTAAACAAACACGATCGACAGCCGCGCCACCGTGTTGACCGCTGGGCTTTCCGGATTGCGGTTCAGCACCGCCATGTCGGTGCCCGGCCCGCCGATCCAGCCCGCGGTCGGGATATTGGCGCGAATAATGGTCGCCCCGCCATCTTCCAGCGCCGAAATCGTCCGCGCCATCACTTGGCGCGCCTTCAATCCCAGCGGTCCATAATACACATCATTGCCCGGATCGGACGGATCAGACGGCACACCGATGCGCATCCCGCGCAGTCCGTCTTTGCTCAATCCATCGGTATAGTCCTTGGGGCGTTTCAATTTCGCGGTCGCCGGGTCAGCCGGATCGGCCACCGCCAGCACGTTCAACAGCACCGCCGCATCGCGCACGGTACGGGTCATCGGCCCGGCGGTGTCCTGGCTCCCGGCAATCGGAATAATCCCGGCCCGGCTGATCAGACCCACGGTGGGCTTGACCGTCACCAGCCCGTTTTGATTGGCCGGGGACAATAGCGACCCCGAGGTTTCCGTCCCGATCGCCGCCGCCGCCAGCCCCGCCGCGATCGCCACCCCCGATCCGGCTGACGACCCACCAGTCGCCACGATCGGGGTGCCCCTGGCATCAACCGCCGGCGCGTACGGATTGCGCGCCTGCCCACCCAATGACGAATAGCCCGACGGCATCCCGACCGCGAGAATATTGGCGAACTCGGTCAGATTGGCCTTGCCGAGGATCACCGCCCCGGCGTCACGCAGCAATTTCGTCACCGTGGCATCGCGCTGCGCCCGCGCGCCTTCCAGCGCCAGTGATCCCGCCGTGGTGTGCTGCTTATCGCCGGTGGCGATATTATCCTTGAGCAGGATCGGCACGCCTTCCAACGGGCGGCGGGCCTTACGCTTGGCCGCATCGATCTTACCCGCAATTGCCAGTGCATCCGGATTGATTTCACGGACCGAATTCAGCATCGGCCCGGCCGCGTCATAGGCGGCAATCCGCGCCAGGTAAGCTTCAACCACCGCAGCCGAGGTCACTTTTCCGCCCGCCAACGCATCGCGGATTGTCACCATATCGGCATTCTCGACACACACCATCCCAGCCTCCGCTTGTCCGCAAAAGATCGCCGAAGCGACCAGACATAGTGTTAACAGTCGCCGCGTCATGCGATCAATCGCGCATAGAGCGCCGGATCAGTGGCGCCCTCGGTGCTGAATGCCAGCACCCGACTATCGGCTGATAATCCCAGCCCGGCGCGCGCCATCGGATCAGCCGCCGCCCGGGCCAATCCGGCCAGACCGGCAACACCTGACTCACCGGCCACAATCCCCAAGGCGGCGAGGCGCCGCATCGCCGCCACCGCCGCCGCGTCGGGAATGGCCATGAAGGCAAACCCCGCTCTGGCCAATTCGGCCCAGGCCAACGGACTAGGCTCGCCGCAGGCAAGCCCCGCCATCAGCGTATCAAGATCGCCCGGCACCACCACCGGATGGCCCGCTCGCGCGCTCGCCAGCAGGCAGGCCGCCGCTTCCGGCTCCACCACCACCAATTTTGGCAATGGCTGGCAATGGGTGCGCAGATGCACCGATACCGACGCCGCCACCCCGCCAACCCCGCCCTGGATGAAGACATGGGTTGGCGGTGCGCCGGTCCAATTCGCCAGCGCCTCATCCACCATCACCCGATAGCCTTGCATCACCTGGCGCGGGGTTTCGGTATAGCCATCCCAAGATGTGTCCGAAATCACCAACCAGCCCGACGCGGCGGCGACGGTGGCGGCTTCGCGCACCGAGTCATCGTAATTGCCCGCCACCACCCGGATTTCGGCACCATAAGCCGCAATGGCATCGATCCGGCCCTGGGTGACACCGGAATGCACGAAAATCACGCATTTTGCGCCAAAGCGTTGCGCGCCCCAGGCGACTGAACGGCCATGATTGCCATCGGTGGCGCAGGTCACCGTGATTGCGGCCGTCGCATCCGCCCAGCGCCCAGCTTCAAGCTCGGCGGTCGTTGCGTTGGCCGCCACCCCAGCGCGCGCCAGTTCATCGGCCACCGCCACACCGACCGCATAGGCGCCGCCGAGCGATTTGAAGCTGCCAAGCCCGAAGCGTGACGCCTCGTCCTTCAACCGCAGGCAGTCGATGCCATATTCCGCCGCCAGACCCGCCAAATCGCGCAACGG
This sequence comes from Acetobacteraceae bacterium, assembly GCA_025360065.1. Classification (GTDB taxonomy): domain Bacteria; phylum Pseudomonadota; class Alphaproteobacteria; order Acetobacterales; family Acetobacteraceae; genus CAITOL01. Next base: position 3,739 of record JANYCX010000167.1, on the reverse strand, counting down.
AGTTACCGCATAGCCCGGCCAACTGCGGATTTCAGCGCTCGCACGGCGAAATCCGGCCTCCGGCAACACCACCATGCCGGGCGTGCCGTAGCCTGGGTTGATAAACAGATCGACGCCATGTGATGCGAGCATGCGCCACAGTGAAGCGCGGAGCCGCCGCCCGCAAGCACTGCCCCTTTCCAGCCATCTCAGGCTATGCTTTGCGGTGGGCATATTCGGGGGAGACGGTGATGAAGATTTCAATTCTCGGCGGCGGTGGATTTCTGGGCCAGCGCTTGGCGATCCGGCTCGCCGCCGACGGCCATCTCGGTGGCAAGCCGATTACGGGCCTAACACTGTTCGATATCATCCCGCCGCCAGCCCCCACGGCATCTTTCCCCGTCCATTGCCTCGGCGGTGACATCGCAGCCCTTCCCGACGCCGCGATCCCACCCGGCACCGATGTGGTCTTCCACCTCGCCGCGGTGGTCAGTGCCGCCGCCGAAGCCGATTACGACCTTGGCCGCCGGGTCAACATGCGCGGCACTGACGCGGTGATTGATGCCTGCCGCGCCCTGACCAAGCCGCCACGCCTAGTGTTCACGTCGTCGGTCGCCAGCTTTTCCGGCGGGCAAGGCGCGTTGCTGGACGATAATGCCCGCCAGGTCCCGGCCAATTCCTATGGCGCACAAAAAGCCGCCGCCGAGCTGTTCCTGATCGATGCTACACGGCGCGGCTTCATGGATGCGGTGTGCCTGCGCCTGCCGACCATCATCGTGCGCCCTGGCCGACCCAACAAGGCGGCATCGAGCTTCTTTTCATCCATCGTCCGCGAACCGCTGCTCGGCCTCGAAACCGATCTGCCGGTGCCGGACGATTTCGCCGTCTGGGTCTCCAGCCCCCGCAGCGCGCTTGGCTGGCTGATGCAGGCCGCGACCATGGACACCACACCGCTCGGGCTGGATCGCAGCCTCAATCCGCCGGGGATCAGCGTGACTGTCGGCGCCATCATCACCGCACTCGATCAGGTCCGCCAAGGTGCCTCGGCACTGATCCAACGCCGGCCCGACCCCGCGATTGCCGCCATCGTCGGCGGCTGGCCAGCCGGCTTCACCGCGACGCGCGCGCGCGCGCTGGGCTTTGCGCCGAACGAGGATCTGGTGACCCTGGTGCGCAGCTTTATCACCGATGATCTCGCGGCGACGCGGGCCGATCGCGGGATTTAGCAGCCTTGCGCAAGCAGCATCGCAGCGACACGGCTTTTTTGCTCGCAATTCAGCCATCATTGGGGAATACCGCCCAAACTATCTGATCTGTCCGGCATTTTGGCCGGGCCATGGTGATGACGAACGGATATTTATGGTGGCGCTGCGCAGTGCCGGGATATTAGACCGGCTCGGTTCCAAACTGGCCCCCGTGCTGCCCCGCTGGATTGGGCGCCTGGGCGGGAAGCCACGCGCGCCATACGCTGAAGCGCCGATCCGGCCGCGTCGTACCTTCATCGCCATGCTGCGCCATTTGCCGCAAATGCTGCGCGCTTTGGTGCGCACCGACGAAATCTGGCTGTCGGTCCTCGCATCCTTCATCGGTGTGATTGCCGGCTTTTGCGTTGTCGCCATGACGTTATCAACGCAATGGGCGCACCGCGTGCTGTTCGCGCTCGGCCCGCATGAACGCCTGTCGGGCCAAGCGGAAATCGAACCACTGCGCGCCATTCTGGTGCCAAGCCTGGGCGGCATCGCGGTCGGGTTGCTCGCACTCGCGGTGATCCGCTACTGGCCGCGCCGCGCCGTCGATCCGATTGAGGCCAATGCGCTTTACGGCGGCCGGATGTCGCTCAATGACAGTCTGGTGGTGGTGGCGCAAACCATGCTGTCGAATTCGGTTGGCGCGTCAGTCGGGCTGGAGGCCGGGTATACCCAGATCGGTGCGGCCCTCGCGTCGCGCTTCGGGCGCCTGTTCAGGGTGCGCCGCAACGATCTCCGCCTGCTGGTCGGCTGCGGAGCGGCGGGCGCGATTGCGGCGGCCTTCAACGCGCCGCTGACCGGTGCGTTCTATGCGTTCGAGCTGGTGATCGGCACCTACTCGCTGGCAACCCTTGCCCCAGTGGTGGTGGCCGCAATCTCAGCTGTTGCCGTGGTCCGCGCGATCATCCCAGATGAATACGTGCTCGATATCCGGGTGCCCGGCGCGATTGAGGCTACCGCTTATGCCCCGATGCTCATCCTGGGGATTATCTGTGCCTTCGGCGGCATTCTGATCATGCGCGGGGTGACGATCACCGAGGAATTATTCCACAAATCCAAAATGCCAACCTGGCTGCGCCCTGGCGTCGGTGGGCTTGCGGTCGGCGTGATGGCGTTGATTTCCCCGCAGGTGCTGTCATCGGGCCACGCCGCGCTGCAAGTCAGCATCGATGCGCCCTACACGCTCGGCCACATCGCAATCCTGATCCTGCTGAAATCGGTCGCCTCGGCAGTTTCGCTCGGCTCGGGGTTTCGCGGCGGGTTGTTCTTCGCCTCGCTCTTCCTCGGCGCGCTGGTCGGTAAATTATTCGCCGCCGCCATCGCCATGCTCACCATCGTGCCAGCCATCCCGACGGTGGTGTGCGCGCTGGTCGGCATGAGCGCGCTGGCCGTCGCGGTCGTCGGCGGGCCGCTGACGATGGCGTTCCTCACCCTCGAAGCCACCGGCAGCCTGCCGCTGACGGTCGCGGTGGTGGCCGCGGCGGTGCTATCGGCGCTGACCGTGCGCCGCACCTTCGGCTACAGCTTTGCCACCTGGCGCTTCCATTTACGCGGCGAGGCGATCCGCAGTGCCGTCGATATCGGCTGGGTGCGCAGCCTGACCGTGGCCCGCATGATGCGCCGCGAATTCCGCACCGTGCGCGGCGATACCCCGATCGCCACCTTCCTGCGCGACGTGCCGCTCGGCGCCGCCAGCCGGGCCGTGGCGCTCGACGAAAACCGAACCTATCTCGGCATGATCCAAGTCCCCGAAGCCCACACGCCGGGTAGCCGGGCAAAAACCCTGATGGATATCCTGCACCACCAGGACCACTGGCTGCTGCCGCAAATGACCATCAAAGACGCCGTCGAACTGTTCGAAACCGCCGAGGCCGATGCATTGGTGGTGGTCGATGGGCCGGAAACCCGGCGGGTGATCGGGTTGCTGACCGAACAATACGCTTTGCGGCGGTATTCAGAGGAATTGGATCGGCGGCGGCGGGATATTTCCGGGGAGTAGAAGTAAAGGGAAGGCAAGATTCTTCTTTTTGTGAACAAAAAGAAGCAAAAAAACTTTCCACTTTGGTTCCGGTGTAGCGCGCCACAAGGTTTTGGAATGTTCGCCACAAGGTTTTGGAACCAGTTCTGAATTCATGCGAGCCTCTTTGGGGGCGTCTAAGGTGCGCATCAACTGGGCTTAAGCGGTCGATTAGAGATGATTACCTCGCTGACCTTGCCTCGGCCGGTTAGGCCGATTGAGTAGCCGACTTCGACAGCCTCAATTTGGAACGCTGCGAAGGTTTGGCGCACCTCGGGGCGGTCGTTCAGGGACAGGATGAAACTGCCCTTGATGGTGCCCAGTTGAAGGGCCAGACGGGCGAAGTCGTCTCGGGCGAAGATGCCGGCGCCGTAGTCCGTCTCGTTCCCGTAGTATGGCGGATCGAGGTAGAACAGGGTTTCCGCGCGGTCGTAGCGTTCGATCAGATACGAATAGGGCAGCCGCTCGATCACCACCCCGGCGAGGCGCTCATGAA
>JANYCX010000153.1 GCA_025360065.1 Acetobacteraceae bacterium | reverse complement strand
CGCTCGCCGCAATCGTTAACATCCACGACGTGGCGCTGGCGCGGATGTTCGTGCAACGTATCGTCGGCTTGCGCGCCGGCCGCATCGTGTTCGATGGCCCGCCCGAGGCATTGACGGATGCGATGCTGACCGAGATTTATGGTGAAGAAGACTGGGCCGCGAGTGCGCCGCCGGCGGATGACGAGGCCGCATGAACGGCACACTTCGCTGGAGGCCAGCGCCCCTGATCGCCAATCCCTGGCTGCGCTGGGGGCTTTATGGCGGGGTGGCGCTTTATTTGGTGCTCGCATTCGCCAGTTTGCAGGTAAACTGGGCGCGGTTGGCCGAAGGTTTGGTGCGGGGCGGGGCCTTTGCGGCGGCCTTTGCCCACCCGGATTTCACCAGCCGGGCCGCCGAGATCAGCGAAGGCATCATCGAAAGCCTGACCATGACGGTTGTCGCCACTGTGCTTGGCGTCGTGCTGGCAGTGCCGGTTGGCATTGGCGCGGCGCGGAACCTGGCGCCACTGCCGATCTACGCCTTTTGCCGCACGCTGATCGCCTTGTCGCGCACCTTCCCGGAGATCATCGTCGCGATTCTGTTGGTGAAAATGTTCGGCTTCGGGCCGTTGGCCGGAATGTTTACCCTCGCCTTCGCCACGATCGGCTTTATGGCCAAGCTGCTCGCTGAAGACCTTGAGGATATTGACGAAGCCCAGGTTGAGGCCGTGCGCGCAAGCGGCGCCGGCCGCGCGCAAATTCTGGTTTATGCGGTGCAGCCACAGGTGATGGCGCGGTTCGTCGGGCTGTCGATCTATCGGCTCGACATCAATTTCCGCGAAAGCGCGGTGATCGGCATTGTTGGTGCGGGCGGGATTGGCGCGACCTTGAATACATCGTTCGATCGCTATGAGTTCGATACCACTGCGGCAATATTGCTGCTGATCATTGGCATCGTCATGGCGGCCGAATATGGTTCCGGCATTATTCGCAAGCGGTTGCAGTAATGCCGATCACCTCAATTTCCGATGGACGGATGGGGTGGCAGCGTCGCACCGGGCGGGCGCGTCTGGTGAACTGGTTCGGCTGGCTGGTTGGGGTGCTGTTCGTTGTCCAGTGCTGGGACATCATGAACGCCGAAACCATCTGGGATTTCGTGTGGGACGCCCCCGAGCAAGCTGGTGATCTGCTCGGCCGGATGTGGCCGCCGCGCTGGTCGGTGCTGGATCGGCTATGGGCCCCGCTTTGGGACACGATCAACATGGCGACGCTGGGGACCATGCTCGGCATTATGCTGGGTGCGCCGGTCGCGTTTCTGGCGGCGCGTACCACAACCCCGAGCATGGCGGTGGCACGGCCGATCGCGCTACTGATCATCGTGTCGTCGCGGTCAATCAACGCGTTGATCTGGGCGATGCTGCTGGTGACGATCCTCGGGCCCGGCGTGCTGGCGGGGATCATCGCGATTGCGCTGCGATCCATCGGGTTCATTGGCAAGCTCCTGTACGAGGCACTCGAGGAAACCGATGCCGCGCAGATCGAGGCGATTACCGCGACTGGTGCAACGCGCGGGCAGCGGCTGATTTTCGGCTTCCTGCCGCAGATTATGCCGGTCTTTGCCGGGATTTCGGTTTATCGTTGGGACATCAATATTCGCGAGTCAACCGTGCTTGGCCTAGTCGGCGCCGGCGGCATCGGCTTACAACTTAACGCCAGCGTGTCGCGGTTGGCGTGGCCGGAGGTCACGGTGATGTTCGCGGCCATTTTGGTGACGGTGATTGTGTCGGAATTTGTGTCGGCCAAGGTGCGGGCCGCAATCACCTAACACCAGCGGCGCGGGCTTATGACCGTTGCATCCGCCCGACTTATGGTATCTTGGGTGCCACCCCAAGATACCAGATCAGCGTCCTGGGCACTCGGTATCAGTGCGTTTGCCGGGCCATTAATCCTTGCTGATGTTCCAATAAGTTACGATGGGTGAGTTCAGCACGCCATGGATTCTGGAGCGATACGCGACCGGTTGGATCGCCTGTCCCAGCAGGCGGTAGGGGCTCACGACCGCCAGCCGTCGCTGCAACTGCTCCAGGATCGCAGGTCGATCGGCGGCGGTGGCGGCGGCGTAGGCGGCGCGCAATTTCTCTGCCTCATCGTCGCAGGGCCAACCTGCGAGGTTGCTCCGATCACAGGGCATATGGGCGAAGATGTTCGTGGCCGGGTTCCAGGCCAGCACCCCCGGCAGGCCGGTCACGTAGATGTTCCAACCGCCGGTATCCGGCGATCCCTGGTTGCCGCTGCGGGTGACCACGCTGCCCCAGTCGGTCCAGGTCAGGTCAACCTTGATGCCGGCTTGACGGAGCGCCGCTGCCGTGACCTCAGCCATCGGACCCATATAGGCGATGTCGCGCGTGCCGATCATCTTAAGCGTCTCGCCCTTGTAGCCGGCCGCGGCCAACAATGCCTTGGCGCGTTCGAGGTTAGGGCCGAAATCCTCGGTGCCCGCCGCGGTGCCGTTGGGTGAGCCACAGACGAAGAACGAGTTGCAGCGCTGGTAGAATTCGGGATCGCCGTAGCCGGCGGCCATCTCATCATCCTGGTTGATGATGTAGGACAAGGCGAGCCGGGCGCGCGGATCATTGAAGGGCGGGTAGAGCGCATTTGGCCGCAGAATGGCCTGGCTCGCCAGGGGCGTCAGGACCTGTAGCTTCAAGTCAGGGTTACGGCGCATGATCGGCAGCAGGTCGAAAGACGGGCGCTCCAGGAAATCGACCTCCCCGGCCTGGAGGGCGGCGGCGGCGGTGGCTGCGTCAGGTTGGACGTTAAACACGACCCGGTCCACTTTCACCACCCGGCCTCCAGCAAGCCCATCCGGCGGCTCGTCGCGCGGCACGTAGTCGGCGTTGCGGTCATAAACGACGCGCGCACCGCTGATCCGCAATTCGGTATTGAAGCGGAACGGGCCGGAGCCGATCGTCGAAAGCATCGGCTTGCCCGGCTCGGGGATGTCCTTCGCGCGCACGATGACCGCGAAGCGGGAGGGAGCGGCGGCGAGGGTTTCGATCATGCCGGGGACCGGCTGCGACAGCGTCCATTCGAATGTCTTGTCGTCCACCGCAGTCATCGCCGTTGTCACCAAGGCGATCTTTTTGGCCGTGGCGTCGATTGTCATCCAGCGCCGCAACGAGGCGATGACGTCGGTGGTCGTAACCGGGGAGCCGTCATGGAATTTGAGGCTGTCGCGCAGGGTGAAGCGCCACGCCAGGCCGTCGGGCGAGCTGCTCCATTGCTTGGCCATCTGCGGCTTCGGTTGCAGATTGGAATCCCAGGCGAACAGGCTTTCCCACACCATCGTGCCATGGATCGTCGAGATCCAGGCGGTGGTGTAAAGCGGGTCCGTCACAGCCACGTCCGCTGACGGCACGACATGCAGTATCTTGAGCGGGGGGGGGGTCTGCGCCAGCGCGGACGTTGCAATGGCGACTGCCGCGAGGCCCGCCAGGGTTGTGCGGGTGAAAAAGGCCGGGTGCGTCATATTGGATATTCCTTGATTTAAGGTTTTGCCGCGGCGACCGCGCCGGCGCTCATATCGCTGCCTTCAACCGATCGGCCATGCGTTCGGCAATTGCAACCGTGGTCAAATGGGTGTTGGCGCGCGGCACCTCTGGCATGATGGACGCGTCGATCACCCGCAATCCGGTGCAGCCGATCACCCGGCACTCCGGGTCAACCACTGCGCGCGGGTCGGCGGTGGCCCCCATGCGGCACGTTCCGCTGGCATGCTGCGCGTCGCCGCATTCGGCAAACAGCCACGCATCGAGGGCCGCGTCGTCCAGGGCGACGTCCATCGAGCGGCCGGTGGTGCCGTATTCCACCCGATGCGCGACCCGCGTCACCCCCGGTTGCAGGCAGATTTCGCGCAGCCGGGTGACGCCGTCGCGCATGCGGATAAGGTCGCGTGGGTCCGACAACATTCGCTCCTCCACCGTCGGGTCGATGGTGGGGTCCGTCGTGGTGATGCGGACGTGACCCTGGCTGAACGCCTGGTAGACGGAGACCGCGATGCGGCCCAGTGCCGCGGTCGGGCCGCTGCGCGTGAGGGTGGCACCGGCCAGATTGCCCGCGATCATGATCATGTCGTTCTCGCCCGCGCCGCCGAGGCCCGAGGCGTAGCGCAGGCAGCAATTGGTGTGGCGATGCATCAGCGTGCCGACCTGCGCGTCGTCGCGCAGGTGCAATAGCGCCCCCATAATAGGGTGGTCCAGCAGGTTCTCACCCACCGGCAGATCGGCGCGGACCCGAATGCCGAGCCCCTCAAGCAGGGCGGCCGGGCCGATGCCGGAGCGCTGCAGGATGGCCGGTGAGTGGATGGCACCAGCGCACAGGATCACCTCACGCCGCGCCCGCGGCTGGTAGCTTTGTCCGCCGATCCGCACCCGCACGCCACTCGCATGGGGGCGGTTGCCCTCGAACGCGATGGCTTCCACCAGCGCGTGGCCCCTGATCGTCAGGTTGGTCCGCCCGCGCACTGGTTCGAGATAGCCGTCATTGGTAGAAACGCGGCGGCCGGCCACGCTGTTGATGGCGTAAGGCGAGACGCCGGTGGCATCCGGCGCGTTATGATCGTCGCACCAGCCATAGCCCTCGGCCAGGGCGGCGTCGCGCAGCGCCCGGTCCACGCTGCCCCATTCTTCTGGGGAAGCGCGATAGACCGGAATTGGCCCGCGATCGCCGTGATACAGGGCATCGCCGAAATTGAGGTCGGTCTCCAGCTTGCAGAAATAGGGCAGCATCGCCTCCCACCCCCAGCCGGTGCACCCCATCGCGGCCCAGCGCTCGAGATCGTCGGGCACGGCGCGGATGGCAATCTGGCCATTAATGGTCGAACTGCCGCCCATTGCCCGGCCGCGCCAGAGCAGCCGCGGCGGCTGCTGTTCGGTGCGCCGGGCCATGAGCGAGGGCCAGCGGAAATTATCGTCGGCGATGGCGCGCATCGGGTTCGGGATTTGAATATGTTCGGGGGTGTCGGCGCTGCGCAGGTCCTGCCCGGCTTCGAGCAGCAGAACGCGGTGCGCCGGGTCCTCGCTGAGCCGGGCCGCAAGCGTGGCACCGGCGGAACCGCCGCCGACGATGATGGTGTCATACTCCAGCTCGATCATGTCTGCCCTTGTCTAATGATGAGCGTTGCGTACTGTGTCATCGTTGACCTTCGGTGTCTATTGGTGCCCTGGGCAGTCGCAGATAGATTTTCCGCGCCCGACACCGCACGCCGGATCGAGCTGGGATCAGCAACAGGCGCGCTAATTCCGAGCTTGTGCCGCAGACACATGGACCAGGCCGCTCACCGGTAGGCCGAACATCAAAACGTAAAGCAGCTGTTCGCCGCACTGGCATAACGCATTTTCTTCCGGATGACACTCAACTGAAGGGCCGTCGTTATTTCGAAATCGACACATCCTGCGCCAGGCTGCGTTCATCAAGCCGCGGTGTATGGGCGAAACCGGGCCGCATCGCCCAGATATTTTTCTGCAAATGCGTCGGCAGGAACGCTACGTCATCTACCGCAAGCCGTGTCACAGCCTGCAACATCGCCTCGCGCTTGGCGTCATCGCCCTCCGCCATCGCCGCCAGCAAGCCGGCGTCAAACGCGGGGTTGGAATAGCGGAAGCGGTTCACGCTGCCAAAGCCGGTCTTGGCATCGAATGTTCCGAGCACCGACCGCAGCCCCGCGGTTGGCTCCCCGCTCGCGCTTCCCCAGCTCACCAGAAACGCCGAAAATTCCTGCCGCGATGCTTTGGTGACGAAGCTTGCGTAGGGCGCGACCTCGACGCTGGTGCGAACCCCGACGCGGGTCCACATCTGCCCGATGGCCTGGGAGATGCGGCTGTCATTGGGGTAGCGGTCATTCGATCCGTGCAAGGTGATGGCAAAGCCGTTGGGGAAGCCGGCATCGGCGAGCAGCTTGCGCGACGCCGCCAGATCGGCCTTCGGCGCGGGACGATCAGCGACATAGGCATAGGTGCCCGGCGGCATCATCTGCACTGTGGCAGTCGCCACCCCCTCCATCACCCGGGCCACGATCGCGTCACGGTCCAATGCCAGCGACAAAGCTTGGCGTACCCTGATGTCGTTCAGCGGGTTGGGATCAATCGGTTTGCCATCGAGCGTGGTGATGAACGGGGACGGTCCGGCATGGGCACGGTCAAGTGCGACATACATGATCCGCATGCTGTCTATTTCCGAGATCGTGATCTTCGGGTCCTTGCGCAGGCGCTCCACATCACTGGTTGGCACCTGATCGATGATATCGAGATCACCCGCCAAAATTGCCGATGCCCGGCTCGCGCTATTGGTGACCATGCGGTAATCGACCTGTGCCCAAGCGGGCTTGGGCCCCCAATACAAATCGTTGCGGCGCAGATCGGCCTTGTTGCCGGCTTCGAACTTCTCCATCCGGAACGGGCCGGTGCCGATCGCGGCAACCCCGCTGTTGAACTCGTCGCCAGCGGGCGTGCCGACGGACCCTGCAATGATCGGCACCTGGGCAAGGTCGCTGGGCAGCAACGGGGCAGGCGCGCGGGTATGCAGACGGATTGTCAGCGGATCGATGATTTCAACCCTGGTGATTGGTTGAAGATAGGTTTGGAATGATCCTGGACTGTTGATAACCTTTGGTATCCGCGCGATGGTGGCGGCGACATCGGCTGCGCTGAAATCTGCGCCGTTGTGAAATTTTACGCCCGGCCGCAGCCTGAATTCCCACACATCGGCGGCCATCGCCCGCCACGACAACGCCAGCGACGGCACCAGCCTGCCCCCTGGTGTCATATCGGTCAGCCGGTCATAGACCATGCCGGAAAACGCGTTGTTGGGGCCGATGTTATGGTAGTGCGGATCGGCAGAGGTCACTTGCGCACCGACGCCAAAGCGCAGGGTTTGCGCTTGGGCGACGGCAGGCAGGAGGGTAATAGCGCAAAGCGCGATTGTAAGTTTTTTCATTTTTAGGTCTCCCCCCAAGGAACTTAAAGGCCAGAATCTTCTTTGTTTGAAAACAAGGAAGCAAAAAAACTTTAATACTTTATTCCCGTTGGCTCAGGTCCGTCCGCGTTCCCCCGTCAACGGCAACAAAGTGATAGAAAGTTTTTTGGGTTCTTTTTGTTCACAAAAAGAACGACTTGCCTTCCTTTACGCGGCCTTCGGCAAAAACCCAGGCTCGAACACCTTGGTCGCCATCACCTGGCAACGCCGGATCAACCTTTTCTCCTCCGGCAGATAATCCGCGATCGCGCGATGGATGGTGCCGAGATTATCCCATACCAGCAGGTCGTTCTCGGTCCACACATGGGTGTAACGATATTTGTCCTGTAACTGATGATCGAACAGATAGGTCAGCATCGCATCGCTATCCGGCCCCGACATCTGGTTGATCCGCATTGCGTAGCCGGGGTTGCAGTAAAGCGATTTCCGCCCGGTGATGGGGTGGGTCAGGAACACGTCATGTACCGCGGGCGGGCGCAGACGGCGCTGTTCGGCGGTCAGCGGTTTGCGCATGCTGCCGGGACGCAGCCGCATCATTTCCCAAAACTTGTCGAAGTCATGGGTAACGGTCATGCCGGCGAGGCGCTGTTTGATCTCGTCGGGCAGGTCGTTATACGCCGCCTGCATATTGGAAAACTCGGTCCCGCCCAACGCGCGGCCATCACGGCGCGGGATGGTGATGCCGTAGAGCACGTTCACAAAACCCATCACGTCGCGGTACGACATATCAGTGTGCCAGTCCTGGCCGGCGTCATGCATGCCGATATATTCGCCGTCCTCCTTGATGTTGGACAGCACGTTGACCTCAGGGGTTTCTTCCTTGGGTGCCTTGGTGATCGAGCCCTGGATATCGCCGAATTTTTCGGAGAAAGCCTTCAGCTGCATTGGCTCGAGATGCTGGTCAGGGAAACGCAATACCCCGTAACGACCGAGGGCGGCAAGCAATTGCCCCCAATCGGCGTCCGCGATCGGCTGGGCGGCATCGATGCCAAGGATGGTGGCACCCAGGATGGCCTGGTTGGGGATGACGGTGATCATCGGACGGTCCTTTGAACTAAATATGCTACTATCATAAATCAAATGACGGATTTGCCCAATGCCTAGTAGGCTGCGGCCGCTTGCTTTGCCCGTGCAAGCCGAACCAGGTCATCCCGCATAATCTTGCTGTTTGCTGCGCGTGGTACCTGGGTAGGCGGCACCATAAATCGCAGCGTCTGCGCCGCGAGACGGGCGCGACACGGTGCCGCTTTGCCCGCCCCGAATTGCGCGCGGCGGCGGTTGCGCCCTTGGCCAAGGGCGCCGTTGGGCAAACCCTGCATCGCCAGATCGGCCGGCGCGGAGATATTGGGCCTGATCAGACGGTGAAAATATGGGCGCAGCCGAGAATGCTGAACCCAACCCGCGCACCTTGGGCCGGCGCGTTGAAACTCGACTGGCGCATATGCAACGCGTAACCGCCATCGAGCCGGACGGTAACCGCACAGAATGGCCCGGCGAAGTCGCACTCAATCACGGTTCCGATCGGCCCTGTCAGCGGGTCGGTCAGCTTAACCTGCTCGGGGCGCAGTAAGATTTCGGCATCGAGCCGCGCGGTTTTATCGTTGACCGCGACTTTGCCGAGCGCACAGTGCGCCATGCCTTCCGCAATCCGCGCAGGCAGGACGATCGCGTCGCCCAGGGCGCTGGCGACCAGCTTGTTCGCAGGGTGGCGGTAGAGCCCTTGCGGCGTGCCCTGCTGCAGCAAATGCCCATGGCCCATCACCGCGACCTGATCGGCAAACGACAACGCCTCGCTCCGGTCATGGGTGACCAGGATGGTGGTGATGCCAGCCACCTGCAGCAAGGTCGATACCGCCTTGCGCGTGGTGTCCCGCAAGGTTGCATCAAGCGCGGAAAACGGTTCATCAAGCAGCATCAGCCGGGGCGCGCGCGCCATTGCCCGCGCCAGCGCCACCCGTTGCTGCTGGCCGCCGGACAGGGCGTCGGGCGAGCGGCTTCCCAGGGCCGGATCGAGCCCGACCATCACCAGTAGCTCCTTGATCTTCGAGGCGCGCCCGGCCAATCCGTGCGCCAGGCCGAAGCCAACATTGTCGGCGACCGACAAATGCGGGAACAGCGCCCCGTCCTGCATGACGATGCCGATCTGGCGCCGATGGCTGGGGACGTGCTGGTTGGCATCGACCAGAACCTCGCCATCCAGCAGCACGGTTCCGGTCCCTGGCGCCTCAAACCCCGCGATGATCCGCAGCAAAGTGGTTTTGCCTGACCCTGATGGCCCGAGGATCGCCAGCCGTCCGCCCTTGGGCAGGGTGAGCGAGACATCGTGCAGCGCTTCAACCGCGCCATATCGCTTGGAGACATGGCTGAGCGACAGGAAGCTCATCGTCCCGCCGCGCGCTGGGATTGGGTGTGGAGTTGCCAGGTCAGTGGCAGTGCGAACAGGATCATCAGGACCGCATACGGTGCGGCGGCGGCGTAGTCGATCTCATTGCTATAGGCCCAGAACGCGGTGGCCAGCGTTTGGGTGCCGGTCGGCGCCAAAAGCTGGGTCGCGGTCAGTTCATTGGTGATGCCGAGGGCGACCAGCGCCATGCCGGCGGCAGCGCCAGGGGCGGCCAGCCGGATCGTCACCGCCCATAGCGCGCCGAGCGGATTGCGGCCCAGGCTGGCGGCGGCGTGTTCGAGATCAACCGGGGCTTGGGCGATGCTGGCACGCAGGCTGAGCAGGGCGCGCGGCAGGAACAGCAGCACATAGGCGGCAATGACGGTGACCGGGGTTTGATAGAGCGGCAGCGCCACCCGGACGGTGATGAAAACCAGGGCCAGTGCGACGACAACCCCAGGCAGGGAGCCGGCGATGTAGTTGCTGGCTTCCAGAACGCGTTGGATCAAACCGGGTGCACGCACCGATACGAACGCCATCGGGATGGCAGCGGCAACCGTCAACGCCCCGCCTGCGATCGCCAGCATGAGGGTCTGGCCCAGGGCCCCGCCGATTTCGTCGAGCTTCCAAATCCCAGCGCCGCCAATTGCGAGCCACCGGCCTAACGTGGCGAGCGGCACCCCGAGCGTCAGCCCGGCGGTGATGACCGGAACCAGAAGACATGGCAGCAGCGCGGACCCAAGTGGCGTCAGCGGCTGGGTCCGGGCGGCCCCAGAACCCAATCTTGCATAGCGCGTTGTGCCACGGGCCGCCGCATCGGTGGCAAGCAGAACGAGGCAGCAAACCACCAACACCATCGCCAGCATGTTGGCGGCCGGGCCGCTATATCCGGATTGGAACTGGTCGATGATGGCGGTGGTGAAGGTATCAAATCGGATCATCACAAACAGCCCGTATTCAGCGAGCAAATGCAGCCCGACGAGCAGCGCCCCGCCGCAGAGTGCCAATCGAAGTTGGGGCAGCACCACCCGGCGGAATACCTGCCATGGCGCGAGGCCGAGTGCCGCGGCGTTGTCCTCCAACGCCGGATCAAGCCGGCGCAAAGTCGCCGCGACCGGCAGATAGACAAACGGGAAATAGGCCAGCACTGACACCAGCACCGCCGCCCCCAGCCCGTGCAACCCTGGCGCCACCGTCACCCAGGCATAGCTATGCACGAAGGCCGGAACCGCCAGCGGCGCGACCGCGAGCCATGCCCAAAAGCGTGCGCCGGGAAGATCGCTGCGCTCGGTGAGCCAGGCCAGGGCAATCGACAGGACCGCGCAAATCGGGACGGTTGCGACGGTCAACAACGCTGTATTGAGCAGCAACTCCGCCACCCGTGGCCGCAGCACCAGCGTGGCAACCATCTGCCAGCCAGCCTGCAACCCCACCCAGCCGACAAAGCCGAGCGGCACCAAAGCGGCGATCGAGATCAGCAGCGCCACCGCTGCCATCATGCGCGTCAAGCCGTTCATAACCCTGATTTGCGCGCGTTCCGCCTTTACAGCAAGCCAGCCGCGATCATCATTTCGGCCACCTTGGCGCTGTTCAGGCGTGATGGCTCGACCAACGGGGCCTGCAAATCGGCCAGCGGCACCAGCGACGGGTGCGAGGCCGCACCAACGCCGACCGCATATTCGAACGAGTCACCAGTGCGCAGAATGGCTTGCCCACCCGGGCCCGCGATCCATTTCACCAAAGCCTGCGCCTGCACCGACCGCCGCGAGCTGGCGAGCACACCGGCGCCCGAGATGCTGACAAACGCGCCCGGGTCCTGCCCGCGAAAATAATGCAGCCCAGTATTATTGCTGTTTTCGCCGGTCTTGGCCTGATCGCCGAACCAATAATAATGATAGATCACCGCGCCATCGACCTCCCCGGCATTGACCGCCTTCATTGCTGCACCGTTGCCGCGGATGGCGATGGCGTTGGTTTTCATGGCAGCGAGCCAGATCGCGGTGGCTGGCACTCCCTTGGTTTCCAGCAACGCGCTTACGATCGCCTGAAAATCAGCGCCGGAGGGAGAGGCGGCCCAACGGCCTTTCCAGCCGGGTTCGGCAAGGTCGAGCAGGGATTTCGGCAATTGTGCCGGGGTGAGCTTGGTCTTGTTATAAGCAAACACTGTGCTTCGTGCGGCGATGCCGACCCAAAGTCCGCTTGCGTGTCGGAACGCGGCTGGCACCTGGGCCAGGGTATCGGCCGGCAAGGCAACGAAAAGTCCGGCGCGCTCGACCAGCGCAATCGCTGGCGAGTTCTCGGTCAGGAACACATCAGCCGGGGATGCCGCGCCTTCCTGGACGATTTGATTGCCAAGTTCAGTGTCGCTGCCATTGCGCAAGGTGACGGCAATCCCGGTCTCGCGGGTGAACCCTTCAACCCAGGCCTTGGTCAGGCTGACATGTTGGGCGTTGTAGACGACTAGTGGCGCCGACGCCTGGGCGGCAGCGTGTTCGGGGGCGAATGTCAGGAGGACCCCGGCAAGCAAGGCGCTGGCGAGGGGGAGGGCAAAGAACTTCATGATCATCTCCATGCCACGCGAGGACGGCGGCAAGCGGTTCGTTATTGCGACGCATTCTCAATTAGACCAATGAAACTTGTCTGTCCAGAGGCCTTCTGTTGGCCTTGTATGCCATCCGAGCCGGCTGTTACCGTCCGGTTTATATGCACCGCGCCACCGTCAGCGGTGACACCAGGGAGCTTAAAGCATGACCGTCATACGGTTTGAGGTTGATCGCAACATCGCGTTGGTGACCATCGACCAACCGCCGGTGAACGCCTTCAACCGCGCCATGGGTGACCAGTTGATTGCGGCCTGTGATGAGATTTCCGAGCGCGATGACATCAGAGTTGCAGTGTTGACCGGGTTGGGAAAAACCATTTGCGCGGCAGGCGCGGACGGCGTTGCGCGAAAAGCGCAAACCGGTATCTAAAGGCCGCTAAGCCCGCCGCTGACCGAGGAAACCACCATGGCAGACACAACCGGATACCGCCCGCTCACCGGACGGGCCTTTCTTGTCACTGGCGCAGGGCATGGCATTGGTCTGGCGACCGCCAAGCGCTTGCTGTGCCTGGGCGCGGCGGTCGGGATCAATGATTTGCGGCAGAATTTTGTCGATGAGGCGGTGGCCGCAGTCGCAGGCCTGGGCGGGCAGGCGGTCGGCATCGTGCAGGACGTTGCGACCCGGGACGGGATGCGGGCGGCCGTCAAAGCGCTGCACGATCATGCCGGCAGACTCGATGGGCTGGTCAACAACGCCGCCTGGGTGCGCTACCAGAGCGTGGCGGACATCGCGCCGGCGACGATGTCGCGGATGCTGGCAATCGGGTTCGAAGCGGTGATCTGGGGTATCCAGGCTGCCGCCGAGGTGATGGATAAGGGCGCGATCGTCAATATCGCCTCGATTGCCGGGTTGCGCGCGGCCCCCAACACGATCGTCTATAGCGGCATCAAGGCCGGCGTGATGGGGATCACCCGGGCGGCGGCGGTTGATCTCGGTGGGCGTGGCATCAGGGTCAACGCGATCGCGCCGTCGGCAGTGCCGACCGAGGGCACGATGCGACTGCGGAACGCTGAACGCGATGCCACCAGGATTGCGGATACCCCGATGGGGCGGCTCGGCACGGTCGATGATATTGCGCGCGCGGTGTGTTTTCTGTTGTCCGACGAAAGCGAATTCATCACCGGCCAGGTCCTGTCGGTTGATGGCGGCACTTCCATCACGACACTCTAGCGAGACAGCCATGAAGCCCGGACTTTTCGTGATCCTGGAATGGGATGCCGATGGCGACGATAATCGCTATATCCCAAATATGATCGAACAGGCGAAAACTGCGCACGACGTCGGGTTTTCGTCGCTATGGTTGTGCGATGAAGCTTGCGTGCGCGACAAATTGCAGCGCTACCGCGATGAATTTGGCGCCACCGAGTGCGGCTTTTGCGTGGCTTGGCGCAAGCGGAGGCCATTGCCAGCATTCGCCGGGTCGGGCAGATCGTTGCCCGTTTATAACTACACCAGTCAAGGATGCACCTGCCAATGCTGCAAGCCGCCGAACCCAGTGCCAGCCAATTTGTCGCGCGCTGGCTCGCAGACTTTAATGCCGCTGCCAGTCCGGACAGCATCGGCGCGCTGTTCCGCCCGGACGGGCACTGGCGCGATATTGTCGCCCTTACCTGGCAGATCACCACCAGTAGCGGGCGCGATGCGGTCGCCGCGATGCTGCCTGCGGCACTTGCCAGCGCTGGCGCGCGCAATTTCACCGTTGATCCAGACCGTTTTCCGCCCCGCTTTGTCGCCCGCGCCGGCGAGGAAACCGTCGAGGCAATCCTGCGCTTTGAAACCCGGACCGGGGTTGGCGCCGGCATCCTACGACTGACGCTCACCGACAGCGAACCGCCGCGCGCCTGGATTTTGCTGACCGCGCTCGAAAGTCTTGCGGGCTATGATGAAGAAACCATGCGCCTGGCGCGCGAGGAACCAGCCTTCGACCGCGATTTCGGCGGTCCCAACTGGCTCGACAAACGCGGCACCGCCAGGCTTTACGCCGATCGCGATCCGGCTGTGCTGGTTGTCGGCGGTGGCCATGCCGGGCTCGCCGCGGCGGCATCGCTGGGCGCGCTCGGGGTTTCGGCGCTGGTGGTCGATCGGATGGCCCGCGTGGGCGATAATTGGCGGCTGCGCTATCACGGCTTGAAGCTGCACAACCAAGTCTACAGCAATCATCTGCCCTATCTGCCATTCCCCAAGACCTGGCCGCATTACATCCCCAAGGACAAGATCGCCAACTGGTTGGAATTGTACGTTGAAGCGATGGAAATCGATTTCTGGACCAGCACCAGTTTCGAGGGCGGGGAGTACGATGCAGCGGCCGGCCATTGGAACGTGCGGCTGCTGATTGCGGACGGCACGACCCGGGTGCTGCATCCGCGCCATGTGGTGATGGCAACATCGGTCAGCGGCACGCCCAACCTGCCGGAAATCCCGACCATCGATCGTTTCGCCGGCACGGTTGTGCATTCGAGCCGCTTCGCCGTGCCGGAGACCTGGCGCGGCCGAAATGTCTTCGTGTTCGGCACCGGCACCAGCGCGCATGATATCGCCCAGGAGCTGCACGGCAACGGTGCCCACGTTACCATGGTGCAGCGTAGTCCGACCTTGGTGGTTAATGTCGAACCCAGCGCGCAGCTTTATGACGGTGTTTATTACGGTAACGGTCCAACGTTGGCTGATCGCGATCTGATCAACGCATCTTTTCCGCTGCCAGTTCTCAAACAGGCGCATAAGATCCTGACCGCGCAGGCGCGCGCGATCGATGCGCCCCTGCTCGACGGGCTGGAAAAGATCGGCTTCCGGCTCGAATTCGGCGAGGACGGCACCGGTTGGCCGCTGAAATATCGCACCCGTGGTGGCGGCTATTATTTCAATGTCGGTTGCTCCGAACTGCTGGTCCAGGGCAAGATCGGGCTGATCCAATACCACGACATTGCAAGCTTTGCACCGGGAGGGGTGGCCATGAAGGATGGCCGGATGCTGCTGGGCGACCTCGCGGTGCTGGCGACCGGTTACAAGGGGCCGGACCACCTGACCGCGAGCCTGTTCGGCGCGGATGTTGCAGCCAGGGTCGGCAAGGTCTGGGGCTTCGACGATAAACAGGAACTCAGCAATATGTGGATGCCGACAGGCCAAACCGGGCTTTGGTTCACTGGCGGGTCGTTCGCGCAGTGCCGGATCTATTCGCGCTATTTGGCGATGCAGATCAAAGCGCGGGAAGTGGGGCTGGTCTAACCGCAAGCAGCTCGGCGGCGGTGGGAAACGCGGCAAAGCACCCGGCGCGGCAGACCGCGATCGCGGCGGCACGTTGGGCCTGGGCAATGGCGGTATCGAGATCGCTGCCGAGTGCGATGCAGGCTGTCAGCACCCCGCAGAATACGTCGCCAGCCCCAGAGCTATCAACAGGGGTGACCGGCACCGCAGGGAAGCGCCTGACGGTGCCGGCTTCTGCGACGACGCAGCCGTTGGCGCCCAAGGTGACGACGCCGATTTTGCCGCCGAGCAGACAAACGGATTGCAAGGGGTCGTCAAGCCCGGTGATCGCCGCCGCCTCGCCCTGATTGGCGATGACGATGCTGGCGGCGGTCAGGATCTGGCGGGAAATCCAACGGATCGGGGCGGTGTTGAAAATAATTCTGCGCGCCTGCGAAATTGCCGCCCAGGTCGCAGCCTCGGTCAGGTTGCCTTGCACCAGCAGCCAATCATCTTGGCGCACGCGTTTTGCGAACGCGCCGGCGATGTCTGGCGTAAGCCCATCGGCGCAATCGCCTGTGCTGACGATCATGTTCTCGCTGTCGGCGGCAACGATCAGCGTCGACAGATCGGTGGCGAAACTGGTTTCGATAAGATGAAGGCTGGCAAAACTTTCTTCCCCAAGGGCGCGGTGGATGATCGCGGCTTCAGGTTCCCGTCCAACCGGCGCGCAAAAATGCACTGCCGCCCCGGCCCGTGCCGCCATTACCGCCTGGTTCAGCCCCTTGCCGCCCGGGCCTCGTTTGATCCCATGGGCCATCAAGGTTTCCCCCGCCATGGGCAGGCGGGGGACGTTGAGCGTCACATCGATGGAAGCATTGCCGAGGACGTAAATTGAACTCAGGGCGCCAGCACCATGTTTTCCGGACGCCACAATCCGTCAGGCCGGCCTTGGAAGCCCGACACCTTTGCCGAAAGACCCCACAGCAACGAATAATGGTAAATCACCACATCCGGCAGGTCGGCCATGTAGATGTCGGTCGCCTGTTTGTAGAATGGGAAACGTTCGGCGTGGGTCTGGAACGACGCGCCCTGCAAAATCGCCTCATCCAATTTAGGGTTGCAATACTTGCCCCAGTTGGTGAAGCCCTTGCAGGTCAGCCAGATCGGCGCATTGCCATCCGGGTCGGGGCGGCCGGACCACAGCAGCATGCTGGCCTCGAAATTGCCGGCCTGGGTGTCGGCGACCAGGGCGGCCGAGTCCATGGCGACTATCTTCATGTCAAACCCGGCATCCTTGACCATCGACTGGATGATCTGGGCAACCTGGCCATCGAGCGGATCGGTGCCAAGCTTCAAAGTGAACGCAACCGTGCTGACACCTGCGGCGGCCAGCAGCTTCTTGGCCGCCACAATATCGCGCTTCGGCACCGGATAGGCCGGGTCGTTATAAGCGGTTCCGGGTGCTTCCATCTGGTGCGACGGTACATATTGCCCGTCGAACGCCACCTGGTTCAGCGCCACACGATCAATCGCCAGCGAAAACGCCTGCCTTACCCGCGGATCGCGACCGAGAGGGGTATCGGCGGCGGGGCCATTGCCGATGTTGAATTCGATTGGCACGAAGCCCAGCGAGGGGCTTTTAGCCAGACGCAGCTTGGGGTTCGATGCCACTGATCCGGCATCGGTCGGCGCCAGCTGATGGGCGATATCGAGCGCGCCGGCCGTGAGGTTGACCTTGCGAACGTTGGAATCGGTAATGGTGCGGAACACCACGCCCGACAGTTTGATCGCCGGGGCGTTCCAGTAACCGGGGAAACGTTCGAGGGTGATGCGGTCCTGCGCCACCCGTTCCTTGAACGCGAACGGCCCGGCGCAAACCGGATTGGCGGCGATCTGTTCGCGAGTGCCTTCCAATGCCTTGGGCGAATAAGGCGTACCAATGCGGTTGGCGAGCAAGGCGATCAGCGGCGCATAGGGGCGGGAAAGGGTAATCCGCAAAGTCAGCGGATCGACGACATCGGCGCTGTTGATCGCGGCCATTTCGGCCTTGCGGATCGAGTACGCGGCGGTTTTGTAGCGCACGATGTTGGCAGCCATTGCAGCGGCATCGAATTTGGTGCCGTCCTGGAACTGCACCCCATCCCGCAAATGCACGGTCAACGAAAGGCGGTCCGCCGACCATTCCCAGCTTTTTGCCAACTGGGGAACGAATTTCATGTCCGGCGACAGATCAATAAGGCTGTCGCACATCAAGGTGGTAACAACCCGGTTGGTGTAGCTGCCATCGGTCGCCGGATCGAGTGGCGCGGGATCAAAGTGGAGTGCGACATTCAGCGGCTTGTCGGCAGCGAGTGCCGGTGCCGCGGCTAACGACGCCAGTAGCCCGGTAGCCACTATTTTGAGCAGCCGCATCATAACTCTCCTGTTGAATGGATCATGTTGGGTATCAGCTTGCCAAACTTTCGGGGGGGAAGGCAAATCGTGCCCGATTGCCAGCGCCTGATTGAACCAATAGAGTTTTTTGTAGGAAACGTCAGGAACAGGAAACCCAGATATGTCAGGCCCCAAGATTAATCTGAACGGCAAACTCAAGGGCCGCGTCGCCCTTGTTACCGGCGCCAGCCGCGGCATTGGTGAGGCTGTCGCGGTCCGCCTCGCGATGGAAGGTGCCAGGGTTGTGTGCACCGCGCGCACCGCCGATGAAGGCGAAAGCCGACTGCCCGGCACGCTCACCGACACCATCAAGCGCATTCGCGATGCCGGCGGGCAGGCGATGTTCATCAAGGCGGACCTCGCCCGTGCCGATGATCGCGAACGGCTGGTTGCCGACGCGTCGCTCGCCTACGGCCCGATCGACATCCTGATCAACAACGCCGCAGTAACGTTCTTTATTCCGATTGAAACCTTCCCGTCCAAGCGCTTTGATCTGATGATGGAAGTCCAGGTCTGGGCGGCGCTGCATTTGTCGCAACTGGTGCTGCCATCGATGCAGGCCAAGAAATCCGGCGCGATTGTCTCGATTTCGTCGGGCGCTGCGATCCACCCGAAAAAGCCCTATGAGGGGGTGCGGCCGGGCGGCACTGTTTACGGCATGTGCAAGGCAGCGATTGAACGCTTCTCGACCGGGCTTGCGTCCGAGGTTTACGCCGACAACATCTCGGTTAACGCGATTTCGCCGGGGCTGGTGGCGACGCCGGGGGTTGCGGTGCATGGTCTGATCACAGAGGCCAACAAACATCGCGTGTCGCCAATCGAGCACATCGCGGAGGCAGTCTATCAAATCGTATCCGGCGATCCAAAGGTGATGACCGGGCGGATTGATCATGCTGGGCCGTTCCTGGAGGAGTTTGGGATTACCGCTTCGGAATTGGTCTAGGGGGAAGCGTGTTCTTTTTGTGAACAAAAAGAACCAAAAAAACTTTTTACGACTCTGTTGCCGTTGGCGTGGGAACGCACGGCAACAATTATTAAAGTTTTTTTGCTTCTTTGTTTTCAAACAAAGAAGTTACTCACTCACATTCATCAAAATTTCAAAAGACCGCTTCCGCGCCGCATGATCCCATATTTGCGCCGTCACCATCAGCTCATCCGCGCCAGTGCGCGCGACAAACGCCGCCACTCCGGCGCGTACCGTGTCCGGCCCGCCCACCACCGCGCAGGACAGTGACTGGTCCAGCATCTGCTTGGCGCGTGGGTGGATTTGCGCATCGAACCCGTCAATCGGCGCCGGCAGCTTGCCGGGCCGGCCGGTGCGCAGATTGATGAAGGCCTGTTGCAGCGACGAAAACAGATAGCGCGCCTCGGCATCGGTATCGGCGGCGAAGACGTTGATCCCGAGCATCACCCGGGGGGTGGCCAATTGGGCCGATGGCTGGAAGCGTTCGCGATAAATCGCCATGGCGTCGTGCATCTGGGTCGGCGCGAAATGCGACGCGAAGGCGTAGGGCAGGCCGAGGGCTGCCGCGAGTTGCGCACCATAGGTGCTGGACCCGAGGATCCAGATCGGCACGTCGAGGCCTTCGCCCGGCACTGCCTGCAACGCCTGGCCCGGTTCGACGGGTCGGAAATACTCCATCAATTCCATCACGTCGCGCGGAAAATCGTCTTCCTGGATCAGGCTGCGGCGCATTGCCTGGGCAGCGTTCTGGTCACTGCCGGGGGCGCGCCCGAGGCCAAGATCAACCCGTCCGGGATGCAAGGCGGCGAGCGTGCCGAACTGCTCGGCGATCAGATAGGGGGCGTGATTGGGCAGCATCACGCCCCCGGCGCCGATGCGGATGCGGGTGGTGCCATGGGCAACATGGGCCAGCGCAACTGCGGTCGCCGCACTGGCAATGCCCGGCATATTGTGATGTTCGGCCATCCAGTAGCGCGCATAGCCGAGTGCCTCGGCGTGCTGGGCGAGGTCGCGGCTGTTGGCCAGCGCCTGCCCGACATTCTGGCCTTCGGGAACCGGGGCGAGGTCGAGGATGGAAAGCGGGATCATCAGCTATGCAGTCCTGGGGCTTCGTGGCCGGTGCGCGCCACGTATTCAGTGTAGCCGCCATCGTAGCGATGAATGCCGTCCGGTGTCAGTTCCAGCACCCGGTTGGATAGGGCGGCGAGGAAATGCCGGTCATGCGAGACGAACAGCATTGTGCCCTCAAATTCCCGCAACGCGGTAATCAACATGTCCTTGGTCGCCATGTCGAGATGGTTGGTCGGCTCGTCCAACACCAGGAAATTTGGCGGATCGTACAGCATCATCGCCATCACCAGCCGGGCTTTTTCGCCGCCCGACAGCACCCGACATTTCTTGTCAACGTCATCGCCGGAAAACCCGAAGCAGCCGGCCAAAGCGCGCAATCCGCCTTGCGCGGCAAGCGGAAACGCATCTTCCAAGGTCTGGAATACGGTACGATCGCCTTCAAGCAATTCCATCGCGTGCTGGGCGAAATAGCCCATTTTGACGCTGCCGCCTATCGCGACGGTGCCGGCATCGGGGTCGGTGGTGCCGGTGACCAGCTTCAGCAAAGTGGATTTTCCCGCGCCATTGGTGCCCAGCACGCAGCAGCGTTCCTTGCGGCGGACCAGGAAATCCAGCCCCTGGTAGATCACCCGGTTGCCATAGGCTTTGTGGACGCCTTTCAGATTCACCACGTCCTCGCCCGATCGCGGCGCCGGCAGGAAATCGAACGATACGCTCTGCCGCCGCTTGGGTGGCTCGACCCGGTCGATCTTGTCGAGTTTCTTCACCCGGCTTTGCACTTGGGACGCGTGCGAGGCGCGCGCCTTGAAACGCTCGATGAACTTGATTTCCTTGGCCAGCATCGCCTGCTGGCGATCGAACTGCGCCTGAAGCTGCTTTTCGTTGAGCAGGCGTTGCTGTTCGTAGAATTCGTAATTGCCGGAAAAGCTGGTCAGGTTGCCGGCATCGATTTCGATGATTTTGTTAACGATCCGGTTCATGAATTCGCGGTCATGGGACGTCATCAGCAACGCGCCATCATAGCCGGCGAGGAAGGTTTCGAGCCAGATCAGGCTTTCGAGATCCAAATGGTTGCTCGGCTCATCCAACAGCATCACATCGGGCCGCATCAGCAGGATGCGCGCCAGCGCCACCCGCATTTTCCATCCGCCGGACAAATTGCCGACATCGCCGTCCATCATTTCCTGGCTGAAACTCAACCCGGCAAGCACTTCGCGGGCGCGGCCATCAAGCGCGTAGCCGCCGAGGGTTTCGAAATGCGCCTGCACCTCACCAAAGCGTTCGATGATCTCGTCCAGCTTGTCGATCTGGTCAGGATCGGCCATCGCGGCTTCGAGCTGCGCCAGTTCAGCGGCAACGTCGGACACCGCGCCGGCGCCGTTCATCACTTCGGCCACCGCGCTGCGGCCGGCCATTTCGCCGACATCTAGGCTGAAGAAGCCGATGCTGATGCCGCGATCGGTCAGCACCTGGCCTTCATCGGGTTCGTCCTCGCCGGTGATCATGCGGAACAAGGTGGTCTTGCCGGCGCCGTTGGGGCCGACCAGGCCGATTTTCTCGCCCTTGAGGAGGGAGGCCGAGGCTTCGATAAATAAAAGCTGGTGGCCGTTTTGCTTGCTGATGCTGTCGAGGCGGATCATGTGGGGACTTGGAACAGTTGCGGCGCGCTTATGGCATAGAGCGCAAGTGGGGGACAGGCATGGCACAGAATGACAATTGGGGTTGGCAGGCGCGGATCGGGATGTTCATCGTCGGCAATGAAGCGGTGCCGGAAGCGGAATGGTGGGCGATGGCCCCGCCCCACGTGTCGATCCATGCCGCGCGGGTGACGGCGCGGGCGCCGTGGGCACGCTGGAATGAAGATCGCACCGCAGTTGAACTCGCCGAGGATATTGTCCATGGCTGCGAGCAGTTCGCCGCGATGGAACTGTCTGCGGTGGTGATCGGCCATAGCTCCAGCAGTATCCTGGGCGGCCAGGGTTGGGATGACGCGGTGGTGGCGGCGTTGACGGCGACCATCGGGACAGGGGTGTTTGTGACCACCAACGGCCTCGACAGCCTTGCCGCGTTGCAGGCTGCGACCGTCACAAGCCCGTTCCTGGTGCTGCCGCCCTGGTTTAATGACGCGATTGTCGCCGCGGCGCTGCGTTATTACGAAGACCATGGCGTAACCCTCGCCGGGCATTTGCGTGCCGATCCCGGTCGTACATGGCGCGATCTGCCGCCGGGAGAGCTTTACAAGCAGGGGATGGGCTTCGCGCAGGAGATCGCGCCGCTTTACACCCAGATCCGCAATGCCTGCCCCGATAATGCCGATGGCGTGTTCATCGCCGGCACCGGCTTTCGCTGCGTGGGGATTTTGGACGCGCTGGAACGCGACCTTGCGCGGCCGGTGCTGTCAGCCAATCAGGTCAGCCTGTGGCATTGTTTACGCCAGTCGGGCGTGCGGACGCCGGTGGCGGGCTATGGCGGGTTGCTTATGACCTGATCTTGCCGACCTGATGCGGACGATCATGGAAAACCGGCGCGATCGGGGTGCCGTCATTCTGGCTGGCATGTTGCCCGAAGGTCGGCAACCCCGGCGCGAGGATGCTGTCGGCGCG
>JANYCX010000072.1 GCA_025360065.1 Acetobacteraceae bacterium | reverse complement strand
GGCGCGTTTCCGCACCAGATGTCGGGGGGGATGAACCAGCGCGTGATGATCGCGATGGCAATCGCCTGCAATCCGCGTTTGCTGATTGCCGATGAACCGACCACGGCTTTGGATGTTACCATCCAGAAGCAGATCCTCGATCTGCTGATCGACCTGCAGACCCAGCACGGCATGGCGCTGGTGCTGATCACCCACGACATGGGCGTGGTCGCCGAAACCGCGCAGTTTGTCCAGGTGATGTATGCCGGCCAAATGGTCGAGCAACAAACCACCGAGGCGTTGTTCGCCACCCCGCGCCATCCTTACACTGCGGCATTGCTCGATGCGTTGCCGGAACGCGCCATCGGACGCGCCCGGCTGCCAACCATACCCGGCACCGTGCCCGGCATCGATGACCGGCCATCCGGCTGCCTGTTTGGGCCGCGCTGCAAGTTTTACGCCGATCGCTGCGGCGCCGAGCAGCCGCTGCCGATCAACGGTGTACGCTGCCATTTCCCGCTGGTGGCGGCATGACATTGCTTATGCAAGCCCATGATGTGCGCCTGCATTATCCAGTTGGCGGCGGATTATTCGCCAAAAAGGGCTTGGTCAAAGCCGTCGATGGCGTATCTTTCAGCCTCAGGGCCGGGCAGACGCTGGCGGTGGTGGGCGAAAGCGGTTGCGGCAAATCCACTTTGGCCCGCGTCGCGACTCTGCTGGAAACCCCGACCAGCGGCGAGCTGATGATTGACGACAAACCCACCGTCAGTGTCGATGCGGCTGCCCGCAAGGCGCTGCGGCTGTCGGTGCAAATGGTGTTTCAGAATCCGTACGGATCACTCAATCCGCGCAAGACGGTGGGTGACATCCTGCAGGAACCGTTGGTAATCAACGCCCAGGGCAACGCCGCCGCCCGCCAGCAGGCGGCGCGTGCGATGATGGCCCAGGTTGGCCTGCGCGACGACCAGTGGGGGCGCTACCCGCATATGTTCTCCGGCGGCCAGCGTCAGCGCATTGCCATCGCCCGGGCGCTTATGCTCAACCCGCGCATTCTGGTCGCCGACGAACCGGTCTCCGCGCTCGATGTCTCGATCCAGGCCCAGGTGCTGAATTTGCTGATGGATTTGCAGGCGCAATACGGCCTCGCCTACCTGTTCATCAGCCATGATCTCGGCGTGGTGCGCCACATCGCCGACGAGGTGATGGTGATGTATTGCGGCCGGCCGGTCGAACACGGGCCCAAGGCGAGTGTGTTCGCCACCCCGCGCCATCCGTACACACGAATGCTGCTGGCCGCGACCCCGTCGGTCGATCCGACCCAGCGCAAAACCCATCTGACCATCAAGGGCGAACTGCCATCGCCGCTTAACCCGCCACCCGGCTGCGCCTTCGCCAGCCGCTGCCCGCATGCGACATCGTTGTGTATTGAACAAAGGCCCGAGCCTCGGCTGTTGGAGGGGCATCTGATTGCATGCCATCATGCTGAGGTGATTGGCTAGGGACGCAACAGCCCTTTCCCCCTGGGAAAGCCGGGGTGAGGGCGGACCATAAGGGAGAACGAAACCATGAATCCATTCGATCTGACCGGCAAAGTTGCCATCGTTACGGGGGGCAATGGCGGCATTGGCCTTGGCATGGCAACCGGTCTTGCCAACGCGGGTGCGACAATCGTGCTGGCAGGCCGCAACCAGGATAAGGGCTTCAAGGCCGCCGCCAGCCTTCCCGGCAAGGCGTCATTCATTGTGACCGACGTTACCAAGAAGGCCGATTGCGCGCGCCTGATCGCCGAAACCGTGGCACTGCACGGACGGCTCGATATCCTGGTCAACAATGCCGGCATGGCGATCCGCAAAAATCCGCAAGACTACACCGAAGATGACTGGCACCGCGTCATGGACACCAACATGACCAGCGCGTTCCTGTGTTGCCAGGCCGCCTACCCCGAAATGGTCAAGGCAGGTGGCGGCAAGATCATCAATATCGGCAGCGTGATGAGCCAGATGGGCGCGCCGCACGCCGCCCCTTACGCGGCGTCGAAAGGTGCCATCGTGCAATATACCCGGGTGATTGCGACTGCCTGGGCCAAGGACAACATCCAAGCCAATTCGATCCTGCCGGGCTGGATTGATACCGAACTGACTGCCGCCGCCCGCACCCAGGTGCCGGGGCTGAACGAAAGCGTGCTGGCCCGGACCCCGGCTGGCCGCTGGGGGCGCCCATCCGACCTTGCCGGCATCGCGGTGTTTCTCGCAAGCTCGGGCAGCGATTTCGTCACCGGGGCGGCGATTCCCTGCGATGGCGGCTTCCTGATCCGGTCATGACCATGCGGGCGCGGCCGGTCTGGCGGTCATTGCTGTTCGTGCCTGCCCATGTCGATCGTTTCGTCGATCGCGCCCATACCCGCGGGGCGGACGCGTTGATCCTCGATCTCGAAGACAGCGTCCCGCCCGATGAGAAGCCTCGCGCGCGGGCAGGGCTGGTCGCGGCGGCAGCGAAACTGCGGCGCGGGGCGAACGATGTGCTGGTGCGGATTAACGCGCCGTTGTCGCTGGCGGTGCCGGATATCGCGGCGGCGGTGTTCCCCGGCATTGACGGGCTGATGATCACCAAGGCGCGCGGGCCGGATCACATTGCGCTGCTCGATGAACTGGTGTCGGAACGCGAAGCCATCATGGGCCTGCCGCAGGGCCATCTTTGGTTCGTGATCCTGATCGAGGACCCGGCCGCCCTCGAACACGCCAGCGCCATCGCCCGTGCGTCCCCGCGCTGCGTCGGATTGAGCCTGGGAGCGGAGGATTTCGCCAGCGCCATCGGCGCCGAACCGACCGAGGAAGCGCTCGCCACTGCAAAATCCCAGGTGCTGCACGCGGCCCGTGCCGCTGGGGTCATGCCGATGGGCCTGACCGGCACCTTGGCGGGCTTTGGCGACATGGACGCCTTCACCGCGATGGCGCGGCGGTCCCGCGCGGTCGGCTTTGATTGCGCCACCTGCATTAATCCAATTCAGGTGCCGGCGCTGAATGCGGCCTTCGCGCCCAATGAAGCCGAGATCGCCTATGCCAGCAAAGTCATCGCAACTGATGCGCAAGCGCGCGCCCAGGGCCTCGGCGCGGTGGCGCTCGACGGCAGGATGATCGATGTCCCGGTGGTGCGCCGTGCTGAGAAGGTGCTGGCGCGGGCGGCGGCCATCGCCGAACGGCAGCGCAACCATGGCGGATCGTAACAATGTCCCCCGAACAGGCGCTCGACCAGCTTGCCCGCTTGCATGACGCAGCAATCCAGGCGCAACGCGCGGCACTCGCCCGCTTTGTCGCCGGTGGCCCCCCGCCGAGCGCCGCCGAACGGCAAACATTCCGCTACCCCGAGTTATTGCTGTCGTGGCGCGCGGACGGTCCTACGCCGCCGACCTGGCGCGCCTGGGCGATTTTGCAAACGCCTGGCAACTACGCTGTCACGATCACCCAACCCGACCATTTCCGCCCCTATCTGCTCGACCAGCTGCGCCCGCTGGTGGCTGAATTCGGCGCGCGGCTTAATGTGCGGCTGAGTGCGCAGGAAATCCCCTATCCGTACGTGCTCGATGGCGGCGATGAGCTGGCGGTGGGCGAGGTTTCCCCTGCCGAACTGGCGCGCCATTTCCCCACGCCGCTGCTATCGGCAGTGGGCGATGAAGTTGCTGACGGGCTATGGCATGCCGCCGCCGGCGAGCCGATGCCGCTTGGCCTGTTCGATGCCGTGCGCGTCGATTTTTCGCTGCGCCGACTGGTGCACTACACCGGCACATCCTGGCGCGACATCCAGCCGTGGATTCTGCTGACCAATTACCAACGCTATGTCGATCAGTTCGTGCGCTGGGGGCTCGATCAACTCGCCGATCCGGCATCCCCTTATGACCGCCTGATCGCGCCGGGCGGAGTCGAAATTCGGCGTGATACCAAGGATGCGGCGGCAAAGGTTGCTGCCGCCCCGTGGCAGCGCTTCCAAATGCCAGCCTATCATTTGGCGCGGACCGACGGGCAGGGCGGGGTGACGATTGTCAACATTGGCGTCGGACCGTCGAATGCCAAGAACATCACCGACCATCTCGCGGTATTGCGCCCGCATTGCTGGCTGATGGTCGGCCATTGTGGCGGCCTGCGCCAGCAACAGGCGATCGGCGACTATGTTCTGGCGCATGGCTATTTGCGACGTGACAAAATCCTCGACGACCTATTGCCGCCGGAAGTGCCGGTCCCGGCGCTCGCCGAAGTGCAGCTGGCCCTGCAGGAAGCGGCGGCCCAGGTAACCGGAGAGCGTGGCGATGGGTTGAAACAGCGCCTGCGCACCGGCACGGTGGTGTCGTACGATGATCGCAATTGGGAACTGCGCTGGTCGCAGGAACGGCGGCGGATCAATTTGTCGCGCGCCATTGCAGTCGATATGGAAAGCGGCACCATTGCCGCCCAGGGTTTTCGCCTGCGGGTGCCGTATGGCACGCTGCTATGTGTGTCAGACAAGCCGCTGCACGGCGAGATTAAGTTACCCGGCTCGGCGAGCGCGTTCTATCAGCGCGCGGTGGGCGAGCATCTGGCGATCGCGATTGCCGCGCTCGATCTGCTGCGCGGCAATCTTGGTGGGCTGCATTCGCGCAAGTTGCGGAGTTTCGACGAGCCGCCGTTCAGATGAGC
>JANYCX010000139.1 GCA_025360065.1 Acetobacteraceae bacterium | reverse complement strand
ATTAGCGCAAGCCTGGGATGCACGCCAGTGCGTCGGCGTGTTCACGCTTTTCAAACGATTTTTCGCGAGATTGTCGCTTCTCAACCCGGCGTTCAAGGCCTAGCTTGCCCTGATCGGTCGTCGCGACTGGATCAGATGACCGCAGAAAGGACAATCCCATGAAACGCAGCATACTCACTGGTTTTTTCGCCGCCGGACTTGCCCTGGCCGCCACCCAGTCGGCTTTAGCCCAGGAGGCCAAGCAGGATTTCACCCTGTCCAATCGCACCGGCTATGAACTGAAAGAAGTTTATGTCGCGCCGTCCGCCTCGGACGATTGGGAAAATGACGTGCTGGGTACAGGCACACTGGGCGATGGCGTCGCGGTTGACATAAAATTCAGTCGTGCGTCGAAGACCTGCAAATGGGACCTCAAAGTGGTCTACACCGTCGATAGCTCGAACGCAGTTTGGAAAAACATCGATTTGTGCTCGGTGGACAAGATTACCATCCGCTACAACAAAACCACCGATACGACGTCTGCAAGCTTTGACTGATCGCGCGGTCAGGGCGGGCGTTCCCAGCACGTGACAACCGGGGCAGTCATGTTCGTGCTCGATGCGGCCATGGCCCTGCTGGCGTGGCCGCTGGTGCTTGCGTTGATGCTGGCAACGCCGGGGATCGACCAGCATCTTGCGCAGGACTGGATCGCTCCGGCGTTGCTCTATCCGGCGGCGATGCTGCTGTTTCTTTATGCGCTCGGGCTCTATCGCCGCGATGTTGTGCTGGAAACCAGAAAGGCGCTTGCCCGGCTGCCGATGGTGCTTGGCCTCGGTGGCCTGACGGCGATGATCGCGGGAAAACTGCTGACCCGGATGATCGGCGGCTGGCAGGAACCGGCCGATGCAACGCTGCTTTTCACCGCTGCTGTCGGGTGCTTCGGCATCTCGGCGGTGGCGGCACGGCTGCTGTTTCGAAGCTTGCGGCGCTACCGGCTGATGCGGCCCAACCTGCTGGTGATCGGCGCTGGCGCCCGGGCCTGGGATCTGGTGTGGATGCTGCGCACGGAAGGGCGCTACCTCGCCTACGAAATCACCTGCCTGCACGACCCGTCTTATGGCCCGATCGACCCCAGATTGCGCGACGATCCGACGGTGGCGCTGGTCACCGCAACCTCCAGTTTGCTGGACGAGGCCCGCCGGCTGAATGCCAGTGACATCGTTGTCGCCCCGGACGAGCGTCGGGGGATGGACCTTGAAGCGCTATTGGCCTGCAAGACCGCCGGCTTCATGGTCGAGCAGTATCTGAGCTTCGTTGAACGCGAGATCCGCAGGGTCGATCTCAAGCGCATGGAGCTGAGCTGGATTGTTTATTCCGAAGGATTTCAAGTCAGTCTGCTGGATCGGGCGGTGAAGCGCACGCTCGATATTTGTGTCAGCCTGGTGATGCTGACAGTGGCAGGCCCGTTCCTGCTGTTGGCGATGGCGGCCATAGTGGTCGATGATGGCTGGCCGGTGCTCTATCGCCAGACCCGGATCACCCAGAACCGTCGGCATTTCAGCATTCTCAAGCTGCGCACCATGCGACGCGATGCCGAGGCGGGGGGCGCGGTGTGGGCGGCAAGTGGCGATGCCCGCATCACCCGGGTCGGACATTTTCTGCGGCGATCGCGACTGGATGAACTGCCGCAATTATTCAACGTGTTGCGCGGTGACATGTCGTTGGTCGGGCCACGGCCGGAGCGCCCTGAATTCGTCCGCGAACTTACCGAGAAAATCCCACTTTATGATCAGCGTCACATGGTCAAGGCGGGGCTGACCGGCTGGGCCCAGGTCAACTACCCCTATGGCGCTTCGATCGACGATGCGCGATCCAAGCTGAGCTACGATCTTTATTACGTGAAAAACTATGTGATTTGGTTTGACTTGATCATCTTGCTGCAAACCGCGCGGGTGGTGCTGTGGCCATCGGGGGTGCGGTAGGGGTTTTGGTCGGAGCGGCGGGATTCGAACCCACGACCCTCAGTCCCCCAGACTGATGCGCTACCAGGCTGCGCTACGCTCCGGCCAGATCTGGGTGGTAGCATCGCCGGACACGCGACGCAATCGCACATGGCGGATTATGCTGGCAGTTGTGCCCGCAGTGATTGCAATTCCCGCAGGGTCAGCGCCAGCAGCGACCGCAGCCGGGCGTTTTCTGCGGCGTGATCAGAAGCGTCGGCTGGCTGCAATGCGGCCTTGGCAGGCTTGGCGGTCGGTTTTTCGCCCTGCACGGGCTTGGGCGGCAGCATCGCCAGGCCGGGCATCGGCAGTTGCGGCTCGTGATCCTGGGCCATGTCCGCGTCGCGTTCGGCTTTTTCCTCGGGCGGCGGCGGCGGAATATTATCGGCAAGCCGGCCGCCACCTTCACGCAGCAGGCGCTGCACGCCCTTGATGGTATAGCCTTGGGTATAAAGCAGGTCAGATATTTGTCGCAGCAGGGTAATATCGTCCGGCCGGTAATAGCGCCGCCCGCCCCCGCGCTTGAGTGGCTTCACCTGGGGAAACTTGGTCTCCCAGAACCGCAGGACATGCTGCGGGATGTGAAGATCATCCGCCACTTCGCTGATGGTTCGGAACGCGTTGGGGGCTTTCTTGGGCCGTGCGCGGACATTGGCGATATCGCTTTCCGTCAAAGCGGCGGCATCAAGGTCCGGCATTGGCCCATCGGTCATTCGTCATCCCCAAGCGGCACGGCGGTGTGATTGACATGCGCCTTGAGGACCTGGCTCGGACGGAACACCAGCACCCGCCGCGGCAGGATTGGCACTTCGGCGCCGGTCTTGGGATTGCGCCCGATACGGCGCCCCTTCTGTCGGACCGAAAAGGTCCCAAATCCACTGATTTTAACCGATTCTCCGTCCTCAAGCACGGCCCCCATCCGGGCCAGCACGGCCTCCAGCAGGTCGGCCGATTCGTTACGGGAGAGTCCGACCTGGGTATAGATCGTCTCGGTCAGGTGCGCGCGTGTGACTGTGCTCATATGCGCAACGCTAGGCAGAGTTGGGCATTACGTCAAGAATAGATTGAATTCAGCCGGTTGGAGCGAATGCGTTGCAACCAACCTCAGAACCGGACCAGCGCCGACCCCCAGGTCAGACCGCCGCCGAGGGCTTCCATCATAATCAACTGGCCGCGCTTGACCCGCCCGTCAGTATAGGCGGCATGCAGCGCCAGCGGCACTGATGCGGCGGATGTGTTGGCGTGTTGATCGACGGTCACCACGACTTTTTCAGCGGGAATGCCGAGCCGCCGGCCGACTCCATCGATGATCCGCATATTGGCCTGATGCGGCACCAGCCAGTCGATATCGGCGATGGTGAGCCCGCACGCCACCAGGGTTTGTTGAACAGTTTCAGACAGTTTTGCGACCGCATGGCGAAACACTTCCCGGCCATGCATCACCAGATGGCCAGGCCGGTCCGATCGACCGACCGCGCCATCGACGTAAAGAATATCACCAAGGTCGCCATGGGAATGGATATGCGCCGACAGAATGCCGCGGTCGGCATGGCTGCCATCGCCCTCGCCGGCTTGCAGCAGCACTGCCCCGGCGCCGTCCCCGAACAGCACGCAGGTGCCGCGATCCTCCCAGTTCATGATCCGCGAGTAAACTTCCGAGCCGATCACCAGCACGTTGCGCGCTTGCCCGGCGCGGATCAGCGCGTCGGCGACTGTCAGCGCATAGATGAAACCGCTGCAAGCGGCCGACAGATCGAACGCAAATCCCTTGGCGCCAATCGCTGCCTGGACCCGCACCGCGGTTGCGGGAAACGCCTGATCGGGCGTGGCGGTCGCCAGCAGAACGGCATCCACCGCCTCAGCGGCAACCCCGGCATCGGCGAGCGCCATGCGGGCGGCTTCGGTTGCCATGAAGGCACAGGTTTCGTCGGGCTGGGCGAGGTAACGCTGACGGATGCCGGTGCGCTCACGGATCCAGGCATCGGACGTATCGACCCGCTTGGCAAGTTCGTCGTTACTGATCAGATCGCGCGGCAAATAGGCGCCAATCCCGGTCAATTGGCTGCGGATCACGCGCCCGGCTTGCGGGATGGATTGCTGGGTGTCGGCCATAACTTAAATCCCACGCGCCAATGGTGCAGATACCTGTCCCGCGATCGGCGGCACGTGTTGCATGCGGGCAAGCCCGTCGCGGATCCCTTCGTTGAAGCGGTGCACAACCATATCCATGGCGACATCCACCGCGGACGCGAAGCCGCGTGCGTCAGCGCCACCATGCGACTTCACCACCACCCCGGCCAGCCCCAGCATCACCGCGCCATTATAACGCTGCGGATCGAGCCATTCGCGCAGCCGATCCAGGCCGGGACGGGCCAGCAGATACGCAATTCGGGTGGCGATGGATGCCGAAAATACCTGACGCAGCATCGTGCCCATCAGCTTCAACGCACCCTCGCCGGTTTTAAGCGCAACATTGCCAGTGAAACCGTCGGTGACGATCACATCGGTGGTGCCGGCGGCGATATCATGGCCTTCAACGAAACCATAAAATTGCGGACCAAGATGGCTGGCGCGCAAGCCTTCGGCGGCCAGACGCAGTTGGTCGCTGCCTTTCAGCTCTTCGGAGCCGACATTGAGCAACCCGATGGTGGGCGCCGGCAGGCCGAGCACGGTGCGCGCGAACACATCGCCCATCAGCGCGAATTCGATCAGATTGCGGGTCGTGCACTGCACGTTGGCGCCAAGGTCGAGCATCACCACATCGCCCCGTGCCGATGGGCTGATCGCGGCCATCGCCGGCCGGTCGATGCCGGGCAAGGTTTTGATGACGATTTTCGCAAGCGCGAGCAAGGCGCCGGTATTGCCCGCCGAGACCACACCGCCTGCCTCGCCCGAGGCCACCGCATCGATTGCGAGCCGCATCGAGGCGCCACGCAGGCGCAGGGCCTGGGTGGGTTTGAGGTCGCTGCTGATCGCCTCTGCCGTATGCCGCACCGTGCAGATCGCCGCCGCCCGCTTGAAACGGGCAAGCAACGGGGCGAGCGCTACCTGGTCGCCGAAAAGCAGCACCCGGCTGCCCGGATGCCGCTCAGCGGCCAGGTCAAGCCCTGCGACCACCGATGCCGGTGCGGCATCGCCACCCATCGCATCGATCGCGAGGCTATACGTATCGGTCACCGGTTTGCGCCGGTTGAAAGGCGATCAGCCAAGTGGGCGCGCGATATCAGGCGCGAACTGCGCCCTTCAAAGGCTTTCCGGCGGCCACCACTTCGCGGCCATCGTAATGTCCGCAATGGCTGCAAACATGGTGCGGGCGCTTGAGCTCGCCGCAATTTCCGCATTCTGCGTGCGCCACGCTGGTCAGCGCATGATGGCTGCGTCGCATGCCCATCCGTGAGGGAGAGGACTTCTTTTTCGGGACAGCCATGAGACACCGCCACTCCGGTCTGAATGATCCAGGCCCAAAACTGCCCATGCAGCTTCGTGGACTGGCCACATATTGCAAATTCACGCGCACCAACAAAATAGGGTATTCCGTTGTTTACGCGAGCCGCGCCGTCTAGCAGACACCCCCAGACCCTGCAAGCCATTCCGCACAACGCTGGCCCGGCGCCTGATGGCCGCGCCCCCGCGCCCGGAAACTATGGCGCTTTTCGCAGGCGTCCAAGTGCTGCAAATTTGTGTGGAGGCTGGTCGTCGGCGGGTTCGGCGGCATCATGCACCGCGCCGGGCGCCTTCGGATAAGGATCGAGCACCAGCGCCAATTGTTCGGCCGCAGCCTCACCAAGATCAATCGTTGTGCCGTGATAAGGCACTTCGTCCTCGGAGTCGGGATCGTCCATCGTCGCCATGTCGGCTGTGGCCGCGAGGCGTTCGGCGGGAACGAATTGCACCCGGAACACCTCATCGATGTCGGCGGCGAAATCTTCCAGCGAAACAACGCAGGTTTGCACCACCCGGGCTTTAAGCCGGCCGTCGGCGGTAAAGCCCGACTTTCCGGTCGGCACCAGGGTGAAGCTGCACCGCAGCGCGGTGATGGCAGGCAATCCCATGCGTCGGGCGAGTGCGGCGCATTCGGCCTCGGACGCGACGAGGGTTTCGGCATGGCCAACACCGATGCGGCCGATGATCAATGGCCGATGAAATTCGGGTTGTGGCCCAGGCTCTGGCAACGACATCATCCTGCCTCCCCGATGGCGGGGGCGAAATGCACCCGGCCAGCTGTAAGTCCGGCAGCATCCTGCGATGCCAGACCGCGAATCTGGGTGAGCACGTAGCCCGCCAGAAGGCCCGGTGCTGCCGTCGAAGCGTCACCGCGCCAAACATTGCGGACCAGGGCATCGGCGAGCGCATCCTGCGGCTCCGCCGATTGTAACGCCGCACCATAGGCTTTGGCGCGGCCATGGAAGGCTTCCCACATCTGCCGCATTTTGGCCCCCACGCTGAGGTCGCCAACCCCCATCTCGCGCAGGTTGATGTCCATATCGTGGAACATTGCATCAAACACCGCCTGGGCGAGCGCTGCATTGGGCTTGGTCGGCGGCGTGTTGATGCGCTCGATCAGCAGATAGACATGCAGGCCCACCATGTCGAAGCGGCCATCAAGGGTGTCAGGCACCCCCCAGCGCTCATACAAGGTCGGGGTCCGCGCCGCGGCCACCGCGGCGCCATACAATAGATAGCCGACGCGTTCAGGGCGACGACGGAACAGGCCGAAAAATCGCCGTGGTGCGGGCACAATTTGGTGAAGGGCGGGCTGGTTCATCGATCCTCGCTGGGTGCGCCGGACAGGGTGGCCGGGTCAGGCGTTTGGGGTCAGGCTTTTGTCTGGAGCAAATATAGCCTAGACCTAGTGCGTCGCCGCGCCGTGTCAAACCGTGCCTGCCGCGCGATCAGAGATTGAGGACCATATGCGACCTGCCCAACCTGCCCCGCCGCGCCCATCGCGCGCCCGCACGCTACACCGTGCAGCACTTGCCATGCTCGGCCTGCTCGGCATCGCGACCCTGCCCGGCTGCGATTTGCCGGACGCGATTTCCTACCCGCAACAGGCCCGTGGCAACCGGGTCGATCCGGAACGGCTCGAACAGCTCGTGGTCGGCATTGCCACGCGGGCGGATGCGCTGAGCGTGCTTGGCTCCCCGACCGCGCGTGCGACCTTTGACGATAATACCTGGATTTATATTTCCGAGATGACCAAGCCGGTGATTGCCGCCACCAACACGGTGCGCGACCAGTCAGTGGTGCTTCTGACCTTCGATAGCAAGGGCGTGCTGCGCAAGACCGACCAGAAGGGCCTGAAAGACGGCTACGACGTCGGCATGGCGGCCGGTGCCACGCCGTCGCCCGGCAACGAGACCACCTTCCTGCAGGAATTGCTCGGCAATATCGGCCGCTTCAACGCCGCAACCGGGGCCGGCGCTGGCACCACCGGCAATAGCAGCCGGAGTTCCGGCGGCAATTACTAGGGCGTGCACGATCATCTTTATCCGATCGAATAGGCAAGCCGATCGGATGATGATCTCATAGGGCGAGCACGATCATCTTTATCCGATCGAATAGGCAAGCCGATCGGATGATGATCTAACCTTCCATCGCCGCCCGGATCGCCAGCAGCTTGGCGCGATGCACTGGCGCGCCAAGCCCATCGACTGTCAGTGCCGAAACTCTGGTCACACCGTCCACCGCCGGGCCGTTGCTGACGGTTGCCCGCAACACAGCCTCGTCCAGATCCGGATCAAGCGCCGCCAGCAACGCCGCCCGCCAGTCTGGCCGCAGCAATGCGAGCGCCGCCATCAAGCCCCAGGCGCCCCAGTTCGACACCCCGGCGACAATCAGATGATCGGCCCTGGTGCGGCAGGCAATCTGTGCGCCGTTCGCCACCGCCCCCGCGATCAAGGCAGCCGGCAGGCTGCCCATGCCGATTTCATTGCCGCCATCGCCGATTGCAAGCGTGGTCCAGTCACCGCCGAGATAAAGCAGATCGAGCGGCGCGGTCACAGCGGACACATCCTCGCCGCGCAAGTTACGCGGGATGCCATCCGCGCCCGGCCCGCAGCGTTCGATGGCGAGAACATGGGTGATGCCGGCCGCCTGCCAGGCGGTGATGCTGGCCGAGGCGAGGCCCTGGTCGATCGGGGTGGTCGCGCATCCCACCGCGCGCAGTGCGGCACCACAGGCCGATGCACAGAGCGAGTCGGTGGCCAGACGACAGACAATCCCGGCATCGGTCAGGCCGCGGATCAGCAACGCAGCCCCTACCGGACCATCGGTTTCGGCGGCTGGCGGAGTGCCCTTGGGCACATAAAACCCGGTGATCACCCCGAGCCGGGGCGACGCAGCCGAGGCCAAAGCCATCGCCGCTGCCCGCAGACCGCCGCGCGCGGCCTGCGCCAAGCTGCTGATATTGCGGCCAATGTCTTCATGCAGTAGCGCCTCGATCGCGGCTATTCGCGCACTCACAAGGCGGCCAGGCTGGTATTGCGGAGATCGGTGATCAACATCGCCCCCGGTGCGTGGGTGATGCAGAATTCCGGGCGAACGGCGGCAATCACCGCCTGCGGGGTCACCCCACAGGCCCAGAACACCGGCATCTCGCCCGGCCGGATTGGCACCGGATCGCCGTAATCGGGCAGGTTGATGTCGGCGATGCCAATGGCGTCTGGCATGCCAATATGGACCGGCGCGCCATGCACGGCGGGAAAGCGCGAGGTGATCTGGATCGCGCGGATCGCATCCGCCGGGCGCATCGGCCGCATCGAAACCACCAGCGGCCCATGGAACGGTCCCGCCGCCACGGTGGGGATATTGGTGCGATACATCGGCACATTCACCGCGCAGGATATGTGCCGGATTTCGATGCCGTCCTCGATCAGCGCCTGTTCGAACGAGAACGAGCAGCCGAGCGGGAAGCTCACCAGATCATCGCGCCACAACGCCTTAATGTCGGTGGGTTCATCGACCAGCACACCATCGCGCCAGACCCGGTAGCGCGGCAGATCGGTGCGCAGATCGAGGTCGCGGGCCAAGCCCGGCAAGGTTGGATCACCCGGATCGCCCACCGCCAGCACCGGGCAGGATTTCGGATTGGCCTGGGCAAAGCGCAGAAAATCATACGCGAGCGCCCGCGGCAGGATCACCAGATTGGCCTGCACGTTGCCGGGGGCGAGGCCGGCGGTCGGCCCGGTATGGTCGCCAGCCCGGATCAGCCGCCGTTCAGCAAGGCCGATCCCTGCGCCAATGTCAGAAATTCTGTGCATGCCGATCAATCCCCTGGTCCCTGTTATTAGCCTCAGCCTGCCAACCGGTCCAGCAGCCCCTGCGCCCGCGCCTGCTTGGCCGGGTCCGGGTCGCGGGCAACAATGCGCTGCAAAACCGACATTGCGCGCGGATCGCCGGCCTCGGCCGAGGCAAAGGCCAAAGCGTCACGCTTGTCGAACCAGACCCGATCGAACGGCTTGAGGTTCAATGCCAAGCGTTGCCAGTAATATTGCAACGCGGGGCGCGTCCAGCCGGCATAGATATCGTCCCAGGCGAGCGGCTGGCCATCGGCGTTGGCGTTGTCGAGGTTGAACGGCTCGCTCAGCAACTGGTAGCGGACATCCATCGACATGCGAAGGTGCTGGCTATGGTTGGCCACGCCCTTGTGGACCAGCAGGGAATGAAAAATCAGCACGTCGCCCTGGGCGAAACCGCCGCTGCGCCAAAGACCGGCAAGCGCATCCGGGATTTCGATGCCTCCGGCGCCAGCCGCGATATCAAAATCGAACACCCCACGGCGATGGCTCGCCTCGGCGACCTGGAGCGGGCCAACATCCATCGGGCAATCGATCAAGGGGATCCAGGCGGTATAAACCTCCTCAGTGCCTTGCACGTTGGGGTAGTCCTGATGCGCCTTGGTGGTGAAGGCGGGCTGGTCGGGCCAGATGTTGCGGCCGAGCACGCGGGGATGGGGTAAAACCGGACCGCCAAGCAAAGCGGTGAACAAATCGATCAGCGCGGGATGATGCTTGAGCGCATGGTAGTCCTGCAATAAATTGATTTTACGTAAAACATCGACATATTTTGGCTCTGGATCGACACAAAACCCAGCCGGATCGGCGCACGCATCGCTGACCGGCGCATCGCGCTTGAGCCAGCCATGGGCGCGAATGACCTCTCCGACCTGGCGCTGCACATTGGCAACCGCTGCGACCGGCAGCAACCCGGGCAGAAACAAGTAGCCGTCGCGGTCGAGGCGGCTGGCAAGACTTGCCGTGGTGTCATGTTGGATCAGCGACCGATGAAAATCCTTGTCCATTTTTGGCGTCCCCTGTCAAACTGATCGATCGATGACACATGATAGCGATGCCATGAACCCTCGCGATACGCCAACAAAGGATATACACTGGCAGTGTGATTGATTATGCTGCACTGCAACGTAAAGGCGCGTCAGGTGCGACGGGGGGAACCCCGGCCCATCGGTATGCCGCCGGAGAAAAGGGTTTGGCCGTGAAGAAAACGCTTGCGACACAGCCCAATTTGTCTGGGTTTTCCCGGTCGGAATGTACGTCGCAACGCACGTCGTACTGCAACCTGGCGCAGGGCCCGTACGAAGAAAGACTTGACCGGACGACGCCGAGCGGGAAAGACGCTGCTTAATGATTGTTAACCCGCGCGCTCTTGCTTCGTCCCGTAACCGATCGGCCGCCACTTTGAAGCAAAGTGGACAACGGCCAATGGGTTCGATCGCGATTGTTGGCGCCGCCTGCCGCCTGCCCGGTGCGGAGAACCTCGACGCGTTCTGGTCGCTGCTGCATCGCGGCGGTGATGCGGTGACCGAAGTCCCGGCCGACCGCTTCACTCATGCGCGTTTCCTGCACCCCAAAAGCCCCAGCGGGGCCACCGAAGCCGGTACTAGCTACACCTTCGCCGCCGGCATCGTTGACGGCATCGACCAGTTTGACCCCGCCGCCTTTGGCCTTTCACCGCGCGAAGCCCAGGAAATGGACCCCCAGCAGCGTTTGCTGCTCGAGGTGACCCGCGCCGCGATTGAAGATGCCGGCTGGTCCGCTGATGGGCTGTCAGGCAGCCAGACCGGCGTCTTTGTCGGAGCATCGTCGACAGATTTCTGGGCCAATCGCTATCAGGATGTCGCAGCGGTTGATCGCTACGGCATGACAGGTGGCGCGATGAGCATCATCGCCAACCGCCTGGCCCATGTTTTCGATCTGCGCGGCGCGGCGCAGACCATCGATACCGCCTGTTCGTCGTCGCTGGTGGCGCTGCATCTGGCGTGTGAGGAACTGCGCAGCGGGCGGCTGTCGGCAGCCCTGGTGGGCGGCGTGAACATGCTGCTGGCGCCGTTTCCGTTCATTGGTTTTTCGCGCGCCTCGATGCTGTCGCCGACCGGGCGTTGCCACGCTTTCTCGGGCGACGCCGATGGCTATGTCCGTGCCGAGGGCGCGGGGGTGGTCCTCATCAAGCGGCTCGAAGACGCGTTGGCCGATGGCGACACCATTCGCGCGGTGATCCGCGGCACCGGCACCAACTCGGCTGGCCGCACGGTCGGGCTGTCGCTGCCAAACAGTGACGCCCAGGCTGCCCTGCTGCGCCATGTCCTGGACCGCAGCGGCTTGTCGCCGGCGCAATTTGCTTATTTCGAAGCCCACGGCACCGGCACCCTGGTCGGCGACCCGGCCGAGGCCGCCGCAATCTCTGACGCCATCGCCGGCCGCGCCGAGCGTGCGGCGGGCGGGACGCTGGCGATCGGGTCGGTAAAGACCAATATCGGCCATCTCGAGTCCGCCTCCGGCATGGCTGGGTTGCTGAAGGCAATGCTGGTGCTGCAGCACCGCCAGGTCCCGGCCTCGCTCCACTGCCCGGTGCCGAACGCTGCCATCCCGTTCGAGACCATGCGGCTTGAAATTGCCAATGCCGCCCGCCCGCTTGCACCCGGCGATGATGTCGCGGTTGGCGTCAACAGCTTCGGCTTCGGCGGCACTAACGGCACCGTTTTTCTGACCGCCGCCCCGGCACCCGCCGCGCGCCGCGCGCGCCAGGGGGCGGGCGGATTACCGCAATTGCTGCTGTCGGCCCATGCCCAACCGGCGCTGCGCGCGCTTGCCGGACTGTGGGAAACAAGGCTCGCGGCAACCTCCGACGCCGAACTTCCTGCATTGTTGCGCAGCGCGGCGCAACAACGCGACTTGCAGCCGCATCGGCTGGTGGTGCGCGGGACTGACCGGGACACCCTCCAGCAGGCGCTGCGCGGCTGGCTCGCCGGTGAAACCCAAACCGGTGGCAGCGCCACTGAGGGCACCGCGGCGCGAACCACTGCCACTGGCACCGGTGTGGTGTTCGTGTTTGCCGGCAATGGTGCGCAGATGGCCGGGATGGCACAGCAGGCGGTGCGCCATAATCCGCGGTTTCGCGCAGCCCTGACCAAAGTTGATGCAGCGCTGGCGCCGTTGTTGGGCTGGTCGCCGAAAAAACGCATCACCGCCGGTGTTACCGCGACCGATCTGATCGGCACCGACCTCGCCCAGCCCTTGCTGTTCGCGACCCAGGTTGCGATCGTTGAAACGTTGCGCGCATCGGGCGTCAACGCCGATGTCTGCCTCGGCCATTCGGTCGGTGAGGTCGCCGCCGCCTGGGCCGCCGGGCTGCTCGACCTGGCAACCGCCGCCAAGCTGATCGTGGTGCGCAGCAGCCAGCAGCACCGTTTGCGCGGCCAGGGCAGGATGGCAGCCTTGGGCTGCGGCATCGACGACGCACTGCCGGCATTGGCCGAGGCATCTGCCGGCCTGCCCGGCCCGGCCCTCGAACTTGCCGCCGAAAACGGCCCGCGCGCGGTCACCATTGCCGGCCCTGAGGCAATGCTTGCCCGGCTCAGTGACATCGCCGAGGCACGCCGCTGGAGCTATCTGGCGCTCGATCTGGATTACGCCTTCCACAGCGCGGCGATGGACCCGGTGGCCGGCGCGCTGGTGCGCGAACTGGCTGATATGACAGTGCATCCGGCCCAGGCGCGGATGATTTCGACGGTGACCACCACCGTGCTGGAGCAAGCCGGCTGCACCCCGGATTA
Organism: Acetobacteraceae bacterium; assembly: GCA_025360065.1. Taxonomy (GTDB): domain Bacteria; phylum Pseudomonadota; class Alphaproteobacteria; order Acetobacterales; family Acetobacteraceae; genus CAITOL01. The sequence goes on along the minus strand of JANYCX010000139.1, from coordinate 153 downwards.
CTGGTGGCACAATCTGCGCGACCGGGTGCGTTTCCGCGGTGCGGTGCACACTGCCTCGGCAGGTGCCCGGCTGTTCATCGAAATCGGCGGCACCCCGATCCTGCAATCCTATCTCCGCGAAACCCTGCAAGCCGCCGGGTCCGAAGCGCGGAT
>JANYCX010000133.1 GCA_025360065.1 Acetobacteraceae bacterium | reverse complement strand
AAATGACCGCACCTCCCCCCCGCGTTGGCCCTTTGGTCGGGTTGAAGATCGTCGAGCTCGGCCATTACATCGCCGGACCGTTCTGCACCCGGGTGCTGGCCGATCTCGGTGCCGAGGTCATCAAGATCGAACCCCCCGCCGGCGATCCGATCCGCGGCTGGGGTGCGAAAGTCAACGGTCATCCGGTGTGGTTCAGCATTCATGGCCGCAATAAATTGTCAGTGGTATTGGATCTCAAACGCGATCGTGACGCTGCGTTGCGCCTGATCGACCGCGCCGACGTGCTGGTGGAGAATTTCCGCCCCGGCCAGATCGAGAAGCTCGGTCTCGGCCCCGATCTGCTGCACGCCCGCAACCCGCGTCTGGTGATCGCCCGGGTGTCCGGTTACGGCCAGGACGGCCCCTATCGTGACAAGCCGGCCTTTGGCGCAATTGGCGAGGCGATGGGCGGCATCCGACACCTCACCGCGCATCCCACCGGGTCCAGCGAATTGCCGCCGCCGCGTTGCGGGATTTCGATCGGCGACGACCTCGCCGGGCTGTATGCCGCCATCGGCCTGCTCTCGGCGGTGTATGAACGCGACGTGACCGGCACCGGGCGCGGACGCATCGTCGATGTCAATCTGGTCGACAGCATCTTGTCCTTGATGGAAGGCATGCTGCCGGAATACGCCATCGACGGCCGCATCCGCCAACCCGCCGGCGCCGGCATCCCGACCGCCGCACCCACCAACACCTATCCCTGCGCCGACGGCAGATGGCTGTGCGTGGCGGGCAATTCCGACCTGATTTTCCGCCGCTTGATGGCAGTGATCGGCCAGTCGGCGCTCGCGGATGATCCGCGCTACCTGACCAATGCTGATCGCTGCGCCAATGTCGCGGCGTTGGATGCGACCATCGCCGCCTGGACCATGACCCTGCCGGCCAAAACCGCCGAGGACATGCTTGAAGCCGCCGATGTGCCGGCAACACGGCTCTACGACATCGCCGACGCCGCCGCCGACCCGCATTTCCTGGCACGGAAAGCGGTGATGGAGGTCACCGATCCGCTGATTGGCCGCACCCTGCATTTTGGTCCGGCAATCCGCATGGATGGCGATCCGCCGGAAGCCGCCATTGGCTGGACCGGACCCGCGCTCGGGGCGCATCAGGCTTATGTGATGGAGACGTTGTTGGCGGGTTAAAGCCCAACGAGTTCTGTCACCTGCACGGAAACTCTGCTAAACCACACGAACCATGCTGTCCCGCGCGCTCCCATTTGTGCTGCTGTTGCTGCTCGCCGCCTGTGGCAGCAGCACGCAAACAGCTTCGTACGGCGTCGGGAGTTCTACCCGCCAGCCCGGCATCAATTGCGCGCCGTTCGCCCGCGAGCTTTCGGGCGTCGCGCTCTACGGCGATGCCTATGACTGGTGGGACGCAGCCCCCCCACGCTACCGACGCGGCACCATCCCGGAAATCGGCGCGGTGCTGGTATTGCGCAAACAGGACCGCCTGCCATCCGGCCATGTTGGCGTGGTGTCGGGTGTGCTGGGACCACGTCAAATCCACCTCATCCAGGCCAATTGGGAGCCGGGGGTGGTCGATCAGGACCAGCTCGTGATCGATGTCTCGGAACGGAATGACTGGACGCAAATCCGCGTCTGGTATCCGCCGACCAATCAGATGGGCGGCCACACCTACCGCGCCTACGGCTTCATTGCCCCGCCACAGAAAGTGACCCGCGCCGAGCTGGTGCGGGCGACTCCCGCCGCAACCCGGTTCGCCATGGATACCAAAGGCCGCCCGGCACCGCGCGCCAGGCTTTACGCGGCGGCCAACTGACGCCGCGCTATTGCCGCTGTCACGGTGTTCTCCAGCAGACACGCAATCGTCATCGGGCCAACCCCGCCCGGCACCGGGGTAATCGCTTCGGCGATCAGCACTGCTTCCGCGTAGTCGACATCACCGACCAACCGCCCGTCGCCGAGCCGGTTGATCCCAACATCGATCACCACCGCATCCCGTTTGATCCAGGCGCCACGAATCATTTCCGGCCGGCCGATCGCGGCTACGACCAGATCGGCACGGCGGCACTCACCCGCGAGATCACGGGTCCGCGAGTGGGCAATGGTCACCGTGGCGTGGGCGTTGGTCAGCAAAGCCGCCATCGGCTTGCCGACCAGCACCGACCTGCCGAGCACAATCGCGCGCATGCCGGACAATTCCATTGACGCCAGCAAGTGCATCACCCCGCGCGGGGTGCAGGGCTGCAAGCTTGCCCGCCCCGCCAGCAACAGCCCGGTGCTGACAGGGGTCAGCCCATCGACATCCTTGGCCGGATCAATGGCATCGAGCACCGCATCCAGCCGGATCTGCGCCGGCAGCGGCATTTGCACCAGGATGCCATCAATCTCCGGATCGGCGTTCAACGCGGCAATCTGGGCCAGCAAGGTGGCTTCGGTCGTATCAACCGGCAGATAGATCGTCCGCGCCATAATTCCGGCCTGCGCCGCCGCGCGGTCCTTGCTGCGGACATAAACCCGGCTCGCCGGATCGTCGCCGACCAGCACCACGGCAAGGCCGGGGCGGAAATCTAGGCCGCTGACAATTTCGGCAACATGGGCACGCAGAATTGCGGCCGCCGCTTTGCCGTCGATAATACGGGCAGTCACCTAAAGCAGAAGGCCGGAGATGTTGCCGTACATAATCGCCGCATAAATCCGTTGCAGGATTTGTTGCAGGATATAGATGCTGAAAATGAGCACCAGCGGGCTAATGTCAATGCTGCCGAAGCTTGGCACCACATTGCGGATGCGCCGCAGCGCGGGTTCGGTGATGCGATACAGGAAGTCGCCGATCGACCAGACAAACCGGTTTTTAGTATCAAGTACCCCGAACTGAGCCAGCATGTTGAACAGCGCGGCCAAGATAACCGCCCATTGGTACAACCACAGGACTTCGTTTAGGATGTTGAATAAAATTGTGATCATGTGCGGCGACCCCTGCTCCGGCGGCGCAACCTAGCGACACGACAAACTCCCTGCAACCCGGCCCGGCAACCCCGACATACCGTGCAAGCGCGGAAGGTCGCTTGACTTGCCTGCCCGCCGTAAGCATTGTCCGCGCCCACCGACCTGGGGACGCGCTGGGTAGGTTTTCCGCCGGGGATGGGGCCATAGCTCAGCTGGGAGAGCGCCTCGTTCGCAATGAGGAGGTCAGCGGTTCGATCCCGCTTGGCTCCACCATCCCCCTCCATCGCCCGAGATATCGTACCAAGGTCCAAAAAATGACGGGCCATGACTGACAAAGAAACCCACAAGCTGCGTCAGCAGCCGGCCGAATGGCGCAAGGGCGTTGCCGCGGCGGCGCAGGCGCGGCGGCTTTATGCCGACGATGCTGCCCAGATTCTGATGCCTTCAATCCGCGACGCCCAGGACGGTGGCGCCAGCAGCCTTCGCGCCATTGCCGATGCCCTCAATGCAAAGGGTATTCGTACCGTTCGCGGAACGGATTGGACGCCAATGGCAGTAAGGCGCGTGCTTATGCGCGTCGCCGGCTAATCAGTCCGCCGCCAGCTTTTCCTGCTGTTCGGCCTGCATCGCCCACATCCGTGCATAAACACCATCCTGTGCCAGCAACTCGGCATGGGTGCCACGTTCCACCACTTCGCCCTGGTCCAACACAATAATCTGGTCGGCATCAACCACGGTCGAAAGCCGATGCGCGATGGTGATGGTGGTGCGGTTGGCCGACACAGCGCACAAGGCGGACTGGATTTCCTGTTCAGTGCCAGTGTCAAGCGCGCTCGTGGCCTCATCCAAAATCAGGATGCGCGGATCTTTCAGAATGGTGCGGGCAATGGCGACGCGCTGCTTTTCCCCGCCCGACAATTTCAACCCGCGTTCGCCCACCCGCGTATTATAGCCATCTGGCAGTCGCAGCACGAAATCATGCACCTGGGCTAACCGCGCCGCGTGCTCGATCTGGTCCTGCGTCGCGCCGGTGCGGCCATAGGCGATGTTATAGCCGATGGTGTCGTTGAACAGCACGGTGTCTTGCGGCACAACGCCGATGGCGGCGCGCAAACTGTCCTGGGTCACATCACGGATGTCCTGCCCACCGATGCGGATGGCGCCACTGGAAACATCGTAAAACCGAAACAGCAGCCGGTTAATGGTGGATTTGCCGGCCCCGGTTGGCCCGACAATCGCCAGCGACCGGCCGGCGGGGACACGGAAGCTCAAGCCCTTCAGGATGGTGCGCTCGGGCTGATAGCCGAAGCGGACATCGTCGAACACCACTTCGCCGGCATCAATCTGCAACACCGGCGCGCCCGGCTTGTCGGCAACTTCCTGGCTCAGCGCCAACAGCCGGAACATCTGTTCCATGTCGGTCAAACCCTGCTTGATCTCGCGGTAGACCGTCCCGAGCATGTTCAGCGGCTGGTAAAGCTGCATCAGATAGGTGTTGACCAGCACGAAGCGCCCAACTGTCATCGTGCCCGCTTCCACCCCCCGGGCCGCCATCATCATCACCACTGCGAGACCGAACGCGATGATCGAGGCCTGGCCGAGATTGAGCAGGTTGAGCGTGACCTGGCTTTTGACCGCGGCGCGTTCATAGCGCGCCCAGGCCTGATCGAAGCGATGCGCCTCGTGCTGGGCGTTGCCGAAATACTTCACGGTTTCGTAGTTCAGCAGGCTGTCTACCGCCTTCGATTGCGCGTCGCTGTCGGTCTCGTTCATCGTCCGGCGGATGCGCACCCGCCAGTTGGTGAAAATGAAGGTGAAGAACAAATAAAGCCCGACGGCTACCAGGGTAACGGCGGAAAACTCCCAGCCGAAGATGTTCCACAGAATAACCGTGACCATCACCACTTCGAGCAGGGTCGGCACCACGCTGAACACCATCATGCGCAATACCGCTTCGACGCCGGTGGTGCCGCGTTCGATGGCGCGCGACAGCCCGCCAGTGGCACGATCGAGGTGGAAGCGCAGCGACAATTTGTGCATGTGCTGGAAGGTTTGCAGCGCAATCCGCCGGACCGTGCGCTGTTGCACGGCGGCGAAAATCGCGTCGCGCATTTCGCCGAACCCGGACGCAGTGACCCTTAACAAGCCGTATCCGATAATGAGCGCTGCCGGCACCGCGATGATCGGGTTGGTGCCGGTGGGCAGCAGCGCATCAACCGCTGCGGCATAAACCAGCGGCACGCAGACATTGGCGACTTTCGATATCACCAGGAACAATCCGGCGAGGGACGCCCGCACCCTGGCGCCAATATCATCCTTCGGCCACAGGAACGGCAGCAGGGCCGCGAGGGTTTGCAGCGTGGTGTGCTGCGCGCCAGGAAGGGTCAGCGGCTTTGCGCCTGTGGTGCGTCTCATGCACCGAATGTGGCACGTTGCTGCTCGTTTTTAAATGGGCCGTTTGGCGGGGCGGCCATTCCGGGCTAGGGCAAGAATATGGACAACTCCCTGCAACGTCACATCACCGCCTGCAACAACGCCGAACTGCCAGGATCGCGGATCGCGCTTCGGCTCGATGGGCAGATTGTCGGCTGGGTGACGCCGGCTGTCGCAGCGGCACTCGAACAACTCGCCGGCGTGCGGCGCGATGCCCAGGGTCTCACCCTGTTGGACGCCGATCACCTGCCCGACCTCGGCCGTCAGATGGCCGGGTTGGGCTTTGGCCGGGTGCGCGATGAACTATTCGACGTCCGCGCCACGCCAAATGGACCGGTGCTGTCAACCATCGATCGCGGCGCTTTGCCCAGCTTGGGCATTGCCGCGGCGGGCGTGCACCTCGACGGGCTGGTGCGTCGGGCCGACGGTTTGCATCTGTGGGTCGCCCGGCGCGCCGCCAACAAGGCGCTGGACCCCAACAAGCTCGACCACATCGTCGCCGGCGGCATCCCGGCCGGCTACACGCCGTGGGACTGTCTGGTCAAGGAAGCCATGGAAGAAGCCGCGATGCCTGCGGCATTATTGGCCAACGCCCGGCTTTGCACCACGATCACCTACGCGATGGAGCGTGCGGAAGGTCTGCGACGTGACATTCTGCATTGCTACGAGGTTGAATTGCCGCAGGATTTCATCCCCATGCCAACCGATGGCGAGGTCGCTGGATTCGAGTTGTGGCCGATCGAGCGGGCGCTGCACGCGGTCCGCACGTCCGACGCGTTCAAATTCAACGTGAGTGTGGTGCTGATCGCGTTATTCATCCGCCACGGTCTGGTGACGGGCGACGAAGCCGCCCGCCTCAGTGCCGCATTAGCGTGTGATCGGTTTTGATGGTCTCATCAAAACTGGGAATCACTCACCCAAATCAATAGTAGATCAGTCTTCCGGTGGCGCCGCCGCAATCGGGATTTCCCGGCCTTCGACCGCCATCGGCTGCTCGCCATAGCCCGGCAAAGTTACCGCGTCGCCGTCTTCCGGATCCGGATCGCCATCCTGCTGATAGCGGCGTGTCTGGTTATTGTTGGCCTGGCCACCCCCCGCTTGCCCAGAACCCTGCTGGGCGGCAAGGTTCATCGCGCCCAGGATGCGGAAATAATGTTCAGCATATTGGAAATAGCTTTCCGCCATCACCCGATCGCCCACCCCAGTCGCGTCGCGCCCAAGCTGGAGGTATTTGTCGAACAGCTGCTGCGCGGTGCCGCGCACCCGCATGTCGGGTCCGGCGCTGTCAAAGGTATGGTTGCGATTGAGCGGGATGTTACCGCCCTGCTGCCGGGGTGGGCCACCGCTACCGCTACCACCACCACCATTGTTGCGGTTATTGCCTTGGAAATTATTGCGGCCACGCGGGCGTTTCATGTTCATCAAGGGAAAATTGTACTTTCATGGTTGCGAACACGCCGTTTCCGCTCCTGGCCCCTTCAGGGTCTCACCAGCACTGAACCGTCGGTGTCTGTTTGGGCCCCCGGTCAGGCCACGCTCGACCAGCGAGGCGGCGTTTGACTCTGGTAACGGACCGCGCAAGCGCCGATCCTTTCCGAACCACCTAACCCTAGCCGTCTTCCGCGCGCCTGCCAAATTTTTTTTATCCCGTCACGCGCGGCGCAGCACCGCCGCGCGCGCAATGCCGCCGAAATCGTCGCGGGTAGTGGTGGTGAAACCAGCCGCAAGCGCCAAACCGGCGACATCAGCCGCCTGACCCTGGCCGAGTTCCAGCACCGCCACGCCGTATGGCGTGAGCAAGCTGGGCAGCATCGGCATAATCCGCCGATATGCATCCAGTCCGTCAGCGCCGCCATCCAACGCCGAGGCCGGTTCGAATAGTGCGACGTCTGGCATCAGCCCAGCAATATCAATAGTTTCAATGTAAGGCGGGTTGGACAGTATCAGATCGAAGGTCCCCGCAATCGCCTCGGCCCAGTCGCTGCACAAAAACGCTGCCCGGCCCGCAAGTCCGTTCGCCACCGCATTGCGCGTGGCAAGCCTCGCGGCATCGGCGACCATGTCGATCCCGATGCCAAAAGCGCCGGGGAATTCCACCAAAGCCGCTAACAGGAGGCACCCCGTCCCGGTGCCAAGATCAAGAATGCGGTGCACCAGCGCCTTATCTGGCAATGCCGCCATCGCGGCCTCGATCAGGGTTTCCGAATCGGGCCGCGGGATCAGGGTTACGCGGGAGACTTCAAGATCAAGCGTCCAGAACCCCTGGCTCCCGAGCAGGAACGCCATCGGCTCATGCGCCACCCGCCGCGCCAACAGTTCAGCAAAGCGGACCGGATCGGACGCATGGGCGCGCAACATCCGCACCTCGCGCACCGGGTTGTCGATCCCGGCAGCGCGCAGCGCGGTCACGGCATTCAGATCAGTCGCCAGCCGGTTCGGGCACATACAGCGCCGATCCCTTGGCCTTGAAGGTTTCCTTCATCGTCTCCATTCCCGCCATCCGCTCGCTATCCTTGCGGATATCGTGGCTGATTTTCATCGAACAGAATTTCGGTCCGCACATCGAGCAGAAATGCGCGACCTTGTGGGCTTCCTTCGGCATCGTCTCGTCATGGTATTGCCGCGCCGTGTCGGGGTCGAGGCCGAGATTGAACTGGTCTTCCCAACGGAACTCAAACCGCGCCCGGCTGATCGCGGCATCGCGCAATTGCGCCAGCGGATGGCCCTTAGCCAGATCGGCAGCATGGGCGGCGATCCGGTAGGTAATCACGCCGACCTTGACATCATCGCGGTTGGGCAGGCCGAGATGCTCCTTCGGCGTCACGTAGCACAGCATCGCAGTACCAAACCACCCGATCATCGCTGCACCAATGGCGGACGTGATGTGGTCGTAGCCCGGTGCGATATCGGTGGTCAGTGGCCCGAGCGTGTAGAACGGCGCTTCGCCACATTCGCGCAACTGTTTGTCCATGTTGATCTTGATCTTGTGCATCGGCACATGGCCCGGCCCTTCGATCATCACCTGGCAGCCCTTGGCCCAGGCGATCTTGGTGAGTTCCCCCAGCGTTTCGAGTTCGGCGAACTGTGCGGCATCATTGGCGTCCGCGTTCGAGCCCGGCCGCAGCCCGTCACCCAAGGAGAACGACACGTCGTATTTGCGCATGATGTCGCAAATTTCGCCGAAATGCTCATACAGGAAGCTTTCCCGGTGATGCGCGAGGCACCAGCGCGCCATGATCGAGCCACCGCGGGAAACAATCCCAGTCGTGCGCCGCGCGGTCAGCGGCACGTAGGCGAGCCGCACGCCAGCATGAATGGTAAAGTAATCCACGCCCTGTTCGGCTTGCTCGATCAGCGTGTCCTTGAACACTTCCCAGGTCAGCTTGTCCGGATCGCCACCGACTTTTTCCAGCGCCTGATAGATCGGCACCGTCCCGATCGGCACCGGCGCGTTGCGCATAATCCAGCTGCGGATGTTGTGGATGTTGCGCCCGGTGGACAGGTCCATGACGGTGTCGCCGCCCCAGCGGATTGCCCAGACCAGCTTTTCGACCTCTTCGGCTGCCGAGGACGTCACCGCCGAATTGCCGATATTGGCGTTGATCTTGACCAGGAAGTTACGGCCGATGATCACCGGCTCCAATTCCGGGTGGTTGATGTTGGCCGGGATGATGGCGCGGCCCGAGGCGATTTCCGACCGGACAAATTCCGGGGTGATGAAGGCGGGCATCGATGCGCCAAAATCCTCGCCATCGGCGCGGCGTTCTTCGGCGCCTTCGGCCATTTCCGCGCGGCCATGGTTTTCACGATGGGCGACGTAGATCATTTCTTCGGTGATGATGCCGGCGCGGGCGAATTCCAACTGGGTGACCAGCGTGCCATCCCGCGCCGCCAACACTTGGCGTTCGGCCGGGCAGGGGGCGACCAGCTTATCAACCGGGACGAAGCCGTTATCTTCCGGCTTCACTGCGCGCGGCGCGATGACATCGAGGCCACGCTTGGCAAGCCAAGCCGACCGGATCGGGTTCAGGCCCGCGGTCAGATCAATCGTCGTTGTCGCATCGGTATACGGGCCGGAGGTGTCATAAACCCGGAACGGCGGTTCATTCGCGGTCGGGTGCAGTGCGATTTCGCGGAACGGCACCTCGATATCGGGATGCCCGGCGGGCGAGGAATAGATTTTCCGCGACCCGATAATCGGCCCGGTGGTCACGGCGGCGGGTTTTGCTTGCACGTTCATGGCACGTCCTCTCGCAATGGGGGTGCCGGACGGCGGGACGGGGAGTGTGCGATGTGGCGCGCCCGTCCCTACGCCGGAATAACCCGGATCAGGTTCGTAGGGTCACCGCGCGATATGCGGACTCTCAGCCCTTAGCAGGGCTCCCCTCGGTATGGGTGCGACAGTGCGAGGGTTGTGGGGTTGTGTCAAATGGGGCGCCCGCTTTCCCGCTGTCATCGCGAGCCCTGGCGTGGCGATAAATCGCCCCATCGTCAAAGCGATGCAAAGCCGTGGCAGTCCAGAGGAGCCACATTGTCGTCGGGTGCTCATTCAGACAGGTTAAACACCAAGGTGCGAAGGAGTTTTAGGGACAAATATGCTTGCAATAGGGTTGGGCGGAGTAGTATCATTCAATGATATAATCCAGGAGTGCCCCAATGCCCAGCAGCTACACACTCGGCAAGCATTTTGAAGGTTTCGTGCAGGCCCAGCTTGCCGGTGGGCGATACAATAACGCCAGTGAGGTGGTGCGCGATGCGTTGCGGTTGATGGAAGACCGTGAACGGCGGTTGGCGGCACTGGATATGGCAATCGGGCAGGGGCTCGCCGATATTGAGGCCGGGCGGGTCTATGATCTCGATGAAGTTTGCGATGAACTCGTGGCGGAGTTAGTTGCATTGCCCGATAGGGCTGCATAGAGCGGGTTGTTCTATCGGCTCGCGCGCGAGCCGATCTGCGCGACATTGCCCGGTTTATCGCTCAGGACAACCCGCAGCGCGCAGTGTCGTTCGTGCTGGAGTTGCAAAGCAGTGCCCTTGCGATTGGCGCGCAGCCACTTGCCTTTCCGCTCGCGGATCGGTTTGAGCGGTCTGGAGTTCGTCGAAAACCCTATCGTGACTATTTGATTTTCTATGCGCTGACGGACATTTCGGTGAACATCGTGCGCATTCTCCATGGCGCGCGCGACTATTCGGCGTTGGTCCTTCCCGAATCGCAGATTGATGATTGAGCATGCTACCGAGCGGGGTGATTGCGCGCCCTGCCATCGGGTAAGCAACTTGTCTGCCTAGCAGCCTGTCGGACTTAACACGACGCGCAGCTATCCGTTAGAATCATTTGATGAGCAATTTCCGCCTGATTGATCGTGACATTGACTTTCTGATGCCTCCGTCTGTCGATGAGTGGCTGCCTGAGCGTCATCTTGCGCGTTTTGTTGTGGACGTGGTCGGGACGCTTGATTTGCGTTTGATGACCGGTAGCTACCGTGGCTCGGGCGAGGCGTCGTATCATCCGCAACTTCTCCTGGGGATCATCGTCTATGGGTATGCGACCGGGGTGTTTTCCAGCCGCAAGCTGGAGCGGGCGAGCTATGATTCTGTGGCGATGCGCTTTGTGGCGTCGAACGAGCACCCGGATCACGATACGATCGCCACGTTCCGCCGCCGTTTTCTGCCGCAGATCGAGGCGCTGTTCGTGCAGGTGCTGGGCCTGGCGCGCGAGATGGGAGTGCTGAAGTTGGGGACGGTTGCGCTGGATGGCACCAAGATCCACGCCAATGCGAGCCGTCACAGCGCGCTGTCGTATGAGCATGCCGGCAAGATCGAGGCGCAATTGCAGGCCGAGGTTGCCGATCTGCTTGCGCACGCCGAGACGGCCGACCAGGCGGATGTGCCGGACGGGATGTCGATCCCGGCGGAACTGGCCCGCCGCGAGACCCGGCTTGCCGCGATTGCCGCGGCGAAGGCCACGATCGAGGCACGGGCGCAGGCGCGCTATATGGGTGCCAAGGCCGAATACGACGCCAAACTGGCGCGGCACGAGGCCAAGAAGGCGGCCGGCAAGAAGCCTGGCGGGAAGCCACTTGTCGTGCCGGCGGCAGAGCCCAAGCCCACCGACCAGGTCAATCTGACCGACGAAGACAGCCGCATCATGGCGGTTGCCGGCGGCGGGTTCGAGCAATGCTATAACGCCCAAGCGGTGGTGGCGGCCGGCAGCCTGCTGGTGCTCGCCGCCGATGTGGTGCAGGCGCCCAACGACAAGCAGCAGCTTGCGCCGATGCTGGGCAAGATCGCTGCTCTGCCGGATACACTCGGCACAGTGATCACGTTGCTGGCCGACAACGGCTATTTCAGCGAGGCCAACGTGAACGCCTGTGCGGCGGTCGGGATTGAACCCGTGATCGCAATGGGCCGCGAGGCGCATCATCTCTCGCTCGACGCGCGCTTTGCTGCTGCGCCGCCGCCGCCAGACAATCCCACCGCGCTTACCGCCATGGCGCATCGCCTGCAGACGTCTGAAGGCAAGAAACTCTATGCCTTACGCAAGCAAATCCCTGAACCGGTCTTCGGCATCATCAAATCGGTGCTCGGTTTCCGCCAGTTTCTGCTGCGCGGGTTGGACAAGGTGCGCGGCGAATGGAGCCTTGTGACCATGGCCTGGAACATTAAGCGGATGTTCGCCTTGGCAGCGGCATACTGACGTGGGTAGAGGCAATGTGTCGCCAAAAAAGCACGCCGGCGACCTGCAGACCGCAATCAGTCGCAAAAAACAGTACCATTCAAAGCCTTCAATCCACATGAGACAACCGACCGCCTGCTGAAAGG
>JANYCX010000066.1 GCA_025360065.1 Acetobacteraceae bacterium | reverse complement strand
CAACAAAGTATCAAAAAGTTTTTTTGGTTCTTTTTGTTCACAAAAAGAACAGCCTTGCCCTGCCTTGCTCATGAAAAGGACCCCCAAGATGAAACTCGTCCGCTACGGCGCAGTTGGCGCTGAAAAACCCGGCATTCTCGATGCTGACGGCCAATTGCGCGAACTCACTGACATTGTCGCCGACATCAACGGCACCTCCCTCGCCCCCAACGTGCTGGCGCGGATTGCGGCCGTTGATCCAGCGACCCTGCCGAAGGTTTACGGCACCCCGCGCATCGGGCCATGCATCGCGCGCCCGCTGAATTTCGTCTGCATCGGCCTCAACTACGCCGACCACGCCGCCGAGACCGGCGCCACCCCGCCGACCGAGCCGATCATCTTCCTGAAATCGCTCGGCGCCTTCCAAGGCCCGAATGACGACGTGGTGATCCCGCAAGGCTCCACCAAGCCTGACTGGGAAGTCGAACTCGGCGTCGTCATCGGCACCCGCGCCAAATACGTCTCCGAAGCCGACGCGATGAAGCATGTCGCCGGCTATTGCGTGGTGAACGATGTATCGGAACGCGCTTTCCAGAACGAGCGTGGCGGCACCTGGGACAAGGGCAAGGGTGCGGACACTTTCGGGCCGACCGGGCCGTGGCTGGTGACCAAGGACGAAATCCCCGATCCGCAGGCATTGGGCATGTGGCTCGACGTTGATGGCGTGCGGATGCAGACTGGCAGCACCAAGACGATGATTTTCAACGTGATCCAGATCGTCAGCTACGTGTCGCATTTCATCACCCTGCATCCCGGCGACATCATCGCCACCGGCACCCCGCCGGGTGTGGGCATGGGCAAGAAGCCCAGCCCGATCTGGCTCAAGGCTGGCAATGTGATGACGCTGGGCGTTGATGGCTTGGGCGAGCAGAAGCAGACCGTTCGCGCCGATTGACCGCGGGGCAGGGGCTGGCTGGGCTGATCGCGGTATCGACCGCGATCCGCCTGGGGTTCGCCGGGGCGATCGGCCTCGGGGTTGATGAAAGCTACATGGTTGCCAGCGGGCGGGTGCTCGCCTGGGGCTATTTTGACCATCCGCCGCTGGCGTGGTGGATGCTGGAGCTTGCGGGCAATGACAGTGCCATCGCGGTGCGGCTGCCATTCATTGCGTTGTTTGCGATCTCAACCTGGCTGATGTTTCGGCTCACGGCGGCGCTCTATGATGAACGCGCCGGGCTATGGGCGGCGCTGGCATTCAATCTGTCGCCGGTGTTCGGGGTAAGCTCGGCGAGCTGGGTGCTGCCGGATGGGCCGATGATTTGCGGCCTGCTCATCATGGCGTTGTGCCTGGTGCGCGGGCTGGAAAAGCCCAACGCGGCGGATTGGATTGGCGTGGGTGTCGGCGCCGGGTTGGCGCTGCTGTCGAAATACACCGCCGTGCTGCCAATTTTCGGGGTGCTGGTTTATCTGTTCGCCGTTCCGCGCCACCGCCGATTGCTGCGGTCACCTTATCCCTGGTTGGCGCTGGTGGTGGCGATTGAGGTGTTTTCGCCTGTTCTGATTTGGAACGCGTCACATGACTGGATCAGCTTCGCCTTCCAGGGCGGCCGGGCTGGCGGGGCACGGTTTAACCCGCTCGGGCCGCTGACGGTTCTGGCCGGCGAGGCATTATTTGTGCTGCCATGGATATGGCTGCCGATGATGCTGGTGCTGTGGACCGCGTTGCGGCGCGGTGACTGGCGCGGGCGCTTGCTGGCGAGCATGGCGGTCGGGCCAATTCTCCTGTTTGTGGTGCTGGCGCTGTGGTCGCCACGGATTTTGTTCCATTGGGCGGCGGCGGGATATTTGTTTCTGTTTCCATTGCTCGGCGTTTGGCTGGCCGCGCGGCAACCGCGCTTGCTGGCCGGGGCGACCGTTGGCGTGGTGGTTGCGGCGGCGGTCGCGGCTGTGCTGGTGCTGCGGGTCAATCCCTGGTCGTTGCCGAACGATCCAGGTTTGCAAGCGTTGGACTGGACACCGTTGCGCGGCGCCTTAGCCGAACGCGGCTTGCTCGGCCACCGCATTGCCGCGCCGAACTGGTCGGATGCCGGCAAGATCGACTACGCGCTCGGTGGCGATCCGGCGGTGATCTGCCTCAACATCGATGCCCGGCAATATCTGTTCGCGCCCGCCCCGGTGGTCGGCGACGATATCCTGATTATCGCCCCGCGCCAGTCCGACGCCCGCATCCGTGCCGACTATGCGGGCATGTTCGCAACGATCGAGGCATTGCCGCCTGTGGTGTTCGCCTTGCCCGGCCGCCCGAGTGTGAGCTTCGGCCTGTTTCTAGGCCGCCGCCTTCACCGGGGCTTCCCAGCTTTGCAGCACCGCTAACACCTCGTTGCCGTACGATGACGGGCGGCGGATTATATTAATACCAAGCGCCCGAATGGCTGACTCTTCCAGCCATTCGGGC
>JANYCX010000065.1 GCA_025360065.1 Acetobacteraceae bacterium | reverse complement strand
CCAGTATGATCCATACCCGTGATCTTAACCGGAGCGGACATCGATGCCTCCGTCACAGCGAAATGCTGAACGAAAGCATCGAATGAATGTTTAGCCGATTTGCATAGACCGAGATGAGTCGAGAGTGCCGACGCTTGGTATCACCCGAATTGAACCCGATGGAAAACGTCTGGGCCTATCTGCGCGCCAACAAACTCTGTGCGCGCGTCTGGGAAACCTACGACGACATCGTCGAGGCGTGCAGAAGCGCCTGGATGTTCCTCATCAACGATCCCGACCGCATACGATCAATCGGAAAGCGAGAATGGGCGACGGTCATTAGATAGGGCGGCTGGTATTAGATGTCGGCGGCGAGCGCCGCTGGGTCCTCGGGCGCAGCACCACCGCCGCCGTTTGTGCCAGAGCACAAGTTGGATGGGGTCGGTGCGGTGTGTACACCCTGTCCGGCTCTACATGACGCCATACTCACAGGAATGCTCGCGTCAGGACAGTCGAACGCAGGCAGGCTATTTGCTCTTATATCGATCAACCCACGTCAAACCCGCGGCAACCATTGCAATTGCGAGCAGTCCGATCAGCGATATCCAAACAGCTAGTTTCCGGACAGTTGTCCAGCCGTCCTCGAACGAGACATCGCTAATCCCCGGTTCAATGGCAATCACGATCATCCCGATTGTGCTGCGTATTGGATGAATTATGCGGCCGTTTACCGTCACCACTAGCGATGGAAACCAGGGATGGGCGAGGGCCGCAAAGCCTCCGCGGTCGCTCTCGATCCGCAGTGTCACTCTATCCAACCCGACCTGATAGTCTCGTAACGTAGGGCGCCAGTTACTATTGTCGGCAAGCAATGGGGGAAGGCGTTGATCCGATCCGACCGCTATGGCCTTAGCAGTCGCTGTTACGGGGTCGAAACCCTGACGGTCCACCAATTTGGCGAAAAACTCGCTTATCGCCAAAATCTGATCGGATTTGGCTGACTCTTCAAAATCCCATGGCCATAGCATGGGCTTTTCAGCACCCGTCGGCGAAGCCAGCGCTAGCAGGTGTCGGCTGAAAACCACAGGGGTGGCGCCCGCGATGATCACGGTGCGGCCTAGCACTGGTTCGTTGCGGGCGGTGCTGAAATCAGCCGGGCAGCCATTAGCCGAAGAGGCATGGCAGATCACCCGTCCGACATTCATCGTTGCGAGTAATGTTTCTGCTCGAGGTGATAATCTGCGGTTGGTCTGCAGATCGTGTTGGGCCAACGCCAACGCCGTCAGCAAATAATTATGGACGCGGGTGGCAGCCATATTGTGATTGCCGGCTACTCGTTGATAGGTGGCATAGGCGCTCGCAGGGCTGCCGTCAGGCCCCATGTCGATCGCAAGTTTTCCGTTACGGTCAATAGCCACTTCCACCACTCGCTGGTGCGGCGCGATACGCTCAAGCGTCAGCCCGATATCGATCAGGAAGGACTTATCGGTCCGGGTAATCGGCTGGATTGAGGTGCTGAGAAGATCCAACATCACGACCGTAACCACGATCAGTCGACGCCGGTCGGACAGCCAGGCCGCGTCGCTCAAACTGTCCCAACCAATTGCGGCCAATATTCCTCCAAATAGCAGGAGAAACATAACGTCGCGGACAACCGGGTTATAGACGAACAGGCAAACCACAAGGCTACCCGAGGCAGCGATTGCCAACGCACGATGGTCACTGGAAAGCCGCCCGCGTAGCATTGCAACGATCCCGTTCGCCGCCAGGACGATCATTCCGAGCCCGAGATAGGCCCAATAGTCGATCCCCCAAGTTGTGCGGGTGTTGCGCCAGAGCAGCAAATGCCCGATACGCTCCAGAGTGGGTAGTTGTAGGCGAAATAAGCCGCTATCGGCCTCTAGCATCACCCAGTCTGCCTCTACGATCGTCGGCACTACGGCGATCGCCCCTGCAATCGCCCCGAGGACGCCTGCCAGCACCAAAAGGGGAAGATCGCGCCACTGCCAGAACCGCAGCACCAACAGGATTGACCCGAAAATCGCCAGATAGAATGCGGCGAACAGCGCATGTGGCTGATGGTTGACAATCAGGCATGCGGTTGTGAGGGCAAAGACTACCATATTTGCCGCCCGCCGACCGCGTCGGCGCAGCAGCCCGTCGGCGGCATAAAACAGCACCACCAGTGCCACGAGCGTGATCGCCTGAGGAAACACACCACGATACAGAAACAGATGGAGATGGCCGAATGATCCGGCAAAGGCCGCCGCCACGATCATCGCCGGGACCGGACGAATTCCCAACCGCCGCAGAAACACGAAACAGGCCCAAGCGCTGCCGATATGCAGGGTGAACAGGAACAGCTTCGTCGCCAACACCGCGTCCTGCAACAGAAAAGCAAGAACGCCGCCCACAACGTAACTCAAAGGCCCAGTGAACCACAACAACGGCGCGCCAGTATACTGGTAGTTGGACCAAAGCGGCAGGCTACCATTTTCGAGCCCGCGGCGAACTTCCATGAAACGCGCAACATGGGTGCCGGTATCGCCGCCCAGCAAAACTCCGGCGCCAAGATAGGACTGGCCAAACCACGCGGCCAGAACGGTCAGCACTGCGAAGGCCTGCAGCGGGGTCGCTGTCGCCAGCAAGAGGCTGAACCCGTTCCGACGCCATTCGTGCAGCGCCAATGCCATGACAGAAGCAACCGTCAGCACTGCCAAAGCGACGTCGAACGGCCCCAGCGCGCGCAGCAACGGGGGGAGCGACATACGCTCACCCACCAGGCTGAGTGCGATGGCGGCATCTTTCATCTTGTTGAGGCTAATCACGGCCAACAATGCTGATACAAAGGCCGCAAACGCGAACAGCGCAATCGCGCGGCGATTGTCGGAGGTTTCAGCTTGGGCGACCACTGATTTACTCCGCCTGCGCGCTCGCTGCACTCCGAGTCGCGCCCACCCGGGCAGCGAGCGAAGCTGCCATGAAGTCATCCAGCCCGCCATCCAGCACTGCTTCAGGATTGCCCTTTTCGACCCCGGTGCGAAGGTCTTTCACCATCTGATACGGAGCCAGCACATAGCTGCGGATCTGGTGGCCCCAACCAATTTCGGTTTTGGCGGCTTCGGTGGCGTTATGGACCAGTTCGCGACGCTGCAACTCCGCTTCGTACATCCGCGATTTCAGCATCGCCATCGCGGTTGCCCGGTTGCGGTGCTGGCTGCGATCGGTCTGGCAGGCGACGACGATGCCCGAGGGTAAATGGGTGATGCGGATGGCGGACTCGGTCTTGTTGACGTGCTGGCCGCCAGCGCCCGATGCGCGGTAGGTATCGACCTTCAAATCCGAGGGGTCGATCTCGATCTCGATGGTGTCATCGACCACCGGATAGACCCAGACGCTGGCGAAGCTCGTCTGGCGGCGCGCGGCGCTGTCGAACGGGCTGATGCGGACCAGGCGATGCACGCCCGCCTCGGTCTTCAGCCAGCCATAGGCGTTGTGGCCGGAAATCAGCAGCGTGGCGGATTTGATGCCCGCCTGTTCGCCTTCGGATTCTTCGATCAACTGAACGGTGTAGCCGCGCTGTTCGGCCCAGCGTGAATACATCCGCATCAGCATCTGCGCCCAGTCCTGCGCCTCGGTCCCGCCGGCACCGCCGTTTAATTCCAGGTAGCAGTCATTGGCGTCTGCCTCGCCCGACAGCAGACTTTCGATCTCACGCCGCTTGGCTTCCTTGGCGAGCGTGCGCAAATTTGCATGCGCCTCAACTGACATCGTAAAATCGTTTTCGGCTTCGGCCATCTCGATCAATTCGACCGCGTCGGCGACATTGGATTCGAGCGTCACTACTCCGTCGATCCCGGTAGACAGCCGGGTTCGTTCGCGCATCAGGGCTTGCGCCTTAGCAGCATCGTTCCAAAGATCAGGGTCTTCGGCGCGGTGGTTCAGTTCCTCGAGGCGGGCATTGGACGCATCCCAGTCAAAGATGCCTCCTCAGCAGCGCGACGGACTGCTTGATCTGGTCGTTGAGGGAGTCTGATTCTGCGGACATGGCGCGTTAATACAACCCGCCCAGATCGCTGTCGACCCCGCCAGTGCGTGGCTTTGCAGGGGCGTCGGCCGTGGTTGGGGAACTACCTGACTTGGGGTCGGCGAGGTTAGTCGAGCCGCCCGGAGTTTGCCCGGGCTTGAACGCATCGGTTATGATGCCGGCGCCGCTGTCCCAAGATCCCAACGTCACCCCCGGCGGCACCGGAAAGGTCAATTTAGGCCTATTCTTCAGGGCTACAGTCATGAAGTCCCGCCAGATCGGCGCGGCTACCAGCCCGCCGGTTTCATTGGGTCCCAGCGGCGCAGGGGTGTCGAAACCCACCCAAACGATGGTCGCGAGATCAGGGGTGAAGCCGGAAAACCAAGTATCGGAGAAATCCTGGGTGGTGCCCGTCTTTCCCGCGATCGCCCGACCCAGCCCGTTGCCCGCCGGGAAACCAGTGCCGCGGGCTACCGCGCCTTGGAGCATGGTCACCAGCTGAAATACGCTCGGGGCATCCGAGATTTGCTTGCGGTCATCCGATATTGCGGGCTTCGCGGTCGGGTCGCCGCAGCCGAGACACTCGCCTGATGCCGCACGCCAGATCACCGCCCCGTCGCGGTCCTGGACGCTGTCGATGAGCGTCGGGATCACCTCACGTCCACCGGCGGCGAGGCTGGCATAGGCGCCGGCTTCGCGCATGACAGTCGTTTCCACCGCGCCCAACGCGGCAGGCAGCACCAGGGGCATGCTATCAACCATGTGGAAGGCAATCGCGGTCTGGGAGATTTTTTCCATCCCCACCCGGTCGGCGATCCGTACGGTGATAAGGTTTAGAGATTTCTCCAACGCCACACGCACCGGCACTGGGCCGCTGAAATCCTGCTCGTAGTTCGAGGGTCGCCATTTGCCGGCCGCCCCATTATCGACCACAAACGGCGCATCGAGAAAGCGCTGGGACGGAGAAATCCCGTTCTGCATCGCGGTCAGGTAAACGAACGGCTTGAAGCTCGATCCGGGCTGCCGGTTGGCTTGCGTCGCCCGGTTGAACTGGCTGGTCTCGAAGCTCCAACCTCCCGACATTGCCAGGACACGTCCGTTGGCCGGGTCGATGGACACTAGCGCGCCTTGCACAACCGGGATCTGGCGCAGCAGCAAGCGCTCGGGTCGGGCGGCGACGCGACCCTGAACCGGGGTCGCGGGCGCGAGTTCGGTCATCACCAGATCGCCGGGCTTGAAGATGTCGCTGGTCTTCTTCGGGACAGGCCCAAGCTTGTCATCCACCCGCGGGCGCGCCCAGACGAGATCGGCCATTTGCATCGGCAAAACAACCGGCTGGGCCGGCAAGCCCGGCCCGGTGCGGTTAAGAACACCCAGCTTGGCTTCCGCATCGCCCGCTTCCAGCACCACTGCCATCCGCCACTCGGGCGGTAATCCAGGCGGATTGGCGGTGCCGGCTAGCGCGGTCGCCCAGCCATTGCGGAGCGCCGCCCCGAGTTCGAGCCGCGCGGCCGCGCCACGCCAGCCGCCCCGGCGCTGGTCATACCGCACCAACCCATCGCGCAGTGCGCGGTCGGCGGCGGCCTGCAAAACTGGGTCAAGCGTGGTGCGCACCACCAGCCCGCCTTGGGTGGTCATGTCGGCGCCATATTTTTCCACCAGCCAACGGCGAACGTCCTCGGCGAAATACTCGCCACCGGCAACGGTTTCGGGCCGGCGGAACTGGGCCGGGCTGATTGGCGCGGCCTTCGCCTCGGTCGCCTGCGCGCGCGTGATCACTTTGTCATCGGCCATGCGGTCAATCACCCAATCGCGCCGCACGCGCGCGGCATCGGGGAAACGAAACGGGTTATAGTTGTTGGGCGCCTTGGGCAGCACGGCGAGGAAGGCGGCTTCCGGCAGGGTCAGCTCAGCGAGCGCTTTGTTGAAATAGGCCTGGGCGGCGGACGCCACCCCATAGGCCTGCAAACCGAGATAAATTTCGTTCAAATAGAGTTCGAGGATACGGCCCTTGCTCAGGCTTTGCTCGATCCGCACTGCAAGGATGATTTCACGCACCTTGCGGGAAATGGAAGTCTCGTTGCTAAGCAGCATATTCTTGGCGACTTGCTGGGTGATGGTTGACGCGCCAATCGGGCGACGGCCACTCCCATACTGCATGACGTCGGTGATACCCGCGCGCAGGATGGCAATCGGGTCGAAGCCCGTATGGATGGCGAAATTCTGGTCTTCGGCGGAAATGAAAGCTTGCTTGACGATGTCGGGGATGGCACCTACGGGCACGAAAATGCGGCGTTCGGTAGCCAATTCCGCCATCAGTTGGTCATCGCCGGCGTAAACCCGGCTCATCACTCGCGGTTGGTAGCGTGCCAGCGTGTCGGGGTTTGGCAGGTCAGCGGAAAAGCGTTGGTACAGCATGTAGCCGCCGGTACCGGTCGCGACGAGGGCGAGCACGCCGAGCGCGAAGACGCCCCCAAGAAAGCGCAGGAGCCAGTTCGACCGCCGAGGTGCCGCAGGGGTGCGGCGCTTGCCGAAGGGATTCTTGGGCGGCGGTGGCGGCGGCGTTTCTGGTTGAACGGCTGGGGCGGCATCATCCGGTCGGGCGCCGAGGCGTTCGCGGGCTATCAAGGGGTCGCTCATGGGGAGGCAATAATCGCCAATGACGCTGCGGTCCAGGTTTTTCCCCAGGCTTTCGCTTTGAGCAGAATGCGGCCTGTCTTTGGAATGGCGATATTCGTCATCCGGATGGTCGCGCGCGCCATTTGTCTTGTCGCATCCGAAAGCCCCAGCACCCTCACGTGGGCGCTCATCCACTCACCGCGCCTTCCCCAGCGCCGCAAAAAACTCATCCACTGCCCGCTTCATCGCCGCCGCCACCAGTTTACGATGGTCGGGCTTGCGCAAGGCCGCTTCATCATCGCGGTTGGACATGAAGCCCATTTCGACCAGCACGCTGGGGATGTCGGCGGCTTTCAGCACCGCGAAACTTGCCTGACGCCGCGGGTGGCTTAGCAGCGGCAGGTCGTGGCCGAGCGCGGTGACCATGGTGCGGGCCATGCGCGCCGATCCGACTTTGGTTTCCTGGCGCACAAGACTGCCGAGGATGCGGGCGAGATCTCGCCCGCCTGGCGCGCCTGCCCGGTCGACGGCATTTTCGCGCACCGCGAGGGCCGCACTTTGCCAGTCGGACGCGGCGTCGCCCAACGTATAGACGCTGGCGCCACGAATGGAGCGGTCAGCGAGCGCGTCGGCGTGCATCGAGACAAACACTGCTGCTCCCTGGCGTTGCGCCAGGCCAACCCGGTCATCGAGCGCGATGAATACGTCCCGAGTACGGGTTAACACGACGCGATAACGGCCGGATGCGAGCAATTGGCGGCGCAATTCCTTCGCGGCGGCAAGCGCCACGTGTTTTTCGAAAGTTCCTGAGACGCCAATCGCACCTGGGTCCTTCCCGCCATGCCCGGGATCGAGCATCACCAGCGGCAAGGGGCCGGCAGGCATGGGCGCGTTCTTGTTGGCCTTTTGTTGCGCAGCCTCGGCCGTCAGGAACGAACCAGCCAGCAACCCTGCCCCGAGCAGGAGGCGGCGGCGCAGCAGCATCGGGGCCAAGCCAGGGGTCATCACCATCTCTTAACGTGTCACCTGCAACTATACACCTTAAACGTTGAATATGGCCGTTCGACGGCATAATTTTGTTGCAGAATGTCGATTTTTGCGACGCGATACATATAGCCTTGCAGTCCCCCCCGCTTTGCGGCATGGTCTGAGCGCTTTCGGCGATGCGCGCCGGCCGGGTCCGAAGTCCCGTGAGTCAGCGCATCACCACCCGCATCCGCCGCGTGCCAAGACAACGGCCGCTATGCGCCGTCGCGGGGATGGCACCCAGCAGGCAGGAACGCCCGCCAGGCACTGTCGGCACTGATTTCCACCGGGGCAGGCGCGGCCGCAACGCCGCGCACCCGATTGCATTGATTGGATCGCATGACCGTTAACGCCACGCCTGTTGCCATCGGGACCAACGGTCCCCGCGCCCAAGTTAGGGCGCTGGCGGGCGTTGTGCTTGGTTCGGCGGCATTTTTCCCCCACCTTTCCCTGCAGTCGGCCCTGCCTCTCCCCCCTTGTCTTCGCCGTCGCCCGCGCGCGCTGTTGGCTGCCCAGCTATGGGTTGCCGACAAGGTCGCGCGCCGATCGACGGCCCACCGGAGAGTAAAGACTGATGACCAAACGTATGTTGATCGATGCCACCCACGCGGAAGAAACCCGCGTGGTGGTGCTGGACGGTAACCGTCTCGAAGATTTCGACGTCGAGAGTTCTACCAAGAAACAGCTAAAGGGTAACATCTACCTCGCAAAAGTGGTTCGGGTAGAACCGTCGCTGCAAGCGGCTTTCGTTGAATATGGCGGCGGTCGGCACGGCTTTCTGGCGTTCGGCGAAATCCATCCTGACTATTACCAGATCCCGATTGCGGACCGGCAGCGCCTAATGGCGTTGCAGGCCGAAGAAGCCCGCGCCGACGAAGAAGCCGAAGACGCCGAGGACGAACAACCGCAGGCAGCCCTGGCGCAAGCCGCACGTATCGAGGCGCCGCGTCGGAGTGGACGGCGCCGGGGCGGTTCGGCCCCAGTGTCGGATACAACTAAGGCCACCCAGAACGAATTCGGTGAACTCGGCTTTGGTGAGGTCGAGTTTGGCGAAGTGCCGAGGCCGGGAACGATTGCCACCGAAAGCGCCCTGACTGACGCGCCGACCGCGGAAGGTGACCTATTCACGCTCGAGCCCGCGGTGCCGGAACTCGTCGCGCCGGTCTCTGATCTCGGTAGTCCCGAACCGACAAGTATCGTAGCCGACGTGGGCGAAGATGTCACGGGCGACGATGCGGACGCCGATGACAGCGATGATGGCGGCGAAGACCAGCCAATGCCGGAATCGATGGGTGGCGAAGGCGACACGTTCGAAGGCAATGGCGCCGAAGAAGCTCGCCAGCGCCGCACCGCGCGTTTTCTGCGCAATTACCGCATCCAGGAAGTCATCCATCGTCGCCAGATCATGCTGATCCAGGTGGTTAAGGAAGAACGCGGCGGCAAGGGTGCGGCACTGACCACCTATATCTCGCTCGCCGGGCGTTTCTGTGTGCTGATGCCGAATTCGCCGCGCGGGGGTGGTATTTCGCGCAAGATCACGTCTGCCGCGGATCGTCGCCGCTTAAAGGAAATCACCTCCGAGCTCGAAATCCCTCAAGGTATGGGCCTGATCGTGCGCACCGCCGGGGCCGCCCGGCCCAAGACGGAAATCAAGCGTGACGGCGAATATTTGATGCGGCTATGGGATGATATCCGCGAAAACACGATGAAATCCTCGGCGCCGGCATTGATTTACGAAGAAGCCAGCCTGATAAAGCGCTCGATTCGCGATGTCTATTCGCGCGATGTGGAAGAGGTTCTCGTCGACGGCGCCGAGGCCTGGAAAGCGGCACGCGACTTCATGCGCATGCTGATGCCGGCCCACGCCAAGAAAGTCATCCCGTGGCGTCCACATACCCAGGATGGCCAGTCGCTGTTCGCGCGCTACTCGGTCGAAGCCCAGCTTGATGCCATGGTGTCCCCCACCGTCCAGCTTAAAAGCGGCGGCTATCTGGTGATCAACCAGGCGGAAGCCTTGGTGGCGATCGACGTGAACTCCGGGCGCTCCACCCGGGAACGCGGGATCGAGGAAACCGCTTTGCGCACCAACATGGAAGCGGCCGAGGAAGTCGCCCGCCAATTGCGGCTGCGCGACCTTGCCGGGCTGATCGTGATCGATTTCATTGACATGGAAAGCCGCAAGCATAACGGCATGGTCGAGCGCAAGCTGAAGGACTCACTCAAGAACGACCGCGCCCGCATCCAGGTCGGCCAGATCAGCCATTTCGGGCTGATGGAAATGAGCCGCCAGCGGCTGCGCCCGAGCCTTGCAGAAACCAGCTTCGTGATCTGCCCGCATTGTAGCGGATTGGGCCATGTCCGCAGCACCGAAAGCAGTGCCATCCACGTGCTGCGCGCAATAGAGGAAGAAGGCTCCAAACAGCGCGCCGGACAGATCATGGTGCGGGTTGCCGGTGGCGTCGCGCTTTATCTGCTTAACCACAAGCGTGACCGGTTGAGTGATATCGAAGCCCGCTACGGCATGTTCGTGCACTTCACCCCTGATGACAGCCTGATCCCGCCGGAAATGCGAATCGACCGGCTGCGGCCGCCATTGACGGAAGACGAACGCCCGCGTCAGGGCCAGGGCCTAGTGTCGATGGCGGATGCGCCGATCACCGATGATGATATTTTCGACAATGACGACGATCTGATCTTTGATGATGACACTGCCGATTCGGGAGAAGCCGTTCCAGGGGCACCCGTCGGCCGTATTGAGGCGGCGCCTGCTGGGGATGCTACCGCGACAGCCGAGGAAGCAGAACGGGGAAAGCGTCGCCGCCGTCGCCGCCGGAGTGGCCGCCGCGAGGGGAGCGAAGATAGCAATCCCCAAACCGGCGCCGAAAGCAGTGACGAGCCCGGCACAAATGGCGAAATAGGCGATAAATTGGGCGTCGGGGCTGAAGCCCGTATTGACCCCGCCTTGGCCAGACAACCCGACGTCGATCCGAACGAGTTGGACGAAAGTGGACACCCGCGTGCCCTCCGGCACAGTCGCCGTGGTGGTCTGCGCCGACGTCGTGACGGGCGTGTCGAAAACGCGCCCGTTCCCGCCGACGCTGTGCCAAGCTATACAGGTCCAGCCCAAATCGATGGAGGCGGAAATCCGGAACTTGTCGATATCTTTGAATTAATGGCTCGTGCCGAGGCAGCCGAAGCTGAAATCGACGCGGAATCGGCGACAGATGCCGCATCAGACCTAGGCTTACTCGAGATTAGTTCGGTCCCCGCGAATGCGACGATTCCTCAGGAAATGGTGCCGATGGTGGAACTCAAACACATCGACGTGGCTGCGGCCATCGCCAAATCTGTGGTCGAAGTCTCAGTAGTTGAGTCATCCGCCCAAGGCGCCGAACTCGAAATCGTTGGTTCGATCGTGATTCAACATGAAGCGGTGGAACCAGTGCAAGCGGTAATTTCATCCCAGGAGCCTGAGCCAGCGGCACCAGAAGTTCTCGAATCGGTTGTGACGGCGGCGCCTGAACCGGGCGTGGTCATCCTAGCGTCGGCGCGAGAGACCGGTTCGGCTTCGGTCCAGATGATTAATCCGATCATGGTCGGCGTTGACCCGGCACCCGACGCAGCGCCGAAGAAGGGCTGGTGGAGGCGATAAGCTCGAAACTCATACCAAGCGTCGGCGCTTCGGCGATATTGCGATGGACGAAGACCTCGCCAGGGTCAGGGCCAAGGCCATCGGAGCAGTCGATCCACAGGTATTTCGGCGGCTATTGTTCGGCAATGCGCACGAAGAAGCGTGGGTCGGCATTGGTCCCTGTGTCCAGGTGACCTTCCGGTCGTGCAAATAATAGGAATTAATTCCAGGTGTTCTCCGTGCCAGGCGGCACTACCCCCGTCAGGCGATCCATAACCAAACGTTAGGGCATTCCGGGCACTGGCACCATGGGTGACATGGCAGCCAGTGCCCGACGATCCGCCGCCAGCCTATTGCGCGATATAGCCGCCATCGATCACGAGTTCCGTGCCGGTAATGAACGATGCCTCGTCTGACGCCAGGAACAGTACGCCATAGGCGACGTCCAGCACCTCGCCCAGACGGCGCAGCGGGGTGACGGCGGCTTTGGAGTCACGGCCGGCGGCGTTGGTGTTGTTTAGCATCGGCGGCAGGTAGCCGGGATGGACCGAATTCACCCGCACGCCGGTCGGTCCAAAGCGCACCGCGGCGGTTTTAGTGAAAATCCGCACCGCGCCCTTGGACGCGCTGTAGCCGGGGTGGCTGTCAGCGCCACCAATAAAGCCCATGATCGACGAAATATTGACAACCGAGCCGCCACCGGTCTTCGCCATTTCGGCCGCGGCCCGGGTGGTTCCGAGGAAAACGCTGGTGGCATTGACCGCGATCAGTTTTTCCCATCCGGCCAGCGCCAGTTCGTCGCCCACCGAACTGCCGCTGATGCCGGCATTGTTCACCAGAATATCGAGCCGGCCATAGGTCGCGATCGCGGTGGCGATCAGGTGGTTCCATGCGGTTTCAGATGTAACATCGGTTTTGACAAAAATCGCCCGGCCCTGATTGGCGCAGATATCAGCGGCGACCGCATTGCCCTCAGTTTCGAGCAGGTCGGCGATGACGACTGCCGCACCTTCCTTGGCGAATAGCCGGGCTTCTGACTCACCCATGCCATGTGCGCCACCGGTGATGATTGCGACTTTGTTTTTCAGTCTCATGTTACTCTCCCTTGGATTTATTAAACACAGGTATCAAGGCGCGGAGGGACAGGCCTTCAGCACCACGGATTGGCATCCAGCGGCGCGATCGGCCGGCGAATTTTGGTATAGGCGATGCGCGCCGGATCGGGCGGATAGGGTCCGCCGCAATCGACATAGATGATCTCGGCGGCGATCGGCGCGAAGGCGGCATAGAAATGGTTTGATGATTTCACCACCACGATTTTCCTGCCCGCCAGATCGACCCCGAGATTGGTGAAGACCGCCGGGTGGAAGGTCTGCGCCCTGCCTGACACCAGCACCACATCGAGATTGCCGATGGTGACGCAGGCGGCAGCGCCTAGCGAGACGGTGCTTTGCTGAAACGGGATGACAAGGTCATTGGTAACCGCGCGGACCCGCACTATCGCATCAATCGGCTGGCCTGACGTCGCTGCCGCCTTGCCGCCAAAGCGCAGCGGCATTTCGGCGCCAGGCCCGGCGGCGATGCAAAAATCCACCGCGACCGGATCCCACAGCCCGCCGACTGCGGACAGTATATCGGGAAATTTCAGCAACTCCGCGATCAGGAAGGTGCTGTCGCCAGCGACCCCGCCGCCCGGATTGTCCCAGCGATCGGCCAGTACCACCGGGCCCGCGGGATTGCGCAGCGCGGCGGCCACAGCCTCGGCAGTTTTCAGATGGACCGGCATCCCGGCATCGCCCCAGCTGATCAGTTCGCGCCCTAGCCGTTCCGCAAGCCCGGCCGCGACTGCACGGTCACCATCGGCGTAAACAAGAATTTTGGTGCCAACATCGTAAACGTCAGCGGCCTGGAAGCCATGGATGACCGAAATCGACAGAATGCCGTTGCGGCCTTCCATAGCCTGGATGCGGTCAACAAACGATCGGCCAGGCTCGCGGCTTGTCATGTAGCCACCGATCATACGGCAATCGAACGCCGCACTTGCTGGCGAGATTTCACCTTTGGCGGCGCGCAGGCATAGGGTCGTCAGTTCCTCGGCACGGGCGAGGAAGTCGGTGTGAGGAAACTCCTTAAATGCAACAATGAGATCGGCGTTTTCGACCATCACGTCAGACAGATGCGCATGCAGATCGAGTTCAACGCCGATGATGGCGCCTGGCGCGATGGCGCGGGCATGTCGGATCAGGTCGCCTTCGCAGTCATCGTAACCATGCGCCACCATCGCGCCGTGCAGACCCAGCAGGATGACATCGACCGGCATGGCCGCACGCACCTGCTCAAGGATTTCGTTGCGCAGCCCTTCATAGGTTACCTGTCCCACCATCCCGGCCGGTTCCGCCCAGGTCGCGGTACCTTCGATCAGCGTGTGCCCTTCGCGCGCTGCGGCAAGGCGCGCGGCGATGATTGGCGCACTGCACAGGGTCGGGGTCTCAGGGTGCTGGCCGGGCGGATAATAGGCGGCCATGAAAGCGCGCCGATCCGTCGGGATCGGTGCAAATGTGTTGGTCTCGGTGCCCAGGCTGGCGGCGAAAATCCGCAACCTGCTATCCCCGCCAGGAGGAAATTGGGTCCAGCGGGAACATCGGCCGTGGCACCCGGCGCCAGGGCAGGCCAACGACGTCGGACTGGCCTGGACCGCTGGTATCGACGCGGATCACTTGCGAAGTGATGGATTTGAAGAACTGGAAATTCGATGCTGTTTTCAGCACCGCCATTTTGAAGTCGGCAGGTTCAATCCCGAAAGCGCGATAGACATCGGGCACGTTGCCGGCGGCACCGCTGCGCTCGGAAATCAGCAGTATGACCGGTCCGGTTTCGAAGATGACGGTGCGGCCCTGATCGAATTCGGGTTGCTGGAAAACCGGAACCTTCACATGCCCGTTGGCGATTGTGAGCACCACGCCAGTGACGGTGAGCGGGGTGAAGAACCCGGTTGAACTGCCGCCGACCGCGAGGGTGACGGTCGCGCCTTCGCCGGCCGCGACCAGGGTGGCGACCGTTGCCGACTCGATCAGCGGTATCAGCGCGCGGCCTTTGATGCCGAGGCGCAATATCGCCTCAAGGATCAGGTTGCTGTCGCCGGCGGTGCCGCCGAAAACCGTATCACCCGTGTCGCTCAGCACGACCACGCCGCGGTCGGCGGCGTCGGCCATACGCACCGCGTCGTCGACCGACACCGCTTCCTTGACCATGAAGTCTTGGCGCATCGACCAGGCGAGGTCGGCAGACTGTACCGCAAGTTTCTCGGCCTTGGCTTTATCGCCATTGGTGACCACCACCACCGCCCAGCCGCCCTCGGCGACGTCGAGCCAGGGCTGCATCGGGCACGGCGCCACTTGCAGCACCGCCGGATCGGCTTCCATGGCGCGGGCCTGGTCGAACCAGATTTTCATCGGGCCGGCGGCGGTGAGATATTGTTCCTGGTGGGTGATCAGGCGCAGTTTCGCCATTGCCATTACCGGCTTTACCCCCTCGCGCAAAATACGCACCAGCATGTCCCCGGCAAGGCGGCCGGTATCGTAGACATCGTGCGGCTGGGTGCGGTGGCCAACGATGGCGGTGCTGAGATCGACCATCGTCTGGGTGAGGTTGGCGTGGTGATCGAGCGAAACCACGATCGGCACATCCGGCCCCAGCACCGCGCGGCAGATCGCCAGCTGTGCGCCCTCGACATCATCCACCCCCTCCGCCGAGCATGCCCCGTGCAGATGGAACACCAGCGCGTCGAGATGCCCGGCGTGGCGCAGGCCGGTGCCGATGCGTTCCTCGAAGAACAGTCGCGACGGCGTATCGATCCGCCCGCCCGCCATTGCCCAGGCCGAAATGACCGGCACCCACTCGACCGCCATGCCGGCATCGGCCACCGCATCAACGCAGCCGCCAACCTGACCCGCGCCCTTCATGCGATCGAGGATTTCCGCGCCCTGGTAAATGCCGAAGGCGGCAAAGTCGGCTAGGGTGGTGAGGAGCTTGTTGAAGTCGTTGGTTTCTTGGCCGATGTGGATGATGGCTATGCGCATGGGAAGGACTCCGAGAAAGCAGTTCTTTTTTGTGAACAAAAAGAACCAAAAAAACTTTCTGATACTTTGTTG
>JANYCX010000053.1 GCA_025360065.1 Acetobacteraceae bacterium | reverse complement strand
TGCGCCGCCGTCGGGTGGCGAAATAAGCCGCATCCTTCCCCTTGCCCCCTGGCCGCGAGCGTGCAAGCTAGACAGCACAGATATGCTGCCGCCCGAACCAGGAGAATGCCCATGAACCGTCGTGCCCTGATGCTGTCCGCTGGCGCCCTCGCATTGTCCGGCCAGGCCGCCCGTGCCGCCGATGACGTGGTCATTGGCGTGGTCTATCCGCTGACCGGCAATGGCGCGGCGGTGGGCCTCGACGCCAAGGCGGCCTACGAGGTTGCCGCCGACATTATTAACGGTACCCACGCCCCGATCCCGATGCTGATGGGCGCCGGCGGTGGACTGCCCAAGCTTGGTGGCGCCAAAATCAAGCTGGTTTTCGCCGATAGCCAGGGCGATCCGCAGAAAGCCCGCGCCGAGGCCGAACGCCTGATCACCCAGGACAAGGCGGTTGCCATCGTTGGCAGCTACACCTCCGCCACCGGAGCCACGATCAGCC
This sequence comes from Acetobacteraceae bacterium, assembly GCA_025360065.1. GTDB lineage: Bacteria > Pseudomonadota > Alphaproteobacteria > Acetobacterales > Acetobacteraceae > CAITOL01. Next base: position 8,883 of record JANYCX010000053.1, on the reverse strand, counting down.
AGGTCACCGAACGTTACGAAGTGCCCTATCTCGCCGCCGATAATTCGTCGCCCAGCCTGCACACCCGCGGCCTTAAATGGTTCTTCCGCACCAGCCCGCATGATGAGATGTTTACCCAAGGCATGTTCGAGTTCTTCGCCGGCATTGGCGCCAAGACCGGGCGTAAAGTGCAGACTGTGGCATTGTTCTATGAAGACTCGATCTTCGGCACCGACAGCTCCAACGTCCAGCGCAAGCTCGCCGAAGCGGCTGGGATGAAGATTGTCGCCGATATTCGCTACCGCGCGGCATCCCCGTCGCTGTCGACCGAGGCACAGAAGTTGAAATCGGCCAATGCCGACGTGATCATGCCGTCTTCCTATACGTCGGACGCCATCCTGATCCTGAAAGCGATGGCCGAAATCGGCTACAAGCCCCGCGCGATCATGGCCCAGGCGGCGGGCTTCCAGGAAAGCGCCTTCCTCCAGGGTGCCGGCGCACTCGCCGAAGGTGCGATGAGCCGTTCGAGCTTTGCGGGCGACGCAATCAAGTCGCGCCCGGCAATCGTGCCGGTCAATGCGCTCTACAAGGCGCATAACAACAAGGACATGAACGACAATACCTCGCGCCAGATCACCGCGATGCTGACCATGGCGGATGCGATCAACCGCGCCGGATCGTCCAAGCCCGATGCCATTCGCCTCGCGCTGATGGCAACCGATGTGCCCGGCGATCAGACCATCATGCCGTGGAAAGGCATCAAGTTCGATGCCACCGGGCAGAACACCCTCGGCACCCCGGTGATGCAGCAGATTTCCGGTGGGATTTACAAGACCATCTGGCCGTTCGAGCTGGCAGTCATGGAGCCGGTCTGGAACGTCGGGACGTAGGGTGGGTAAGCACTTGCGCCACCCACCGTTTCCCGAAAACTGTTGCGATGGTGGGTGGCGCAAGCGCTTACCCACCCTACGACACCTGTCTTCACGATCATCTTTACCCGTTCAAACGAAGCCGTTTGAACGGGCGATGATCTAGCGCGATGACAGCCGCCGATCTGTTGCAGGTCGCCGCCGGCGGATTGCTGATGGGGCTGGTTTACGCGCTGGTCGCCGCCGGGCTGAGCCTGATTTTCGGGCTGATGGACGTGGTAAATTTCGCCCATGGCGAGCTGATGATGCTTGCGATGTATGCGGTCTTTGCGATCTGGGCGGTTAACGGCACCGATCCGCTGCTGCTGCTGCCGATTGTCGCGGTGCTGCTGTTCGGCATTGGCATCGCGATTTATCACGGGCTGATCGCACGCGCGCTGTCGGTGCAATTCAACCGCGGCATGGTGCAGATATTCGTCACCTTTGGCCTCGCGATCTTCATCCGTGGCGCCTGCCAATTTGTCTGGGGCGGTGATTTCAAGTCGATCACCGGACATTGGCTGGCCGGGCGCACCATCGAACTTGGCGGGGTCTATCTGCCGCTGCCGCAAATGGCAGCGAGTGCGATTTGCCTAGCAGCCTTTGCCGGGCTGCTGGTGATCGGGCGCACCGAGTTCGGCCGCGCACTGGAAGCCACCCGGGAAGATCGCGACGCGGTGGCGCTGATTGGCATCGACCGCAACCGCATTTTCGCCCTCGGCTGGGGGCTGGGCGCGGGCGCGGTGGGCGTGGCCGGGGTGATGCTGGCCGGGTTTTACTATGTTGGGCCCAATGTCGGGGCGTCGTTTGCGGTGATCGCCTATGTGACGGTGGCACTCGGCGGCTTCGGATCGATGCTCGGCGCATTGGTCGCGGGCATTCTGATCGGCGAGGTTGAAGCGTTTACCGCCGCCTTTTGGGAGCCGTCATTGAAGCAGGTTGGGGTGTTTGCGGTTTATCTGGCGGTGCTGATGCTGCGCCCGCGCGGATTGTTCGGACGGCTGTGATGGCAAACGCGATCGTCAAACGGCGCCGGCAGGAATTAGTCGTCGGCGGCGTGGTGCTGGCCGGTCTGGCGCTGCTGCCAGTGCCGATCAAGGACGTTTACACCCAGAACCTGATCATTATCACCGTGCTGTTCGCGGGGCTTGCCCAGGCCTGGAACATTCTTGGCGGCTATTGCGGGCAGATTTCGTTGGGCCATGCGCTGTATTTCGGCATCGGGTCCTATGTTTCCACCCTGCTTTACCTCAAACTTGGGATACCACCGACGCTCGGGCTGTTTGCCGCCGGGATTGTCGCGGGGGCAGCGGCCTTGCTGATCGGCTGGCCATGCTTTCGGCTGTCCGGGCATTATTACGCGATTGCGACGGTGGTGGTGGGGGAAATCGGCTATCTGCTGTTCCTCAACTGGGATTTCGTCGGCGGTGCCACCGGGGTGTTCATCCCGTTCAAGGGTGAATCCTGGGCGGAATTGCAGTTCAAAACCGCCAAGCTGCCCTATCATTTCGTGGTGCTGGCGTTTGCCGCCGCAACCTGGCTGGCGGCGTTCTGGCTGGAGGGTTCGCGCTGGGGCTTTGCCTGGCGCGCGGTCAAGGATGACGTGGTGGCGGCACGCTCGCTCGGGGTGAATATTTTCGCCTCCAAAATGGCGGCGGCGGCTTTGTCCGGTGGCTTCACCGGGATGGGCGGCGCGCTTTACGCGCAATATGTCGGCTATATCGACCCGGACAGCGTGCTGGCCGGGCATTTCTCGATCCTGATCGCGCTGCCGGCCGTGCTTGGCGGCGTTGGCACTTTGTGGGGGCCGTTGATCGGGGCGGCGGTGCTGATCCCGGCGAGCGAATTGAGCCGATCTTACCTTGGTGGCTCTGGCCGTGGGGTCGATCTGATGTTGTATGGCGGATTGATTGTGCTGGTGGCGCTCGCCCGGCCGCAAGGGCTGGTCAGCCTGTTCAGCTGGCGGAGGAAATCCGATGTCCCCGCTGCTTGAAATTCGATCGGTGAGCAAGCGCTTCGGTGGGGTCGCGGCCAATATCGATATCAGCTTTGATGTCCGCCGCGGCGAAATCCTTGGCCTAATCGGGCCGAACGGCGCGGGAAAAACATCCTTGTTCAACGCAATTGCCGGCGAAGTTACCCCCGATAGCGGGGAGATCCTGTTGAACGGCACGCAGCTTTCTGGCCTCGGCCCGGTCGCCTGCGCCGCGCTTGGGGTTGCCCGCACGTTTCAGGTGGTGCGCAGTTTCGATACGATGACAGTGCTGGAAAACGTCATGGTCGGCGCCTTCCTGCGCCACCGCGCGCCGGCGGCGGCGATGCGGGCGGCAACCGACATCATCGGGTTTTGCGGCCTCAATGGCCGGATTGATCGGCCGGCCTGGGGGCTGTCGCCACCGGAGAAACGCCGGCTGGAAGTTGCCCGCGCCCTGGCAACCGAGCCGCAATTATTGCTGTTGGACGAAATGCTGACCGGCCTTACCCCCACCGAGGCGCAATCCGGGGTGCAGTTGATCCGCGATGTGGCGGCACGCGGTGTTACCATCATCATGGTTGAACACGTCATGGAAATTGTGTTGCCGTTGGTGGAACGCGCGGTGGTGCTTAATCTCGGGCAAATTCTGACCATCGGCACCTCGGCGGAAATCGTTCGCAACCCCGAGGTCATCCGGGCCTATCTTGGCGACCGCTATGCCGCATGATCCGATCCTGATCCTTGATAATGTTTCGGCGAGCTATCGCGGCCTGCGCGCGCTGCAAGGCGTCAGCATGACCGTCGCCAAGGGCGAAATCGTCGCCGTGGTGGGCGCCAATGGGGCCGGGAAATCGACCCTGTTGAAGGCGATTTCCGGCCAGGTGGCAACCGAGGGCGCGATCAGCTTCGATGGCAAACCGCTTGCCGGGGTGCCTGGCCATATGATCACCCGCGCCGGCATCGGGCTGGTGCCGGAAGGCCGCCGGCTGTTCCCGCGCCTGTCGGTGGAGGATAATCTTCGCCTCGGGGCTTACGCGCGGCGCGGCGATCCCAACCGCTTCAAGCCGCTCGATCTGGTGTTCACCCTGTTTCCGCGCCTCGCCGAACGTCTGGACCAGCGCGCCGAAACCTTGTCGGGTGGCGAGCAGCAGATGCTGGCAATTGGCCGCGCGCTGATGACCCAGCCGCGTCTGCTGATGCTGGATGAGCCGAGCCAGGGCATCATGCCGAAGCTGGTCGATGCCATCCTCGCCGCCGTGGTGCGCATCCGCGATTTGGGCGTGACCGTGCTGCTGGTCGAGCAACGCCTGGTCGAAGCTTTGGAAATTGCCGACCGCGCCTATGTGCTGCAAACCGGGCGCGTGGTGATGCAGGGCACAGCCAAAGAAATTGCTGCCAATGACGACGTCAGGCGCGCATATTTGGGTATGTAATCACCGAAGGAGCTTCTGAGATGACCAATCGTCTGTCCCGTCGCGGTATCGCGGGCCTCGCCGCCATTGTGCCGGCGTTCTTCATCGGTCAGGCCACTGCGCAAACTGCGACTGAAAGCACATTTGAGCGGGTGACCCGCACCAAAGTGCTGCGCATCGCCGCCCTTGGCGGGGAATTGCCGTATTTTTCCAAGGACATCGCATCAGGCGAATGGTCGGGTGCTGCGGTCGACATGGCGAAGGACATTGCCAAAATCTGGGGCGCCAGCTTGGAATATGTCGAAAGCACCTATGGCAATTCGGTGCTCGATCTGCAAACCAACAAGGTTGATATCGCCTTCGCGCTCAACCCGACGCCGGCGCGCGCGCTGTCGATCGGGTTCACCAACGCGATGATCATCCACCCGTTCGGCGCGCTGCTGCGCAAGGGGTTCGAAGCCAAGACCTGGGCCGACATCAACAAGCCCGAAATCCGCATCGTGGTCGATCTCGGGTCATTGCATGAAGTCATCGCCAAGCGCTTCACCCCGAAAGCCCAGGTCACCGCGTTCAAGACCCGCGACGAAGCCATCCTGGCGATGCAGGCCGGGCGCGCCGATGTTGATATTCTGGCCACCATGCTGGGGCTGACCGCCCTTGGTAAAAACCCGAGCCTCGGCCATTTCGAACTGCTTGGTAACCCGACAGTGGCCTTGCCTAGCTGCATCGGGGTGCGGCGCGAGCCAGATACCCGCTTCAAGGAAGTGGTCAATGCGTGGCTCGACATGAACCGCGGCACTGGGCAAATTCGGGAATGGATGATTGCCGGGATTGAGCGCACTGGGGCCAAGCGTGAGGATATTCCAGCGGATTTGTCGTTTTAGAACATAAGACAAGAATGTTCTTTTTGTGAACAAAAAGAACCAAAAAAACTTCCTGACTTTGTTGCCGTTGGCTTGCGAACCCACGGCGACCCCACGCCATAGGCAACAAAGTCAGGACGTTTTTTTGCGTCTTTGTTTTCAAACAAAGAAGGCAGTCTAAATGGGCTACGAATGGAGCTTCGGCTTCCTCTGGCGCTACGAAGCCCTGTTCATCCGCGGCATCGAAGTAACGCTGGCCTACACGTTCGGCACCATCATTCTCGGGCTGATCTTCGGCCTTGTCGTCGGCGTGTTGCGCCTGTCGAAATCCTGGCTGGTCAACGCGCCGCTCGTGGCCTTGATCGAGGTGTTTCGCTGCATGCCATTGCTGGTGCTGATGGTGTGGTTCTATTACGCGCTGCCAGTGATCCTCGGCATCCAGATCCCGGCAATTATCGCGGCAACCGCGGTATTGTCGCTGTATTCCGGTGCGTTTTTTGCCGAAATATTCCGTGGTGGCATCGTTTCAATCGAGCAGGGCCAGTGGGACGCCGCCCGCGCGCTCGGGCTTCCGCGCTGGGCGATGATGCGGATGGTGATCCTGCCCCAGGCGGTGCGGCGGATGCTGCCGCCCTTCATCAACCAGTCGATCATCCATTTGAAAAACACATCGCTGGTCTCGACCATCGCAGTGCCAGATCTGCTGTACCAGGGCCAGTTGATTACATCCGATACCTACCGCCCGCTGGAAACCTATACTGCCGTGGCCGTGATCTACTTCCTGCTGCTATTCCCGGCGACCTTGCTGGCGCAGGCGTATGAGCGGCGGCTGAACAAGGGGCGCTGAAATGTTGCCGTCGGTTGATGCCGTTCTGCGCGCGCCGGAAGGCCTGGTGCTGATCGACATGTTTGGGCGCGCAGCGACCACCGATGCCATTCGGGGAAGCCTTGCGGGGCTGCGCGACCAGCGAAACTTCGCGGCGTCGCTGTCCGTAACAATCGGGCTTGCCGCCGATCATCTGGCACGCCTGTTCGCCCCCGGCCAGCGCCCGGTTTTCAACCTGACCGGCACGGTGTTGCACACCAATCTTGGCCGGGCGCCAATCCCGCCCGAGGCTGCCCAGGCAGCGGCGGCGGCGATGTCGCAAGCGACCAGCCTGGAATTCGACCTTGCCACCGGCAAACGTGGGCAGCGTGACACAAGCGTCGCCGAACTGCTCTGCCGCCTGACCGGCGCCGAGGCCGCCACCATCGTCAACAACAACGCCGCCGCCGTGTTGCTGATGCTCAACACACTGGCCAAAGGCCGCGAGGTCGCGGTTTCGCGCGGCGAACTCATCGAAATCGGCGGCGCGTTTCGTATCCCTGACGTGATGGAAAGCGCCGGCGCCAAGTTGCGCGAAGTTGGCACCACCAACCGCACCCATGCCCGCGATTTCCGCGCCGCCTTTGGCCCCGAACTTGCGGCGATCATGCATGTCCATCAGGCCAATTACGCGATCACCGGCTTCACCGCGTCCGTTGCACCCGCCGACCTCGCAGCGATTGCGCGGGACGGCAATGTGCCAATGCTTGACGATCTTGGCAGCGGCAGCCTGGTTGACCTCAGCCGATGGGGCCTGCCGCGGGAACGCACCCCGCAGGACAGCCTGGCCGACGGCGCCGATCTGGTGAGCTTTTCCGGCGACAAGCTGCTGGGCGGCCCGCAGGCCGGACTGATTGTCGGGCGCGCCGATCTTATCCGGCGGCTCGATGCCAATCCGATGAAACGGGCTTTGCGGTTGGACAAGGGCCGGCTGGCGGCGCTGGAGGTGGTGCTGCGTCTATATCTCGATCCGGATCGGCTGGCAGCACGGCTGCCGTCGTTGCGCCTGCTGACCCGGACCGAGGCCGACATTGCCGCCACCGCCGCGCGTATCCGACCGGCGCTTGCGGCGGCTTTTCCGACCTTGCTCGCCGAGATCGCACCGTGTTCGAGCCAGATTGGCTCGGGCGCATTGCCGGTCGATGTGTTGCCATCTTGCGCGGTGACCTTAACCGGTTCCGGTCTCGACGCTGCCGCCGCGTGGTTGCGGGCCTGTCCGCGCCCGGTGATCGGGCGGATTGCAGATAGCCGGTTATGGTTGGATTGCCGGTGTTTGGAACCGCTGGACGAAAGCGATTTTTGGACGAATTTGCACCACCCAACAACGCCCTGATGCTGGAGTTGCGCAACGCCCGGCACGGCCTGTAGGGTCAGCCCGCTTTGGGGCGGCGCAACTGCCGCCCCCTTTTATTGAGGATTTACGATGATCGACCACACCATCGGCAGCGGCGCCGAAGCCGTCGCCGGCATGACCGTTTCGGTTCACTACACTGGCTGGCTGTTCGATGACGCAGCCCCCGAAAACAAGGGAACCAAGTTCGACAGCTCACGCGATCGTAACGACCCGTTTCAATTCCGGCTCGGCGCCGGGATGGTGATCGCCGGCTGGGACCAGGGCGTGGCAGGGATGAAAATCGGCGGCCAGCGCACGCTGACAATCCCGCCCGAGCTCGGCTATGGCGCACGCGGCGCCGGCGGGGTTATCCCGCCGAACGCGACCTTGGTGTTTGACGTGGAACTGCTCGGCGTAAGCTGACAAAACTAAGCGGCGGGCGCGCCGTAGATTTTGGTGCGCAGCCGGCGCATCCCGACCAGCCAGCGGTTTCGATCGCGGGTCTTGCGTTGCTCGTATTCGTGCACGGTGGGATGGGACAGGATCATGAAACGTTCCGCGTCCATCGCATCCAGCACAATGCGGGCAACCTCGGTCGCGGTCATCACGCCATCGACGCTTGCAGCCCCTTTGGTGCCACGCGTCATGCCGGTCTGCACCGATTGCGGGCACAGCACTGACACGCAAATGCCGCGATCGCCGTATTGAACGGCGAGATGTTCGGCAAGCGAGACGGCCGCACTTTTGGTCACGCCATAGGCCATCGAATTCATTGAGGTCAGCAGGCCGGCAGCGGAGGCAGTGTTCAGCAAATAGCCCGACCCACGTGCCAGCATACCCGGCACCAAAGCACGCGCGGCGAAGACATGGCTCATCACATGGACCCGCCAGTTCAGCTCCCAATCGGCATCGGGCGCATCTTCCTGGCCGGCGCGCGATATGCCGGCATTGGAGTAGAACACATCAACCGGGCCGAATTTTGCCTCGGCGGCGGCAATCAGCGCCTTGATGTCGGCTTCCTGGGAGACATCGGTCGGCACCGCAAGGGCGCCAAAATCGGCGGCCACGCGCGCAAGTTTTTCGCCATTCATGTCGGCGATAACGACCCCGCGGGCGCCTGCTGCGGCATAGGCGCGCGCGACGGCTTCACCGATCCCGCTCGCGCCGCCGGTCACGACGCAGACTTTGCCTTTGATATCCATACCGGTTTTTCCCCAATTCTATGATTGGGGGGAATGTTACAGCACCTGAACGGGCTGGCAACCGGGGATCAGGTCACGCAGCCAGCTTGGTTGACTGCCACGTCACCATTCGCCAAGTGCCACCCTGGTTCTGGTAGACATCGGTAAACCGCACCCCGAACGCATTCGGTTTGCCGCCCGACAGCACCGTGATCTGCGCCGTGCCGGTCAGCACGACCGCGTCGCCCAGATCCTGCGCGACCACGTCCGACGGCACCACCGAGGTATAAACCGTCGAGCCGTTTTCCATGTTGGCGATCAGGCTCGCCTTGGTGTCCATCCGCGCCGAGGAGTGGGTGTAGATCAG
>JANYCX010000051.1 GCA_025360065.1 Acetobacteraceae bacterium | reverse complement strand
GTTGCCTTTGGCTCGGGTCCCTCCGCGGTCCCACGTCGAAGGCAACGAAGTATCAAAAAGTTTTTTTGCCTTGACCTGCCTATTTTGAGTTCCCACTCGGACAGCGTATTCCTTCCCCACGGACGCCAAGGGGGCCGGCACATGGAAGACGATCTGCGACAGGCGGCGCTCGACTATCATCGCCTGCCCCGCCCGGGGAAACTTGCCATCGAGGCCACCAAGCCGCTCGCCACCCAACGTGACCTGGCGCTTGCCTATTCGCCCGGGGTCGCCGCCGCCTGCGAGGAAATTGCCGCCGACCCCGAGGCTGCCTGGCTTTACACCGCGCGCGGCAATCTTGTGGGGGTGATCTCCAACGGGTCGGCGGTGCTCGGCCTCGGCAATATCGGCGCATTAGCCGGCAAGCCTGTCATGGAGGGCAAGGCGGTTCTGTTCAAAAAATTCGCCGGCATCGATGTTTTCGATATCGAGGTCGATGAAGCCGACCCTGATCGTTTCGTCGAAGTGGTGGCAGCGTTGGAGCCGACTTTCGGCGCCATCAACCTCGAAGACATCAAAGCGCCGGAATGCTGGGCAATCGAGGCCGCGTTGCAGGCCCGGATGCGCATTCCGGTCTTCCATGATGACCAGCACGGCACCGCGATCACCGTCGCTGCTGCGGTGCGCAACGGGCTGGTGCTGCAAGGCAAGCGGCTGGAAGACATCAAGCTGGTGACATCGGGGGCAGGGGCGGCGGCAATGGCCTGCGTCGATCTGCTGGTGGCGATGGGGGTGCAGGCGGCGAACGTGACGCTCACCGACATCAAGGGCGTGGTCCATGCCGGGCGCGATGGGCTGGATGACCGGATGCGGCGCTATGCGCGGGATACCGATGCGCGGACGCTTGAAGATGTGCTCGATGGTGTCGATCTGTTTCTGGGCCTGTCAGCGCCACGGGTGTTGAAGGCGGAATGGCTAAGCAAACTCGCGCCGCGCCCGATGATCCTGGCCTTGGCCAATCCCGAACCGGAAATCCAGCCCGGCCTGGTGCGGGCTGCCCGCCCGGACGCGATCATCGCCACCGGGCGCAGCGATTTTCCCAACCAGGTCAATAACGTGCTGTGCTTTCCGTTTATTTTTCGCGGCGCACTCGATGTCGGGGCGACCACGATTAATGACGCCATGAAGCTTGCCGCGGTTGAAGCAATTGCCGAACTCGCCAGGGTCGAGGCCAGCGAAGTTGTGGCCGCCGCTTATGGGGGTGCCGCCCCGATATTCGGCCCCGACTACATCATCCCCAAGCCGTTCGATCCGCGCCTGATCCTGCAAATTGCCCCGGCGGTGGCCAAAGCGGCAATGGAGTCGGGGGTTGCATCCCGCCCAATTACTGACCTCGATGCCTATCGCCATGAACTCGAACGTTTCGTGTTCCGCTCTGGCGAATTGATGCACCCGGTCTTCGAGGCCGCCCGTGCCGCCCCGCCCCGCATTGTCTATGCCGAGGGCGAAGATGAACGTGTGTTGCGCGCCGCCCAGATTATCGTTGATGAGCGCATTGCCCGCCCGATCCTGCTCGGTCGCCGCGCCCGGATCGTCGCCAAGGTCGCCGAGATGGGCTTGCGGATGTCGTTGGATCGCGATGTCCAGGTGATCGACCCGGAACTTGATCTCGACATCACCGCGCCGTTGGTGGACCCTTATCGTGCCCTGGTCGGACGGCGCGGCACCCCACCTGACGCGGGGACCCGCCGGGTATTCAGCCGTGCCCCGGTGACCGCCGCCATGCTGCTCCATGTCGGGCTGGCCGATGTCGCCATCGTTGGCGGGTCTGGCGACTGGTGGCGATCAATGCAGTACATCATGCCGATCATCCCGCGTCGGCCGGATGTCAGCCGGATTTACGCGCTGTCGTGCCTGATCCTGCGCGACCGGGCGTTGTTCATCTGCGACACCCATATGAACCCCGACCCGACGGCCGAACAGATCACCGAAATGACCTTGCTGGCCGCCGACGCGGTGCGGGGCTTCGGGCTGGTGCCGAAAGCCGCGCTGCTGTCGCATTCGAGCTTCGGGGCGTCGAATTCGCCTTCGGCACGCAAGATGCGGGCAGCCCTTGGGATGATCCGGGCACGGGCACCGGAGCTGGAAATCGATGGCGAAATGCACGCTGATGCCGCGCTAGACCCGATCATCCGCAACCGCGCGGTGCCGGATTCGGCCTTGGACGGCCAGGCCAATCTGCTGATTATGCCCAGCCTGGACGCTGCCAACATTGCCTTCAACCTGCTGAAATCCGCCGTGGACGGCCTGCCGGTCGGGCCATTGCTGCTCGGCATGGCCAAGCCGATCCATGTCCTGGTGCCGAGCGTAACGGCGCGCGGCATCGTCAACATCTCGGCGGTCGCAGCGCTCGAAGCCCGCGATCTGCGGGCCAAAGGCTGAGCCATGCTGATCTTCATCCTCGGGCTGGTGGCGCTGGCGGTGTTCATGGGCGCCTTGGGCATGTTTTCACGTGCCCAGATCAAGGACATCAAGCGCTTCGGCGCCTGGACCGTCGCACTCGGCGGCCTGGCGATCGGGGCATTGCTGCTGTTGACCGGGCGTGGCCCGGCGGCGGTTTCAGCCCTGCTGTTTCTCGGCCCGTTGGTCTGGCAATGGATGGCGCCGAAAATTGCCGCGCCCGGCGCCAAACCCAGCCCCCGTGCGGCACCGGGAAGCATGACGCGGGCGCAGGCCTTTGAAATCCTCGGCCTCAAATCGGGGGCGAGCGACACCGATATCCGTGCCGCCTATCACCGCCTGATGCGCGCCGCCCACCCCGATGCCGGCGGGTCCGACTGGCTCGCCGCCCGGATCAATCAGGCGCGCGATACGTTGCTCGGTTGATCGCTTCAATGCCACGCCGCGCCAACGCCCGCGTAAGCCTGCCGCCAACCTCGGCAGCGTTTTCGGACGCGGCATTGCCGGCCGCAGCACGGGCGGCGATGCCGGCAAAAATCACCGCAAACCGGAACATCACAAACGCGAAGTGAAACGGCAGCACCGCGGCAGAGTGGCCACCGGCGCGGACATAGTGGGCGAGGTACTCCGCCTCCCCGGGAATGCCCAAACCCTGCAAATCCAGCCCGCGAATGCCGCCATATTCATCCGGCGTGGTGCGCCACGCCATGGCGTTATAGGCGAGGTCGGATAGCGGGTGGCCGATAGTGGACAACTCCCAGTCGAGCAGCGCAATCACCCGTGGCTCGGTCGGATGGAACATCATATTGCCGGTGCGCAGATCGCCATGGCAGAGCGTGGCGGCGTCTTCGGGCGGGATATTGGCCGGCAGCCAGGCGAGCAGATCGGTGATCTCGGGGATGGCAGGTTGGGCGGCCAGTTCCCATTGCCGGGTCCAGCGCGCAATCTGGCGGGCGAAATAGTTTCCCGGGCGTCCGTAATCGCCGAGGCCGATGGCCGCGTAATCCACCCGATGCAGCCGCGCCATGGTTTCGGCCATCGATTGATACATCGCGCCGCGCTCGGCCGCCGTCACCCCTGGCAACGCGCCATCGGCAAAAACCCGGCCGTCAAGGCGCTCCATCACATAGAACGGCGTGCCAATGATTGCTGCATCGGCCTCGTAAAACAGCAAATGCGGTACCGCGACATCGGTGGCGGCCAGCGCCGACTGCACCCGATACTCGCGGTCGATGGCGTGTGCCGACGGCATCAGCGGTCCCGGTGGCTGCTTCCTCACCACCAGGCGGCGATTTTCGTAACTGGCAAAAAAAGTCGGATTGGATTGCCCACCCGAAATTCGCTGCAAGTCCAGGGGTCCACGCAGCCCATCGAGCCGGGCACGCAAAAGCTGGTCTAGCCGCAAGCGATCGAATTCCGGTTCCGTGGTCATCTGCCCCCGCCGTCTATTAGGCTGTTGCCGCCAACCCACCCTAGGATAGCCTAAAGGTCAACAACCCAATGGGGAAAACCATGCCCAATCCAGAAATCACCGCGCTGCGTGCTGCCCTTGCCGCCAGGGTGCGCCCGCCCGAACTCGCCGATATGCGCAAAGGCTTCGATGCCATGGGCCTTGCGCGCGGCGTGCCGGCCGATGTGGTCGTCACACCCTGCGATGCTAATGGCGTGGTTGCGGAATGGACATCGACCCCGGGTGCCGATCAGGCGGCGGCGGTGCTCTATCTGCATGGTGGCGGCTATGTGCTCGGGTCGATCGACAGCCATCGCACCCTTGCCGCCGAGATCGGCCGCGCGGCGGGCAGCCGGACTTTGGCGCTGCATTATCGCCTCGCCCCGGAGCACCCTTTCCCGGCGGCGGTGGATGATGCGCTCGCCGGCTTTAAATATTTGCTCGCCCAAGGCATTGCCGCCAACAAGATCATCATCGCCGGGGATAGCGCCGGCGGCGGTTTGGTGGTCGCGGCAATGTTGGCGATCAAGGGCGCAGGCCTCGCACAACCTGCCGGTGGCTGGGGAATTTCGCCCTGGGTCGACATGGAGGCGATCGGTGACAGCATGGATGATCGTGCCGCCGCCGATCCGATGGTGCAAAAGCCGGGGCTGCTGGGCATGGCGGGGCTGTATCTTAACGGCGCCAATTCGCGCGACCCGCTGGCGGCGCCGATCTATGGCGATTTCACCGGCCTTGCGCCGCTGTTGATCCAGGTTGGCGCGGCGGAAACCCTGCTCGATGACGCGATTCGCCTTGCCCGGGTGGCGGGTGCCGCCGATGTTGCGGTGACGTTGGAAATCTGGCCGGAAATGGTTCATGTCTGGCCATTGTTTCACTTGCAGCTTGCTGCGGGACGACACGCCATTGCTGGCGCCGGGGCGTGGATGCGCGCGGCGCTGGCTGGGATGCCGCCGGTTTCGGTTAAGATTGATTGAGGCAAGGTCTTCTTTGTTTGAAAACAAAGAAACAAAAAAACTTCACTACTTTGTTGCCGTTGGCGTGCGAACTCGCCGAGTGGTCACGCCAACGGCAACAATTATCAAAAAGTTTTTTTGGTTCTTTTTGTTCACAAAAAGAACATACTTTTTCTGCGCTCCTAAAAGGACTTTTTCATGAACCTAGGCAAACTCGGCGTTTGGTACCCGATCGACAAAATGCCCCCAGCCGAGATCGGCGCGTTTGTCGGTCATGTGGAAAAGCTCGGCTTTTCCACCCTGTGGTACCCCGAATCCCGTGGGCACGAGGCGGTTAGCCTCGCCGGCCACATGCTCGGCGCAAGCAAAACCCTCAACATCGGCAGCTCGATCGCCAACATGTATGCCCGTGACGCGATCACCTCGCGCCAGGCCATGCGCGGCCTGAACGCGCTTTATGGCACCCGCTTCATTCTCGGCCTCGGGGTCAGCCATCGGCCGATGGTTGAAGGGGTTCGCGGTCATGTCTATGGCAAACCAGTGCCGGAAATGCGCGCCTATCTGGATGCGATGGAGCGCGGCACGGCGGACAGCGCCGACTGGCCGGTGGCGTTGGCCGCCCTCGGGCCGTTGATGCTGAAGCTTGCCGCCGCCCGCACCCGTGGCGCGTTGCCCTATAATGTCACCCCCGCCCACACCGCCGAGGCCAAATCCATTCTCGGGCCGGACAAGTGGCTGGCGGTGGAGCAGAAATTCTGCCTCGAAACCGATCCGGTGCGTGCCCGCGCGCTCGGCCGGGCGGAATTGTCGCGGTATATGGCGCTCGAGAATTATCGCAACACCTGGCTGCGGATCGGCTTTTCCGAGGCGGAATTATCCGATGGTGGTAACGACCGCTTCATTGACGCGATGGTGTTGTGGGGCGATGCGGCGACGATCCGCAAGGGGATTGACGCCCATTTCACCGCGGGCGCCACCCATGTCTGCATCCAGCCAGTCCATGCCGAGGGCGATTTTGTCGCGCGGGATGCGATGCTGGCGTCGCTCGCCGGATAGGCTGCGGTGGCGCATGAACTCCTGACGCCCGCCGAAATGTCGCGTGCCGATGCGTCGGCGGTGGCGGCGGGGCATGCGGTTGCAGATCTGATGGAGGCCGCCGGTGCGGCGGTTGCAAACGCCATCCGTCGACGCGTCCCGCCCTGTCGGGTGCTGGTTCTGTGCGGCCCCGGAAATATGGCGGCGACGGTTATGTCGCGGCCCGGCGTCTTGCCCAGATCGGCTGGCCGGTTGCGGTCGCAGCCCTCGCCCCGGCGCGGGGCGATGCCGCCAAGGCCGCCTTGGAGTGGCACGGCCCGATGGTGCCGTTTACCCCGGCCGAGGCCGCGCGGGTCGATCTGGTGATCGATGCGGTGTTCGGCGCCGGCCTGCAACGCGATGTTCCGCCGGAAATATCGGAGGTGCTGGCGGCTGCCCGACGGATTGTCGCGGTCGATGTGCCCAGCGGGCTGGACGGTGCGACCGGCGCCACGCGCGGTGTGGTTGCCCCGGCAGCGCTGACCGTCACCTTCTTCCGCAAGAAGCCCGGGCATTTGCTGATGCCGGGGCGGGTCTTGTGCGGGGAAGTCGCGCTGGTGGATATCGGAATTCCCGGAGCGGTGCTGCAAACCGTCCAGCCGCGTTGCTGGCAGAACGATCCGGCCTTGTGGCGACTGCCGCGCCCCAATGTCACCGCCCATAAATACACCCGTGGCCACGTCACCATCGTCGGAGGGGGTGCGATGACCGGCGCTGCCCGCCTTGCCGCCGCCGCCGCCCGGCGGGCCGGGGCAGGGATGCTGACCATCGCCAGCCCGACCGCCGCCGCTGATATCTATCGCAGCGGCGATCCTGGATTGCTGGTCGACAGCGCCGATATCGTATCCTTGCTTGCCGACGAACGGCGCAAAATCTGGGTCTGCGGACCCGGCCTCGGCATTGCCGCCGCCCAGGCGGTTCTGCCGCTGCTGCTCGCATCGGGCCGACAAATCGTCGTCGATGCCGACGCGATCACCGCCTGTGCTGGCAAATCAGCCGCCTTGCGCGGGGCCACGGTGCTAACCCCGCATGCCGGCGAGTTCGCCCGCGTGTTCGGCGCCCCCGGCCCGGACCGGATCGCCGCTGTCCGGATGGCCGCTGCCCTGACTGGCGCGGTGGTGCTGCTTAAAGGGGCCGACACCATCATCGCCGCCCCCGATGGCCGGGTGGCGATCAACGCCAATGCGCCACCCTGGCTTGCCACTGCCGGTGCCGGCGATGTGCTTGCAGGCGTTATCGCCGGGCTGCTGGCCCAAGCAATGCCGGCCTGGGACGCTGCCTCGGCCGCCGCATGGCTGCATGGTGCGGCTGCAACCGCCATCGGACCGGGCCTGATCGCCGAAGACCTGCCTGCCGCGATCGCGGCGTGCTTGCGGGATATGTCGCCTCCATGGTTTGCTACGCCGAAGTCGTAACCGGAGCCGCCAATGTCCCCTACCCGCCGCGATGTTCAGGTCAATGGCATACGCCTCAACGTCGTTGAAGCCGGCGAAGGCCCGTTGGTGATCCTGTGCCATGGCTGGCCGGAACTTGCCTATTCCTGGCGCCATCAGATCCCCGCTTTGGCGGCCGCCGGCTACAAGGTCGTTGCCCCCGATATGCGCGGCTACGGACGCAGTGACTCGCCGATCGAGGTAGACTCGTTCAACATCATGCAGCTCGTCGGTGACATCGTTGGCCTTGCCGCCCTGTACGGCGATGCCCATCCGGTCGTCGTCGGCCATGACTGGGGGGCCAATGTCGCCTGGAATTGCGCCTTGCTGCGCCCCGATCTGTTTCGCGCCGTGGTCGCCATGAGCGTCCCGTTCCGCCCGCGCGGGATGGTGGCGCCGTTGCAGGCGTTGAAGGCGGCCGGGGTGGAAAACTTCTACTGGCAGTATTTCCAGACCCCGGGCGTGGCCGAAGCCGAATTCGAAGCCGATCCCGCCGCCACCTTGCGCAAGGTGCTGTTCAGCGGATCGGGCGATGCGCCGCCACGCGATGGCATGGCGCTGAGCCTGCCCGCCGGCGGAGGCTTCCTCGCCCGCAGTATCGATCCCGAAACCCTGCCGGCCTGGCTTACCGCCGACGATATCGACGTCATGGCTGATCGCTTTCGCGGCAGCGGGTTTCGCGGCGGTTTGAACTATTATCGCAATATCGATCGCAACTGGGCGCTGACCGTGCCGTGGGCCGGCGCCGGCATTGCCATCCCGGCCTTGTTCATCGCCGGAACCCGCGATGTGGTCATTACCGGCTTCGGTAAGGCCGCCCTTGAAGCGATGCCCGCCAGCGTGCCCCAGCTGCGTGATCAGGTGCTGATCGCGGGCGCCGGTCACTGGATCCAGCAGGAGCGCCCGGCGGAGGTCAACGCCGCCGTAATTTCCTTCCTCGCGGGACTTTAGACCATGGCAAATATTGCCGTGCTGCGCCAGGTTGAACGCAAGCTGCTGTGGCTGTCGTCGTGGATGATCCACCAGGCCAACCATATCCGCCCCAACCGGGACGGGCTGAAAGTCGGCGGCCATCAGGCATCGTGCGCGTCGTGCATTTCGATCATGACGGCGCTTTATTTCGACATCCTGCGCCCGCAGGATCGGGTCGCGGTCAAGCCGCACGCCGCGCCGGTCTTTCACGCCATCAACTATCTCTATGGCCGCCAGACGGTGGACCAGATGCGCGGCCTTCGCCAGTTCGGTGGTGCCCAGCCTTACCCGAGCCGGGTGAAGGACGGCGGCGAGGTCGATTTTTCCACCGGCTCGGTCGGGCTCGGCGTCGCGATGACCAGCTTTGCCGCGTTGATGGCCGACTATGTTCGCCTGCATGGTCTCGGCCGCGACGATCTGCCCGCCGGTCGCCACATCGCCATTGCCGGTGATGCCGAATTGGACGAAGGCAATATTTACGAGGCCCTGCTCGAAGGCTGGAAGCACGATGTCCGCAATGTCTGGTGGGTGATCGACTATAACCGCCAGAGCCTGGATTCAGTCGTCACCGACCGCCTGTTTGGCCGGATTGAGGGCCTGTTCCGCGACATGGGCTGGAACGTCATCACCATCAAATACGGCCGCAAGCTGCTCGCCGCCTTTGCCGAGCCAGGCGGCGAGAAACTGCGCGCCTGGATTGATGATTGCCCGAACTCGCTATATTCGGCGCTGACCTTTCAGGGCGGTGCCGCCTGGCGGCAAACCCTGCTCACCGATCTCGGGCGGGACGCGGGGGTGCGCGCGATTATTGATACGCTCTCCGATGACGATCTGGCGGCGCTGATGAACAATCTCGGCGGGCACGATGTCGATGTTCTGATCGAGGAATTTCGGGCCGCGGCCGCCGCCGGCGACCAGCCGACCTGCTTCATCGCCTACACCATCAAGGGCATGGGCCTGCCGTTCGCGGGCCACAAGGATAACCATGCCGGGCTGATGTCCAAGGAACAGATGGAGTTGTTTCGTGGCGAGATGAATATCCGCCCCGACCATGAATGGGACAGGTTCGAAGGGCTTGGCGACGATGCGGAGGCCGTCGGCGCGCTGATCGAGGCCGCGCCGTTCGCGACCAAAATGACCCCGGAAGGCCGCTTCCTCTCGGCGCCGATCGTGGCCGTGCCAGCCCAGTTGCCCGCCCCCAACGTTGCCGGTCGCAAAGCCTCGACCCAGGGTGGCTTTGGCGAAATCCTCGCCGAGATCGGCCGGGCCCAGGGCGCGTTCAAGGAATTATCCGACCATATCGTCACGACATCACCGGACGTTACGGTGTCCACCAATCTTGGCCCGTGGGTGAACCGGCGCGGCGTGTTCGATCGGCATACCCGCAATGATGTCTTCCGCGATTCCAAACTCGCCAGCGCCCAGCGCTGGGGCATGACGCCGAAAGGGCAACATATCGAGCTTGGGATCGCCGAGCAGAATTTGTTTCTGCTGCTGGGCGCTGCTGGTCTGTCCGACCGCCTGCACGGCGCGCGGGTGCTGCCGATCGGCACGGTTTATGATCCGTTCGTCAATCGCGGTCTCGATGCGCTGATCTATGCCTGCTACCAGGATGCGCGGTTTCTGCTGGTATCGACCCCGTCGGGCATCACCCTCGCCCCCGAGGGTGGCCAACACCAGTCGATCAACACCCCGTTGCTTGGCATTAGCACCGACCGGCTGGCGAGCTTCGAACCCGCTTATGTCGATGAAGCTGCCATCCTGCTGCGTTATGCCTTCCATCACATGCAGCAGCCGGATGGCTCGGCAGTATGGCTGCGGCTGTCCACACGGCAATTGCTGCAACCGGTGCGCACGCTTGACCCCGCCGCCGTCATTGCCGGCGCCCATTGGATCGTGCCGCCCGCCCCAGGTGCCCGTATCGCCATCGCCTATCAGGGTCCGGTGGCGCAGGAAGCCGAGGCTGCCTTCGCTGAGCTTGCATCAGAAGAACCCGGCGCTGGCCTGCTCGCCATCACCAGCCCGGATCGGCTGCATGCCGGCTGGCTCGCCGCCGGTCGGGCGCGCCGCGCGGGCGATCGGGGCGCGCAAAGCCATATCGAGGCGATCCTGGCGCCGCTGTCGCGCGATGCGGCGTTGGTCACGGTGTTGGACGGCCATCCCGCCGCGCATGCCTGGCTTGGCGCGGTGCGCGGCCAACGGGTGGTGCCGCTGGGGCCGGACCGGTTCGGGCAGGGCGGCGATATTGTTGATCTCTATCGCGAATATGGCCTCGACACCGACGCGATCCTTGATGCCTGCGCGGCGGCGTTGCTGGGGGATTGAGCGGACAGCGCTTTTCCTTGCAGCGGAGGATGGTGAATAGGTAATACCAAGTGCCTGATCTGTTGACTCTCCACGGGATTCCCAACGGGCGTGCTTTGTGATTCCCTTCCCCCCAGCGTCGATTCGCTGTTGGGGATGGTATTATGGGTTCAGCGATCAAGATTTCACGCGGCGATCATACT
>JANYCX010000043.1 GCA_025360065.1 Acetobacteraceae bacterium | reverse complement strand
CAATTATAGCGGGGGCAATCGCGTTACCCCTCGACGCTATCATAGTACGTTTCGAATAATTCTGCGCTCAACCAGGGCCCCGGCCAGCGGCCAGGAATAGACAAAGTTTCTTTGGTTCTTTTTGTTCACAAAAAGAACGCGCTTCCTTCCTCAAGAAGCCACCAGCGCCACCCGCGCCAGCTTCACCCGATGCCAGAGCACCAGCGCGCAAGCCACAATCACCGGCGGAATAATGGCGGTATTGACCACCGCCCAGCCGCCCAGCGTTTGCAGCGCGCCGGACGTCAGCGCGGTTACGGTCACTGTGCTGAACACGATCAGATCGTTGGCGGCCTGGGCTTTGACCCGCTCGGCCGGGGCGTGGGCGGTGGTGAGCAGGGTGGTGGCGCCGACGAACATGAAGTTCCAGCCGAGGCCGAGCAAGCTCAGGGCGACGAAGAAGTTCCAGAAGGTTGGAGCGCCGAATGCCATCAGAGCGCACAGCACGTTGAGCACGCCGCCGGCGACGATGATGCGGTGGACGCCGAAGCGTTGGATGAGCGGGCCGGTGAAGAAGCCGGGGGCGAACATGAAGAAGGCGTGGGCGCGGATGACGTCGGCGCTGGCGTCAACGCCGAAGCCGCAGGCCATCATTTGCAGGGGTGTGGTGGTCATCACCAAATTCATTGCGCCATAGCCGACCATGCCGGCGACGGCGGCGGTGATGAAAGCGGGGCGGGCGAGGATGGTGCCAATCGGGGTTGGCACCCGCGCGGGAGGCGGGGCGGGTGGCAGATCGACGATCAGCAGCAGCACCGCGGAAATCAAGGGCAGCAGCGCGGTGACGGCATACGTGCCGAGAAACAGCACCGGATCGAGCAGGCTTTTAGAATGTTTGACCATTTCCGGCCCAAGCAGCGCCGATAGCACGCCGCCGGCCATGACGAGTGCGATGGCACGCGCCCGGGCGTCAGGGGCGGCGACTTCGGAGGCGGCAAAGCGGTAATGCTGGCCGATGCCGAAGCCGATGCCCATGGGGAGGGAGCCGACGCAGAACAAAGCGAAATTGGCAGTCAGCAGGGCGTAGAACAAGATGGCGATGCCAAGCAGAGTGCTAGCGGTGCCGACCAGGAAGCCAACCCGGCGGCCAAGTTTGGCGAAGATGATGCCCGCGGGGATGGATGCCGCCATGGTGCCGGCCATTTGCAGCGCGTACGGAACGGTCGCCAGCGATTTATCGGAGGCCAGCGCGTAGCCGACCAGTGCGGACATCAGCGCCTGGGAAATCCCCGCGGCGCCGTTGAGCGCCTGGCACATAAACAACATCCAGACATTGCGGTTCATAAGTGACTCCAGCCGCCAGCGCCCAGCGACAGTTCGTTTCCATCCAGGCCGATAGTCCTGACATGCGGCGGACCGTGGCGGAAGGTGCCGATCCGGGTAACGGCGATGCACGTCGCACGGGACGCGGCGCGGATTGCCGCGGCGGCGGAATCCGGCGCGGCGAACAGCAATTCGTAATCATCGCCACCGGTCAGGCATAATTCCAGGCGGTTCGCGACGCGGGCGGCGGGCGACAGCGGCACCTCGGCAGCTTGGATTTCGGCGCTCAACCCCGATGCGCGGCAAATATGGGACAAATCCTGCACCAACCCGTCTGATACATCCATTGCCGCATGGGCGATGCCGATCAGTGCCAGCCCAAGCGGCAGCCGGGGCTGGGGCAGGTGGTAGCGGTCGGACAAAAATCCGTCCGGGTCGGGCAACGCGCCCTTGGCCGCCAACAGCCCGAGCGCGCCGTCGCCGATTGTGCCGCTGACCCAGATATCATCGCCTGCCTGCGCGCCGTTGCGGCGCAAAGCGGTGCCGGGTGCGACGGTGCCGAGAATGGTGAGCGATAGGCTGACCGGGCCTTGGGTCGAAGTCGTGTCGCCGCCGAGCAGATGGAGGCCGAATTCAGCCTGGTCGGCGGCAAGCCCAGCGCTGAAGCCGGCGAACCAGGCTTCATCGGTGCCGCGCGGTACTGAAACGGTTAGCAAATAGCCGAGCGGCGCGGCACCCATCGCGGCAAGGTCCGAAAGATTGGTGCGCAGCAGCTTGCGCGCCACCAGATCGGGTGGATCGTCCGGCAGGAAATGCACGCCGGCGACCATCGCATCGGCGGCAATGACCAGTTCTCGGCCTGGGGGCGGGGTGAAAACCGCCGCGTCATCACTCAGCGCAAGCGCGCCGGGGCCGGCAAGCGGGCGGAAATACTGCGCGATACGGGCAAATTCGGTGGGAAGGGCGGCGGTCAACTCAGGCCTGGATCGGGCCGGCAAACTCGGCCGGGCGGAGCTGGCGGGCGAGCTTTTCCAGCACCCCGTTCAGCATTCGTGGCTCGTCGCCTTCCAGAAAGCCGCGCGCCACGTCGATATATTCGTTGATCACCACTTTGACCGGCGGGCCCTTGGCGAGCGACAACTCGGCTACCCCGCAGCGCAAGGCGGCGCGCAAGACCGGATCGAGCCGGCCCAGCGGCCAGTCGGCGGCAAGCGCTTCGCCCAGCATCGTATCGATCATTTCGGTTTGCGCCGCCGCGGTGCGCACGATCAGCCCGAACAGCGCGACATCGGCATCCGGCGCGCGGCCGTCTTCGAACCCGCCGGCGCCTTCGGGTTGGCCGAGGCGGTGGCGGATGAATTCATCGATCACGGTTTCGGCGACAACGCCGGTTTGTTCGGACTGGAACAGCGCCTGCACCGCCGCCACGCGGGCCGAGGTGCGCGGGCGGCGATTATTGGTGGAACCGGACATTAATGGGCGCCAAGCCAGCGCGCGGCACGGATCTGGACTAGGGCAGCCGCCGCGGCTTCGGCGCCTTTGTTGTGGCCGTCCTGGTTCGACCGCTCGATCGCCTGATCGTCCGAATGCACTGTCAGCAGCCCGTTGCCGATGCATAAATTATAATGCAGCGCCACATAGGTCAGCCCGGCCATCGCTTCCCGGCACACATGATCGTAGTGATCGGTTTCGCCGCGCACCACGCAGCCAAGCGCCACATAGCCGGTATAAGGACGGTTGCCGCTATCGGCGAGGCGGATGGCGCTGGCAAGTTCAAGGGCACCCGCAACATCCAACACATCGAAGGTCGCGCCAGCCTCGGTCAGGATGCGGATCGCGCCATCGCGCAGGCCATCGACGATCTGGGTGTAGTACGGCGCGCGCACGATCAGGATGTGGGGCGTCGGTCCATTCAGTTTGGGGGCCGCCGGGAGGGGGGCGTCAACGGTGCTCATGCCGGTTTGCCCAGTGGGCGGGTATCAACAATGTTGAGACCGTAACCATCAAGCCCGATCAGGGTCCGGGCGGTGTTGGACAGCAGCACCATGTCGCGCACCCCGAGATCGAGCAAAATTTGCGCGCCGATGCCGTAATCGCGCAATTGCGCCGGCGGGGCGGCGCCGTCTTCGAGCTTGGCGAGGCGTTCGGACAAGGTAGTTTTCTGCATTTCGCGCAAGATCACCACCGCGCCGCGGCCTTCGTCTGAAATCATCTGCATCGCAGTATGCAATGCGTGTTTGCCACGGCCGCCGAGCAGGTCGCCGAACAGATCGACGCCATGCATGCGCACCAGGGGCGGGCCGGGTTCGGTGAGGTCGCCCTTTACCAGCACCAAATGCTCGGCATACTCGACCTCATTGACATAAAGCACTGCTTTCCATTCCCCACCGATCTCGTGGCGCAGAGTGGTTTCCCGGATGCGCTTGACCAGCTTTTCGGTGCGCCGGCGATGCTTGATGAGATCGGCGATGGTGCCGAGCTTGAGGTTGTGGTGCTGGGCAAAGGTCACCAGATCGGGCAGCCGCGCCATGGTGCCGTCATCATTCATGATCTCGCAGATCACGCCAGCCGGCTGCAATCCGGCGAGGCGGGCGATATCGACGGCGGCCTCGGTATGGCCAGCGCGGACCAGCATGCCGCCCTCGCGTGCCATCAGCGGGAAGATATGGCCGGGGGTGACGATCTCGGAGCGGCCCTTGTTGGGGTCGATGGCCACCGCAATGGTATGGGCACGGTCATGGGCGGAAATGCCGGTGGTGACGCCCTCGGCCGCTTCGATCGACACGGTGAAGGCGGTTTCGTGCCGGGTGCCGTTGGACTGGCTCATCAGCGGCAGGCCAAGCTGTTCCACCCGCTGGCGGGTCATGGCGAGGCAGATCAGGCCGCGCGCGTAACGGGCCATGAAGTTCACCCGTTCTGGCGTGGCGAACTGCGCCGGGATCACCAGATCGCCTTCGTTCTCGCGGTCTTCGTCATCGACGAGAATGAACATCCGGCCTTCGCGGGCCTCCTCAATCAGTTCCTCGGCTGAGGCGAGGTAGTCAGAGAGGCTGCGGGTGAGCATTTCGTTCATCGGAACTCCTGGAGGCGCGCGACGTACCGCGCCAGCGTGTCAATTTCGATATTGGTTTGATCGCCCGGTTTCAGCAAGCCGAAGGTAGTGACCTCAGCCGTGTGCGGGATGATGTTGACGCCGAACGTGTCGGGGCCGGCTTCATTGACGGTCAGCGAAACGCCGTCGATGGTGACGCTGCCCTTCTGCGCGATGAAGCGGGCAAGCGCCGTCGGCACCCGGAACACCCAGCGGATCGAGCCGTGTTCGGGGGTTGCCGACACAACATCGCCAAGCCCGTCGACATGACCCGAAACGATATGGCCGCCAAGTTCGTCGCCGAGCTTGAGCGCGCGTTCGAGATTGATCCGTGTGCCGACGCGCCAGCGCCCCAAAGTGGTCAGCGACAGGGTTTCCTGGCTGGCGGTAACCGCAAACCAGTCCGAACCCAGTTCAATCGCGGTCAGGCAACAGCCCGAACAGGCGATCGAGGCGCCAATTGCGATGGTGGAATGATCCGGCCAGGGCGTGGTGATTTCGAGCCGCATATCGGCGCCCCCGCTGATCGGGGTGATGGCGCGGACGGTGCCGATGCCGGTGACAATGCCAGTAAACATCTAGGCAGGCTCCAATTCGGTCAGCATATCGTCCCCGGTTTCGATGGCGCGCACCCGGCGGAACCGTCGCATCGCCGCCAAGGTTTCAACCCCCCAGCCTGCGACCGCCGACAGGCCGTCGCCGCCGATGATGCAGGGGGCGTGAAACCAGGCGATCCTGTCGACGAGATTGGCACGCAGCAGCGCCGCCGCAAGCCCCGCGCCGCCCTCGGCGAGCACCCTTGTGATGCCACGCCCGGCAAGCGCCTGCAATCCCGCGACGAGATCAACACCCGGTTCGGTGTGTGGCAGGTCAATGACCACGCAGCCGAGATTGCGCAACGCCGCGTGGCGGGCCCGGTCGGCGTCGGCCCGGGCGAGCACCCAGACCGGTGACTGGCCAGCAGTGCGCACCAGCCGCGAGGTCAGCGGAAGGCGCAGATGGCTGTCGGCGACGACGCGAACCGTGGGGACAGATTTATAACCCTCAATCCGGCAGGTGAGGTCGGGGTCATCACCCAGCACAGTACCAATCCCGACCAGAACCGCATCGTGGCGGCCGCGCAGCGCATGGGCGGCGCGGCGCGCGTCGGCGCCGGTGATCCACTGGCTTTCGCCTGTCCGCGTGGCGATGCGGCCATCTATTGTGCTGGCGAGTTTAAGGGTGAGGAAGGGGCGGTTGCGGGTGATGCGGCTGATCAGCCCCTCGGCGACTTCATGCGCGTCCGCCGCCAGCATACCTTCGATCACCTCGATCCCAGCATCGCGCAGCCGGGCGATGCCGGCGCCGTTCACCCGGGCATCGGGATCGCGAACGCCGACCACCACCCGGGCGATGCCGGCGGCAATCAGCGCATCGGTGCAAGGCGGGGTGTGGCCCTGAAAGCAGCATGGTTCGAGGCTGACATAGGCGGTGGCGCCGCGTGCGGCATCGCCCGCCATTGCCAGGGCCTGCGGCTCGGCATGCGGTCGGCCGCCAGGGGCGGTGGTGCCACGCCCAACCACCTGGCCGTCGCGCACGATCACGCAGCCAACCGACGGGTTGGGCCAGGTATTGCCAACGCCGCGCCGGGCGAGGGCCAAGGCCGCACCCATATGGGAGGGGTCAATCATCCAATTTCCTCACGCGACCGCCGGTTATTCCGGCGCGCCTAATTCACCTAAAAACGCCTCAAAATCCTTGGCTTCGCGGAAATTCCGGTAAACCGACGCGAAGCGCACATAGGCCACCGCATCGACATCCTTCAAGGTCTCCATCACCATCTCCCCAATCTGCTTGCTGGGGATTTCAGCCTCACCCGACGCTTCCAACTGGCGCACGATGCCGTTGACGATGCGTTCCATCCGTTCATCATTGACCGGGCGCTTGCGCAGCGCGATGCGGATCGAGCGGGCCAATTTGTCGCGATCGAACGCCACCCGGCGTTGGTCGGTTTTCACCACCACGAGTTCGCGCAACTGCACCCGTTCGACGGTGGTAAAGCGCTGGGAACAGCCGGCGCAGGACCGTCGCCGTCGGATCGCCGAGCCGTCTTCCGATGGGCGGCTATCCTTTACCTGGGTATCCTCGTTGCCGCAGAACGGGCAGCGCATTTCTATTGCCCGGAATAGATTGGGAACGCCCGGCACATCTCTTTCACCCGCGCGGCAATCCTCGCCTCAATGGCGCTGTTGCTGCCGTCATTGGACGCCGACAACCCATCGACCACTTCGCCGATCATCCGGCCGATTTCGATAAACTCGGTAACACCGAAGCCGCGGGTGGTGCCGGCCGGGGTGCCTAGCCGAACGCCCGAGGTGATCGCCGGCTTTTCCGGATCGGACGGGATGGCGTTTTTGTTGGCCGTCATGTGGGCGCGTTCGAGGCTGGCTTCGGTGGCCTTGCCGGTGACCCGCTTGGGCCGCAGATCGACCAGCATCAGATGGCTGTCAGTGCCGCCCGAAACGATGGCGAGGCCCTGTTCGACCAGGGTTGCCGCGAGTGCGCGGGCATTGGCGACAACCTGGTGCTGGTAGATGGCGAATTCCGGCCGCAACGCCTCGCCAAAGGCCGCGGCCTTGCCGGCGATGACATGCATCAGCGGCCCACCTTGCAGACCGGGAAAAACCGCCGAATTGATCTTCTTGGCGAGTGCTTCGTCATTGGTCAGAATCATCCCGCCGCGCGGGCCGCGCAGGGTTTTGTGGGTGGTGGTGGTGACCACATGGGCGTGCGGCAACGGCGACGGGAAGGCGCCAGCGGCGACCAGTCCGGCAAAATGAGCCATATCGACCATGAAAATGGCACCGACTTCATCGGCCACCGCGCGAATGCGGGCAAAATCGATGACGCGCGGATAGGCTGATCCGCCGGCGATAATCAGCTTGGGCCTTTCGGCGCGGGCCAAGGCTTCCAACTGCTCGTAATCCAGCAATCCATCTTCAACCCGCACGCCATATTGTACCGCGCGGAACCATTTGCCTGACAGGCTGGCGGATGCCCCATGGGTCAGATGGCCGCCCGCGTCGAGTGACATGCCGAGGATGGTGTCGCCCGGTTTAACCACCGCCAGAAACACCGCCTGATTGGCCTGGGCACCCGAATGCGGCTGAACATTAGCAAAGCCGCAGGAAAACAGTTTCTTGGCGCGATCGATCGCCAGGGTTTCCACGACGTCCATTTCGACACAGCCGCCGTAGTAGCGTCGGCCGGGATAGCCCTCAGCGTATTTGTTGGTGAAGACGCTGCCTTGGGCTTCCATCACCGCGGACGAGACGATGTTTTCGCTGGCGATCAGTTCAATGCCGTCCTGCTGGCGTACCAGTTCACGGGCGAGCGATGCCGCCAGTTCAGGGTCGGACTGGGCGAGGCTGGCCGAGAAAAAACCCTGCATCACACGCGGCATTGGCTGATCGTTCATGCGAATTCCCTCGGCATCAGTTTGGCGAGGCGGGCCGTGTGGCGACCGCCGTCGAATTTGGTGGACAGGAAGGCCGTCAGGATATCGAAGGCGAGTTCTTCGCCGATCAACCGCCCAGCCAAGGCAATCACGTTAGCATCGTTATGAGCGCGAGTGAGACGGGCGGTGGTGGCCTCGGACGCCTGGGCGCAACGGATTTCGGGGTGGCGGTTGGCGGCGATCGCCATGCCGACGCCGGTGCCGCAGATCAGCACCCCGAAGCGGGCGCGCCCGGCGATGATTTCGCCGCAGACGTCATGGGCGTAGTCGGGATAATCGACCCGATCAGTGTTGGGGCAACCGAGATCGCGCACATCGTGCCCCGCATCGCGCAGGAAGGTTACCAGGGCAGTTTTCAGTCGGAAGCCGCCATGGTCGGCGGCGATAGCAATCACATGCTGTTCCATGCGCGCCTTTACCACGCAAGGCGGCGCTGGCGAAACCTGAAACCTCGCATAGGTGCAAGGCCGCCATGCGGCAGGGGCGTAAAGCTGCTAGTGAAGTGGCAACCGACATCGAGGCACGGATGCTCCATCAACCGTTCGACCCATTCCAGGCCATGCAAATCGCCGGGTTGCTGCTGGTTGCAAGCCTCGTTGCAACCAATGTCTTGCCGGGCTTGCGGCCTTATGGGCGCTGGATCGGCGGTGTGGGGATGGTGCTGTACCTGATCGCCGGGATCGTGTTTTTTGTGATTGGCTGGGGCTGGTGATCCGCGAAGGACGCGCCGCCGACCAACCTGACCTGGCGCGGCTTTGGTGCGCTGCCTGGCAGGTGACAATGCCGGCGATTGATTTTGCCGCGCGGTTGGCGTGGTTCGACCGCCATCTTGGCGGGCTGCGGGCGGCCGGGGCAATAATTTTATGCGCGGTCGATGCCAGCGACCGGGCAATCGGATTTGCGACCATCGACCCGGTGACCGGGGAAATGGACCAGTTGGCGGTGGCACCGGACGCTTTCGGGACTGGGGCTGCACCCGCGCTGCTGGCCGAGGTCAAACGCCGCGCGCCCGGGCGGGTGTGGCTGTCGGTGAACCAGGATAATCCGCGTGCGGTCCGGTTTTACACCCGTGAAGGGTTCAGGGTCGTGGGGAGTGGGGTTAATCCAATTTCCGGGTTGGGTATTTTGAATATGGAGCATCCGTCGGGCGGATAAGCCCTACGATTTTTGGATTGTGTCTATCCCTCCCAAATATGGCCGCAACACCTGCGGCACCCGGATCGACCCATCTTCATTCTGATAGTTCTCCATCACCGCGATCAAACAGCGCCCCACCGCAACGCCCGATCCGTTCAGCGTATGAACAAACCCCATCGTCTTGCCATCGCCCGACCGGAAGCGCGCATTCATTCGCCGCGCCTGGAAATCGCGGGTGTTGGAACACGAACTGATCTCCCGCCACATCCCCTGGCCGGGCAACCACACCTCGAGATCAAAGGTCCGCGCCGCGCCGAACCCGGTATCACCCGATGACAGCAGCGTCCGACGATAGGGCAGGCCAAGCAGTTCCAGCACCCGTTCCGCGCAGCCGGTCATGCGTTCCTGCTCGGCAACCGAATGATCGGGATGCACGATCGACACCATCTCGACTTTTTTGAACTGATGCTGGCGCAACATGCCGCGGGTGTCGCGCCCCGCCGAGCCGGCTTCGGAGCGGAAACAATCGGTCAACGCGGTCAGCCGCATCGGCAGCTTCGCCTCCGGCACGATCACATCGCGCACCGTGTTGGTCAGCGGAATTTCCGAGGTCGCGATCAGCCAGCGCCCGTCGGTGGTGCGGAAACTATCCTCGGCGAATTTCGGCAACTGGTTGGTGCCGAACAGGGAGGCATCGTTGACCAGCACCGGCACCGCATGTTCTTCATAGCCATGCTCGCCGGTGTGCAGATCGAGCATGAACTGGCCCAACGCCCGTTCCATCCGCGCCAGCGCGCCGCGTAAAATGGTAAAGCGGGCGCCAGAAATTTTGCCGGCGAGCTCGAAATCCATCATCCCGAGCGCTTCGCCGAGTTCAAAATGCTGCTTGGGCGTGAAGTCGGGCATGGCGGGTTCGCCGACCTGCTTGACGACGATATTGGCGGTTTCGTCGGGGCCGTCCGGTACATCGGCATCGAGCCGGTTTGGGAGTGCGGCGAGGATGTCGAAAATCTCGCGGTCCTGGGCGGCGGCGGCCTGGTCCAGCCCGGCCATCTCATCTCGGAGCGCGGTCGCTTCGGCCTCGGCCGCCGAGGTGTCGGCACTGCGGCGCTTGCCCTCGCCAATGGTTT
This sequence comes from Acetobacteraceae bacterium, assembly GCA_025360065.1. GTDB lineage: Bacteria > Pseudomonadota > Alphaproteobacteria > Acetobacterales > Acetobacteraceae > CAITOL01. The sequence goes on along the minus strand of JANYCX010000043.1, from coordinate 16,736 downwards.
TCGACAGCGCATTGCGGCGCGCCTGACGGTCCTGGAGTGCGGTTTGCGCAGCGCGGCGGGCTTCGTCCAAGGCCAGTATCTCGCTGGCGCGCGCGGGTAAAAAGCGGCGGGCGAGGGCGGCATCGAAGCTGGCGGGATCGGCGCGGAGCAGGCGGATGTCGTGCATGGGTTAACGTCTCTTCAACTATGTGCGGCTTCGGCCCTCACCCCAGCCCTCTCCCGCAGGGAGAGGGAGAAGCGCTGGTGGTTAATCCTCGCGCCGCTTCGGCTCAACAATCCGCGCCGCAATGATCGACAGTTCGTACAGCCCGATCAACGGCACCGCGAGCCCGATCTGGGTGATCACGTCCGGTGGCGCCAGGATGGCGGCGATAATGAACATCCCGACATAAGCATAGCGGCGATATTTCATCAGGCCCTTGGAGCCGATGATGCCGACCTTGGCCATCAGCGACAGCGCCACCGGCAACTGGAAGGCGAGGCCAAAGGCGAAGATCAGCTTCATCACCAGATCGAGATATTCGGCGACCTTGGGCTGCGACTCGATGGCCATGGTGCCGTCGCCGCCCGGGGCTTCGAAGCTGATGAAGAACTTCCACGCCACCGGGAAGATGAAATAATAGGCCAGTGCCGCGCCGAGCAGGAACAGCACCGGGGAGGCGACCAGGAACGGCGCGAAGGCGCGTTTTTCGCTGCGATACAGCCCCGGCGCAATGAACAGCCATAGCTGGGTGGCAATCATCGGGAAGCCGAGAAAGGCGCCGCCGAACATCGCCACTTTCAGATGGGTGAAAAACGCCTCGGTCAGCGCGGTATAGATCATGTGCCGCTGGACGCCCATTTCGGCATAGATATTAGCCAATGGCTGGGCGAGGAACTCGAAAATCTGGGCGGAAAAATAATAGCTGACGAAGAAAAACACCATGAACCCGGCCATCGACCAGATCAGCCTCCGGCGCAGTTCGATCAGATGATCGAGCAGTGGCATCGCCTTGTCTTCAATGACGTCTTCTTTCTCGGTATCGGCCACGTTGATCAGCCCCTGCTAGCGCGTTGTCAGTGTGATGCCCGGCGGCACGAAGGCTGGCGGTTCGGGCGGGTGGGCGATTTGGGGTGGGATGAAATCGGGATAGTCGATCACCACCGGTGTCGGTGCGGCGATCAATTCCGGCTCTATCGGGCTGACGATCTCAGGAACCGGCGGATTGAGCAAATCCTCGGCGAAGGTCGCCCGCAGGCTGCCATCCTTATCGACGGTGTCTTCGACCAAACCCTTGAGGTCGAAATTACGCACCTCATCAAAGGTTTTCTTGAGATCGCCGAGATCGGCATCCTTCACCATCTCATCGACATGGGTCTGGAATTCGGACGCCATGCGGCGGGCGCGTTTGATCACATCGGTCACCGCCTTGATGGCGATCGGCAGATCCTTCGGGCCAATCAGCACCAGGGCGACGACGCCGATCAGGGCGATCTCGCCCATACTGAAGTCAAACATGGTCTGCGATCATCATCACGTGTTGGCGTCCTCGGTCGCCGGCTTGCTAGCAGGAAACCGGGGAGGGGGGAAATTCGTCGCTTGGCGGCTCGGCTGGGGCATGAATGGGGGGGGCATCAACCAGCAAATCGCCGCGCGGCGGCAGGGATCGCAGATCGGCGAGGCCGAACTGGGCGAGGAATTGCGGGGTGGTGCCCCACAGGGTTGGTCTGCCGGGGGTTTCCTTACGGCCTTTGGGGGCGATCAAAGCTGCCTCCAACAAGCTGTCGAGGGTGGTCTGGCTCAGCCCGGCGCCGCGTATTTCCTCGATTTCCGGTCTGGTGACCGGCTGATGGTAGGCGATGATGGCCAGCGTTTCCATCGCCACCCGCGGCAGGCGGCGCGGCACCTGGATGACACGGCGCAGGCGGGGGGCGATATCCGGCGCGGTGCGGAACTGCCAACCGCCGGCAACATTTGCCAGTTCGATGCCGCGCCCGGCGTAACGGTCACGGAGTGCGGCAATCACCGCCTCGACATCGACATCGTCGGCCAGCAAATGGGTCAGTTGCCGCGCCCCGGTTGGGGTTGACGACGCGAAGATCAGCGCCTCGGCGAGGCGGAGGTGTTCGTCGAGATCGTTCATACGTGGCGGGGTGAGGGACGCTCACACATCGTTGGCCACCTGACGATACTCACGCCGCAGCAGAATGGGTCCGAAGGCATGGTCCTGGCGCAGGCGCAGTCCGCCATCGCGGGCGAGTTCCAGCCCGGCCAGCAAGGTGCTGGCCAGCGCGGCGCGGCGTTCGGTGGGCGTGCCCACGGTCTCGGGCAGAAAATCCTGCAATGACGACCAATCCGGCAGGCTGCCAAGTAGGCGCCCGAGCCGACCCAGCGCGTCCTTCACCGTCCAGATTGTCAGATGTTTCGGCCGGTAGCTCTGCCGGCTGCCACCGCGCCGCAGCGCGGCCAGATAGGCGCGCAACAATCCGGTGAGGTCGAGCGCGAGGCGGGACCGATCGGTATCGACCAGGTCTTCCGGCGCACCCCTGGCGAAAACATCCTGGCCAAGCTGACTTTGTCCGCCAAGCCAATGCGACGCCGCACGCATCGCCTGCAGGTCACGCAAACGCGCGGCGAGCACCTCGGCGGCGGCCTCCCCTTCCTCCGCAGCCTCGGAACCGGTGGGCAGCAGCAGGCGCGATTTCAACCATGCGAGCCAGGCCGCCATCACCAGCCAGTCAGCGGCGAGCTCCAGCTTGATTTTCCGCGCGCCCTCAATCACTGCGAGAAATTGATCGACCAGCGCGAGGATGGAGATTTTGCCGAGATCGAGTTTCTGTCCGCGCGCCAATTCCACCAGCAGGTCGAGCGGCCCCTCGAACCCGTCGAGATGCAGCACCAGCCCGCCCGATGCCAGCGGGTCAGATGGCACCACGATGTCAGACATTGAGCGTATCAGGACCATTGGTATGGCCCGAGAGATACAATACCCAACCCGCCGCCCACGGCATCAGCTGGCTCAGCGCCTGGCCGACCGGGTCGAAGACGATGCCGTAATGGGCAAGCATTTGCGGCAGCAGGAACACGAACAGCAGCACCAGCAATATCCCGCCGCGTTCGAACCCGGCCCAGAAGCGCGCCAGCGGCAAAGGCAGGATGCCGACCATGATGCGGCCGCCATCGAGCGGGGGGATCGGCAACAGGTTGAACAGGCCAAGCACCAGATTGGCCAGAATGAAATAGCCGGCGAAATCGCCGAGCATCGCGGCCGCGCGTGGGTCGAGATAGGGCGTCGCGTGCAGGCTGAGGCCACCGAGCCAAGCGAGAAAAAAATTCATCGCAGGACCGGCAAGCGCCACCAGCGCCATGCCCTGGCGCGGGTTGGCGAAACGTTCGGCGGCAACTGGCACCGGCTTGGCCCAACCAAACATGAACGATACCCGCCCGATGGTCAGCAACTGCCCGACCAGCAGCAGGCCGGGCAAAATGATGGTGCCAACCCGATCGATATGGGCAATCGGATTGAGCGACAGTCGCCCCATCCGCTTGGCGGTATCGTCGCCCAACGCCAGCGCCGCATAGCCATGGGCCGCTTCATGCAGAGTAATCGCCAGGATTGCGGCGAGCAGGGACAGGAAAAGTTCGGTCAAGGGATCAGTGCGCTCCGTTCGGCGGCGAGGTCATCGGCTTTTAGCGCGTAACGCCGGCTTTGGGCGAGGGTGCTGGCGGTGGCGAGGCGGTGGCGGGCGGCGTCCGTCAAAGCCGGCACCGCGTCGAGCACCGCAGATGTGGTTTCAAGGTCGCCGGGGCAATAGAGCGCGATATCGCAGCCGGCGATCAAGGCGCCGATGGCACGTTCAACCGGGGTGCCGGACAAAGCGTGCATTGCCAGATCATCCGACACCAGCACCCCGCCGAAGCCGATCCGGCCGCGAATGATGTCGCGGATAATGGTTGGCGACAAGGTTGCCGGACGGGTCGCATCCCACAGCGGATAAAGAATATGCGCCGTCATCATCCACGGCAGATCGATGTTGGCGGCAAAGGGGACCAGATCGGCATCGAGGTCGTTGTCGCGGATTTCGGGCAACGCGATATGGCTATCGAGCCGCGCCCGACCATGGCCGGGTGCATGCTTGCCAACCGGCTGGATGCCGGCCGCCAGCAGCCCTGCCGCCGCTGCGCGCGCAAGTCTGGCGATCGCGGCAGGGTCGTCGGCATAGGCGCGATCGCCGATGACGCCGTGCCCTGATGCAAGACGCAGATCAAGTACGGGGGCACAGACCACATCAAAGCCGGCGGCGGCGCAATCAAGGCCGATGAGCGCCCCGGTCAGCCAGGCAGCGCGCAGCCCGGCGGGTTCATTGCCGGCGAACAGCGCACCGATCGTGCCGGCGGATGGGTGGGCGCGCCAATGGGGTGGGCGCAGACGGGCAACCCGGCCGCCCTCCTGATCGACCATCATGACGGCCTCGGCCGGCAGAATTTCGCGCAATTGTGCCATCAAATCCGCGAGTTGCGCGGGATCGGCGATGTTGCGGGCAAACAGGATAATCCCGGCGGGCGGATCGGCACGCAGCATCGCCGCCTCCGCCCCGGTCAGCGACAGTCCGGAAACTCCAATTATGGCGGCTTTGATCATCGTCCCTGCCTATCTGATCCGCCCGTGTCGTGCCAGACTCTCAGCCGAATGAGGAGGCTTACAGTATGCTGCCACTTTCACGGCGAACATACTGCGCTCCTGCGGCGATTATAACGGGACGCAAAACATGCTGACGATCCATGGACGTGCCAATTCGATCAACGTGCAAAAAGCGCTGTGGGCCGCCGATGAATGCAGGCTGGCCTATGATCGCCGCGATGTCGGCGGCGCGTTCGGCGGCAATGACCAGGACTGGTATCTGGCGATGAACCCCAATGGCGTGGTGCCGACGATTGAGGATGATGGCTACGCGCTGTGGGAATCCAATTCCATCGTCCGCTATCTCGCCGCGAGCTACGGACCGGCCGGGTTCTGGCCGGCCGATGCGAAAACCAGGGGGGCGGCGGAACGCTGGATGGACTGGCAGATCAGCACCATACAGGGCGGGATGACGGTGCTATTCTGGGGCCTGATCCGGACGCCGCCGGAAAAGCGCGATCTGGCGGCGATCGAGGCGGCGCGCATTGCCACCTCGGCGCTATGGGCGCGGCTCGACCGGCATCTAGCGAGCAACGCCTATGTTGCCGGGGCGGCGTTCACCATGGGTGACATCCCGGCTGGCTGCATGGCGTATCGCTGGCTCAATCTGCCGTTCCGGCGCGACGATCTGCCGGAACTGGTGCATTTACGCGCCTGGTACGATCGGCTGGCGACGCGGCCAGCCTATCGCAGCCACGTGATGATCACGATGACTTAAGGTTTTTTGGCCACCGTCTCGATCGCCCCGCCGGCGTCTTTCCAGGCGTTCAGCCCGCCTTTGATATCGACCGCATGTTCGAGCCCCATTTCGCGGGCGGTCTGGGTGGACAGCGATGACCGCCATCCCATCGCGCAGAAGAACACAAAGGTCTTGGCGGGATCGAATATCGGCTTGTGGTAGGGGCTGTCCTTGTCGATCCAGAATTCGAGCATGCCGCGGGTGCAACGGAACGCGCCGGGGATGGTGCCTTCGCGCTCAATTTCGCGTGGATCGCGGATATCGACGAAGACCACGTCATCGCGGTCCTGCATCGCGATCGCATCGGCAGGGGCAATGCGCTCAATGGCGGCCTCGGCGGCTTCGAGCATTTGTTTCATTGTTTTGGCCATCGGCTACTCCCGTGTTTTGACATCGATCCACGCCGCTTCCATTTCGTCGAGCGTGGTTTCGTCCAACCCGCGCCCGAGGCCAGCGAAATTCGCCTCCACCGCCCCGAAGCGCCGAGTGAATTTGGCATTGGCGTGGCGCAAGCAGGCTTCGGGGTCAAGGTCGAGCTTGCGGGCGAGATTGGCCAGCACGAACAGCATGTCGCCGACCTCATCCATCAGCCGCGCCGGATCGGCACCCGGAAGCTCGGCGCGCAGTTCGGCGGTTTCCTCATTGAGCTTGTCCAGGATCGCGGCCGCATCCGGCCAGTCAAAGCCAACCCGGGCGGCGCGTGTGGTGAGCTTGTGGGCGCGGGTAAGGGCAGGGAGGCCGACGGCGATGCCGGCCAGAATCCCCTTGTCACGACGCTCGGTCTGTTTTTGAACCTCCCATGCCACGGTCTGCGCGGCGGCGTTTTCACGTTGCTCGGTGCCGAAAACATGGGGATGGCGGCGGATCATCTTATCGGCGATCGCGCGGGCGATATCGGCGAAGTCAAACCGGCCTTCCTCCTCGGCCATGCGGGCGTGGAACACCACCTGGAACAGCAAATCGCCAAGTTCGCCGGGAAGTTCGGTAAAATCGGCGCGCTCGATCGCGTCGGCGACCTCGTAGGCTTCTTCGATGGTGTAAGGCGCGATGGTGGCGAAGCTTTGTTGCACGTCCCACGGGCAACCGCCAACCGGGGCGCGCAAGGCGGCCATGATGTCGAGCAGGCGACGCAGTTCGGCTTCGGCGGACATCGGGCGACTTTCCTTCAACGGCGAGGCAGGGCAAAAGGCGTGCATGCGCATGACAGCCCCCGCCGCCGCACGCAACCGCGATGCCATCCTTGCCGTGTTGCACAGCCATTTGCCGATAACCGGCACGTTGCTGGAAATCGCCAGCGGCACGGGTGAACACGCCGCCCATTTCGCCGCTGCCTTGCCGGCCTGGCAGGTCCAGCCCAGCGATCCTGACGCCGAACGCAGGGCCAGCATTGATGCGTGGTGTGCCGGGTTGTCCAATGTGATGCCGGCATTGGCGCTCGATGCAACCCAGGATTGGCCCGATGCCCGAGCGGATGCGATTCTGTGTTGCAACATGATCCATATCGCGCCGTGGGAGGCGACGCTTGGCCTGCTGCGCAACGCGGCTGGGCTGGGTGCGATGCTGATCCTCTACGGCCCGTATTTTCAGGATGGTGTGGCGACCGCGCCGTCCAATCTGGCGTTCGACGCCGATTTGCGCAGCCGTGACCCGCGCTGGGGGCTAAGGCGGCTGGAGGATGTGGTGGCGGCGGCGGATGGGTATGCGTTGTTGGCGGTGGAGAATATGCCGGCGCATAATCTCTGTATCGTATTGAAGAGAAGTTAAGGTCTTCTTTTTGTGAACCAAAAAGAAGCAAAAAAACTTCATCAATTTGTTGCCGTTGGCGTGGGACTGCGGAGGGGGCCACGCCAGCGGCAGCAAAGTATCAAAAAGTTTTTTTGGTTCTTTTTGTTCACAAAAAGAACACCTTGCCTTCCTCTGGAATCTGGACTTCCTCTTTCGAATCCTGCAAAATCTCGCCTCAATAGGAGATCCGCCAATGCCCGCTTATCGCTCCCGCACCACCACCCACGGTCGCAACATGGCCGGCGCGCGCGGTTTATGGCGGGCAACCGGCATGAAGGACGGCGATTTCGGCAAGCCCATCATCGCCATCTCCAACAGCTTCACGCAGTTCGTGCCCGGCCATGTCCATTTGAAGGACCTCGGGCAGATGGTGGCGCGCGAGATTGAGGCGTCGGGCGGGGTTGCCAAAGAATTCAACACCATTGCGGTCGATGATGGCATTGCCATGGGCCATGACGGGATGCTGTACAGCCTGCCGTCGCGCGAATTGATCGCGGATGCGGTGGAATACATGGTCAATGCCCATTGCGCCGATGCGCTGGTGTGCATTTCCAACTGCGACAAGATCACGCCGGGCATGTTGATGGCGGCGTTGCGGCTCAACATCCCGACGGTGTTTGTCTCCGGCGGGCCGATGGAGGCGGGCAAAGTGGTGCTCGGCGGGATCAGCCGCAAGATCGATCTGATCGACGCGATGATCTACGCCGCCGACGACAAGATGACGGATGCCGAGGTTGACGTGATTGAGCGTGCGGCTTGCCCGACTTGCGGCAGTTGTTCGGGGATGTTTACCGCCAACTCGATGAATTGCCTGGTGGAAGCATTGGGCTTGGGTTTGCCGGGCAATGGCACGGTGCTGGCAACCCACGCCGACCGAAAGGCATTGTTTCTGGAATGCGGCCGGGTGATCGTTGATCTGGCGCAACGCTACTACGAACAGGACGACGAAAGCGTATTGCCGCGCAATATCGCAACGAAGGCCGCGTTCGAGAACGCGATGTGCCTCGATATTTCCATGGGTGGTTCGACCAACACGGTGCTGCATTTGCTGGCAGCGGCACATGAGGCCGGGGTTGATTTCACCATGAAGGATATCGACCGGCTGTCGCGCAAGGTGCCGGTGCTGTGTAAGGTGGCGCCGGCGGTGGCCAATGTGCATGTCGAGGACGTTCATCGCGCCGGGGGGGTCATGGGCATCCTAGGCGAGTTGGACAGGGCAGGGCTGCTGGATACGTCAGTGTCGTCGATCCACGCCAAAACCATGGCCGAAGGGCTGGCGCGCTGGGACATCAAGCGCAGTGACAGCGCAACGGTCGCCGAATTCTTCCGGGCAGCCCCAGGGGGCGTGCCGACCCAGATTGCGTTCAGCCAGTCGTCGCGCTGGGATGATCTGGATTCTGACCGCGCGACCGGGGTTATCCGCGACCGGGCCCATGCGTTCAGCCAGGATGGCGGGCTGGCGGTGCTGTACGGTAATATCGCGCTTGAAGGTTGTATTGTGAAAACCGCGGGCGTTGATGCCTCAATCCTGACCTTCAAGGGCCCGGCGCGCATTTACGAAAGCCAGGACGATGCGGTTTCCGCGATCCTGTCCGGCCGGGTGAAACCAGGCGATGTGGTGCTGGTGGTGTATGAAGGCCCCAAGGGCGGGCCGGGCATGCAGGAGATGCTGTACCCAACGAGTTACTTGAAATCCAAAGGCTTGGGCAAGGTTTGCGCGCTGGTGACCGATGGTCGCTTCTCGGGTGGATCATCTGGCCTTTGCCTCGGCCATCTGTCGCCGGAAGCGGCCGAAGGCGGCAATGTCGGGTTGGTGGAAGATGGTGACATCATCGAAATCGATATCCCCAATCGGAGCTTGAACGTGGCGGTGAGCGACGAAATCCTGGCGCAGCGGCGGGTGGCGATGGAAGCGCGCGGTGATGAAGCCTGGATGCCGAAAAAGCGCAATCGCAAGGTTTCCCAGGCGTTGGAGGCTTATGCGGCGCTGACGACATCGGCATCGCGTGGGGCGGTGCGCGACGTTACCCAGCTGCGGCGGCGCAAGGTTTGATTTCCCGACGGGGCAGTGCCCGGGTGCCGTGGGCGGCGTTAGGTGGTGCGGGCCACGGGGAGATCGTCCGTGCTACCGCTGCCAGTATCGCGCGGTCTAATGTCGCAGAAGGTATATTATGGAATTTTTTTGTTAAAGCTGCGTCAAATTGATTTGCCCATATGCACGATTACCCCGACGGCAATGGTCTCCTCGCGCTCAATTCGGTAGCCAAGCCGTCGATAGAAATCGATATTCGCCGCGAAAAGCTGGTTGGTATAAAGCCTTACCTCACCGAAGCCGCAGGCCGCAGCGTGGTGCTCGGCGTGGTCCATCAGTCGCCGCCCATGGCCAAGGCCCTGAAACGCGGGCGCGACGGCGATATTCTCGATCAATAGATGGTTGGGCTGCGGGATCATCTCCACCAGCGCGACCAATGCGGTGTCGATATCGAGCAGATCGATAACGTGATTGCGCACGGCAGCGTCGTAATCGGCAACCATTGGCCACGGCTCGCGTCCGATCAGTTGCACCCACTTGGCATAGGCGGCGCGGCTCAGATCGCGGATTGCTGCGGCATCGTGCGGTGTGGCGCGCCGCAGCGTGGCCCTATCCGTCACGTGCAGCAGCTTGCGTCGGGTTGGGTCAATCCCTGTCCGTTTGTGGCCGGCACATCCATTACCGGGCTTTCGGCAAAGACCCCGTTGGGTTTCAACCTGAAACCGGCATATTCCATCGGCATAATCGGGACATCCTTCGGCTTGCAGACATGATCGCCCGGTTGGCGGGAATTCCCCCAACTTGCCGCAATCAGTCGGCGAAGTCCAACACCATGCCATCAACCCCCGGCTCAACGCCGGCGGGTAACTCATTGACCAGATTTGCCCAATCCATGTCGGTGCCCATATGGGTCAGGATTGTGCGGCGCGGGCGCAAATCCCGCACCCATTCCAACACCTCGGCCAATGCCGCGTGGGTGTGGTGCGTCCGTCGCTGGAAGCAATCCACCACCCAGGTATCCAAGCCGCGCAGCCGCTCCAACGTTGCCGGATCAAACCGCACAACATCGGTGCAATAGGCGAAATCGCCGATGCGCAGTCCGAGGGTGCGACTAAAACCGTGATCCTGATCGAGAAGATTAACCTGCATTCCGAGCACTTTAATCGTCTGACCGGCGGTGATTTCGGTGGTCTCCATCACTGGGCGGAAGAAATTCGGCTTGTCCCATGGCAGGAAAGCGTAGGGAAACCGCATGGTCAGCTGGGCCAACGTCGCCGCGTTGGCATAGGCTGGCAGTGGCCGCCCGGCGATGCGGTTGAGAATGCGCACATCATCGAGCCCGAGGATGTGATCGGCATGGGCATGGGTGTAAAGAATTGCATCGATCTGTTTGATCTTGCAGGCCAAAAGCTGGGTGCGCAGGTCGGGGCCGGTATCGACCAGCAATGTCCCGTCCGGGCCGGTCACCGCGATCGCGCTGCAGCTGCGCCGATTGCGTGGTTCGGTTGGATCGCACACGCCCCAATCCCCTGCCCCATCAGCGCCGCCGATCAGCGGCACCCCCGCTGAGCCACCAGTGCCCAGCAACACCACCCGCATCAGCGTGCCAACACCGTAAATCGCACGCTCATAGTCCAACGGCTTTCGAGAACAGGCGGTGGAAATTCTCCGAGGTGAGGTCCGCCATCGCCGCGGCCGACATGCCATGCACCTTACCTAAAACGGCGCAGGTATGGGCGACGTAGCCCGGCTCATTGCGCCTGCCGCGAAACGGCACTGGCGCGAGGTACGGTGCATCGGTTTCCACCAGCAACCGATCGCGCGGCACATCGCGGGCGATATCCCTGATGTCGTGGGATCTGGGAAACGTCAGGATGCCGGACAGGCTGATATAGCCACCCAGTGCCAGAGCCGCTTCGGCCAAACCGCGTCCCGAACTGAAGCAATGCAGCAGGAAGCTGAACTTGCCACCCATGTTCCATTCTTCGTGGAGGATGTCCGCGATGTCGGCATCCGCGTCGCGGGCGTGGATGATCAGCGGCAGTCCGGTTATCTGGGAGGCGCGGATGTGGGCGCGAAAGCTCGCGGCCTGCATGTCGCGCGGCGCCTTGTCGTAGAAATAGTCGAGGCCGGACTCGCCAATGCCGATGACCTTGGGGAACGCGGCCTCGGCGGCGATAGCTTCAGCTGTTGGAACAGGGTGTTCACCCGCGTTGTGCGGATGAATGCCGACAGTGCACCAGATGTTGGGATGGGCGTCGGCAATGGCGCGGACGATGTTGGACTGGGTCAATCTTGTGCCGATGGTGACCATTTCGGTGACCCCGGCAGACGCGGCGCGTGCGATGACGCCATCACGGTCCTCGCCTTCGAAGTAATCCAGATGACAATGGGAATCGATCAACATCAGATGTTTACTCAGCCTCGTCAACAAAACGGGGGAAAACCCCTTTGGGCGCAGGCAGCGCCACGCCAGACAACAACGGCCGATCGAGATCGGCGATTTGGCGCATGTCGGGCGGCACCCCGAGCTGATCGAGCATTTCCGCCATTTTATCCGGCATGAACGGTTGCAGCAGCGTCGCCACGACACGAAGAACATCAACCAACACCCGGAGAACGCAACGCATTCTGACCAGATCGGTCTTTTTCAGCGCCCATGGTGCTTGATGGTCGATATAGGCGTTGGCTGCCCGGATCACCTTCCAGATGTCTTCCAGGGCATCGCCGAAGGCCTGGCGCTCCATGCGTGCACGCACCAGTTCGACCAAGGCATTGGCAGCGCCGAGCAATTCGTCATCGGCTTGGCTCGCGGTTTCATCATCGGGCAGTTCACCATCGCAATTACGCGCGATCAACGACAAGGACCGCTGGGCGAGATTGCCGAGATCGTTGGCAAGTTCAGTGTTCAGACGTGAAATCAATGCTTTGCGGCTGAATGTGCCATCATTGCCGAACGGCACCTCGCGCAGCAGGAAATAGCGCAGCGAGTCGAGGCCGAATTGCTCGGCGAGGTCCTGTGGGTCGATGACGTTGCCCAGCGATTTGCTCATTTTCTCGCCGCCGGCGGTCCACCAGCCATGGGCATAGATCCGCTTGGGCGGCGCGATGCCGGCCGCCATCAGGAAGGCCGGCCAGTAAACCGCATGAAAGCGCAGGATATCCTTGCCCACGACATGGAGGTCGGCGGGCCAGAAATCCCACAGCGCGGCGCTTTCATCGGGAAAGCCCGCCGCGGTGATATAATTGGTCAACGCATCGAACCAGACATACATCACATGGGCATCGTCGCCTGGCACTTTCACCCCCCAGGTGAAGCTGGTGCGGCTGACCGACAAATCGCGCAGGCCGGATTTCACGAAGCTGATCACCTCGTTCCGGCGCGACGCCGGGGCGATGAAATCGGGATGAGTTTCGTAGAATTCCAGCAGTCTATCACCCCATTCGGACAGCTTGAAGAAGTAACTCGGCTCGATTACCCATTCTGCCACGGCGCCGGACGGCGCAACTTTGGTGCCATCGGGGCGGGTGGTGAGTTCGCCTTCGTCATAAAACGCCTCATCGCGGATCGCATACCAGCCTTCGTAGCCGCCGAGATAAATCTGGCCGTTATCGCGGACCCGCTTCCAGAGTTCCTGACAGGCGCATTTGTGGCGATCTTCGGTGGTGCGGATGAAATCGGTATTGGAGATTTTCAGCCGGTCAGTTAGCTGGCGGAACAGCGCGCTGGTCCCATCGGTAAAGGCTTGCGGGTCGATGCCAGCGGTGGCGGCTGCTTGCTCGACCTTCTGGCCGTGTTCATCCGTTCCGGTCAGGAACATCACATCATAGCCATCAAGGCGCTTGAAGCGTGCCATCACATCGCAGGCGATGGTGGTGTAGGCGTGGCCGATATGGGGCGCGCCGTTGACGTAGTAGATCGGGGTGGTGATGAAGAATTTCGGTTTCATATCGCTCTCAGAAGTGCGAGCCCGGTGACAACCGCCTGGCGCTTGTCGAGATACGCGCCCTCGGTGTGGTCCTGCAATTGCCCAAGCGTCTCCCAGACCTCAACCCAGGCATCCAACCGGCGGGTGCCGAGCAAACGGGCCTGATCGGGATCGGCACGCCCGGCGGCGGCATCGCGTACCGCGGCGGCAATGGCGGCACGCAGCAGGGTCATGAAGGTGGCGAACGCGGTATCGTCGCGCCCGAGCGCGTCGGCGATGGCGTGGGCGTGCAGCACCGTGCCGCGATCGGGCGCGGTCAGCACCTTGTCCACCAGATCGGCCGCCCCCAGCCCGCCGCTTTCGGCGAGCATCACCGCCCTGCCCGGCGATCCATCGGCGAGCGCAATCAGCCTGGCGCGGGCCGCATCGTCGATATCGGGCAATAGCCTGCTGACGACTTGCTGCATCGCGCCGTCATTGAGCGGCGCCAGCATCAACCGGCGGCAGCGGCTGGCGATGGTCGGCGGCAGCGATCCAATGGAGCTTGCCACCAACAGCAGGATTGCCCGTGGCGGCGGTTCTTCCAGCATTTTCAACAAGGCATTGGATGCATTGCGGTTCAGATTCTCGCAGCCATCGATCACCACCACCCGCCAGCCGCCCTCGGCCGCGGTGCGATGCAGAAACCCCGACACGGCGCGGACATGCTCCACAATAATTTCACCCCGCAATCGTTTGCGCTTTTCGTCCCAGGCGCGCTCGACGGTCAGCAGATCGGCATGGCTGCTGGCGGCGACGCGGCGGAAAATTGGATGATCGGGCGCCAGCGCCAGTGAGTTACCGGCGGGCACCCCAGCCAGCAAACGGCGGGCGAAGCGGAAGGCAAACGTCGCTTTGCCAATGCCTTCCGGGCCAGTGATCAGCCAGGCGTGATGCAGACGGCCGGCGCGCATGGCGTCTGCCAGCATCGCCTCGGCAGCCGCGTGGCCGAACAGTTCCGGATTGGCGCGGGGTTCGGGCAGGCTCATATCGGGAAACGCTGTTCGACGATGCGGCGCAGCGTGGCGGCGAGCGTGTCGGCGTCAGTTTCGCCGGGCACCAGCACGCAGCGGGCCGGATTGTCGGCGGCGACGGCGAGAAATCCATCGCGAATACGGGTGAAAAACGGCACGCCCAGCCGTTCGTAGCGATCTGCCGCCTGGCCGCGGGCGAGAAGCCGGGCCTGGGTGGTGGCAACCGAGACGTCGAGCACTAAGGTGAGATCCGGCACCAACCCCATCAACTCCGACAAAACCGCAATCGCGTGCCGGTCGCCGCCCTGGCCATGGCCTTGATACACCAGAGTCGAGTCGTAATAACGGTCGCAGATTACCGTGATCCCGGCCGCGAGCGCCGGGCGGATCATGCGCGCGATATGTTCGGCGCGGGAGGCGAAATGCAGGATGATTTCGGCCTCGGAGGCGAATTCATGCGACCCGTTAAGCAGCATCTGGCGCAAGATTTCCGCACCGGGCGATCCTCCCGGTTCGCGGGTCAGCAGCACTGGCACGCAATCGGCGGCCAGACTGTCGGCAAGGCGGCGGGCTTGGGTTGATTTCCCCGCGCCCTCCCCGCCTTCGAAGGTGATGAAGCGGCCGGTTCGCGCCACTCAGCCGCCCAGCCGTTTCGACAGCACCGCCATGGCGCGGTTGACAAAGCCCAATTGCGCCACGTCTGCGCCGGCGAGAAGCTGGATTTCGGTTTCCGGGACGCCCTTGCCAGTGACGGTTAGCGTGCCGAGGGTGCTGCCACGTTGCACCGGCGCGCGCACCGGGGTTTCATAGGACAGCGACACTTTCGCAGTATTGCGCCAAGCTTTCGGCATGGTTAGCACCACGTCGCGGCCAGCCACCAGGGGAACATTCGGCGACGTGCCAAGCCAGACCGGGACTTTTTCCACTGTGTCAGCAGCGCTGAACAGGGTGACATTTTCCCATTCGCGAAACGCCCATTCGATCAGCTTTTCGCCTTCCTCGGCGCGCTGGTGCATGGTGGTCATGCCGTTCAGCACCAGGATCACCCGCCGCCCGCGCCGTTCGGAACTGCCGACCAGCCCATAGCCGCCATCATCGGTGTGGCCGGTCTTCAGGCCGTCGGCAAGGTTCTTCTGCACCAGCGGGTTGCGATTGGCCTGATCGATATTATTGTATTTGAACGATTTTTCCGCATCATATTTGTAGTATTCGGGGAAATCGCTAATCAGCCGGCGGGCAACGATGGCGATGTCGCGCGCGCTCATGCGGTGTTCAGCATCCGGCCAGCCGGTCGAATTGCGGAAATGGCTCTGCTGCAAGCCGAGTTCGTGTCCTTTGGCGTTCATCAGTTCGGCGAATTGTTCTTCTGAACCCGCAATCGCCTCGGCCAGCACGATGCAGGCATCATTGCCGGACTGGACGATCATGCCGCGGATCAAATCCTCAACCGTGACCTGGGACCCGAGTCCGACGAACATCTTGCTGCCCTGCATGCGCCAGGCTTTTTCGGACACCGGCAATTGCTGGTCGAGCTTGAGGCGGCCGGCCTTGAGCATGGAATAGACGATATAGGCGGTCATCAGCTTGGTCATTGATGACGGCACCATTGACGTATCAGCGTCCTTGTCGAGCAAGGTGGCACCGGTGTTGTAGTCGATGATGATGGCAAAGCGCGCGGCGGTGTCGACCGGTCCGAGCGGGGTTTGCGCCGGCGTGCCGGGGTTGGCATCGGCGGCTTTGCGCGGACGTGCGGGCACCGGGCGCGCTGGCACCGGCTTTTTCGGCGCCTGCGCCAACGCGAGGCTGGGGGTGAGCGCGGTCAGCAGGACAGACCTTCGGAGCATCATGGCAAAACCCAATTTTACGCCGCTATTCTACGACAATCCGCGCGCCGGCGATACCTTCGCGGAGCAGCTGCGCCAACATTGCGTCGGCTTCGGCCACCGTGTTGAAACGCCCGACCCGGACGAAAAACGCCCGATCACGTGGGGCGTTGTAATCGGTTGCGAGTCGGGCGCCGAAGCGCGCCAGGCGGACGCGCAAAATATCGGCGTAGTCGCGCCGACCGAAACTGCCGGCTTCGACGGTCAGAACTGTCGGCGTGACCGAGACAAGGCGGACCGAGCCATCAACCTGACCAATTGCGGCAAAGCCGGCGTTCGATGCCATGACCGGACGCGCGGCGGCTGCCACCTTGCCGCCCCCACTGGCAGCGCCGGGCGGTGGTGCCAGGCTTTCACTAACCACGCCGGCCGACGGTGCGGCGGCGACTTTGGGCGCCGCCGCCTGGGTGGGCGACGGCTGCACCCCGGCTGCGGCGTGGCTTTCAGCATCGAGCACTTCCACTCGCACCCGGGTCGCGTCCTGATTGGTGATGGCGAGGACCTGCCCGGCGCGCGCGGTTAACTCGATCAGCCGCCCCGGCGCGTCCGGCCCGCGATCGTTCAATCGCAGCAGCATCTGCCGACCGTTTTCGAGGTTGGTCACCCGCACCACCGCCGGCAATTGCAGGCTGCGATGGCCGGCGGCGAAGGCCATCTGGTCGAACATTTCGCCATTGGCGGTGCGCGACGCATG
>JANYCX010000004.1 GCA_025360065.1 Acetobacteraceae bacterium | reverse complement strand
CTAGCCCCCATCTTCATTCCACCTTCTCTTAAGGGTTTGGCGTCCAGGGACCTTCCCTGGCGGGGGCCGGGGGCAGCGCCCCCGTGCTTGCCTTCCTTACCCAAGCACCAACACCCGCCACCAGCGCCAGCTTAGCACCAGGGCGAACAGGCCTTCGATAGCGATGACCAGGGTTGCCGTTGGGCTCGAGGTTGTGTTGGCGAGCCAGCCGAGGTGGATAAAGCCGATCGGGGCGAGGCCGATGCAGAGCGCGAGGACGCCGAAGGCTCGGGTGCGGAGTTCTGGCGGACTGGCGAGGTAGGTGATGGTGGTTTGCATGATGCCGAAGCCTGCTGATGCGGCACCCGAGATGAAGATGGCGATGGCCGACGGCGGGATGGAGGGCGAGAGGGCGAGGGCGGCGGACGCGGCGCAGTAGGTTGCGACGCTGGCGATGTAGATGGTGGCATGCCGGCGTGGGGTGGCGAGCCATCCGATGGCGAGGGATGCGATCAGCGCACCGGTGCCATCGAGGCTGACCAGCAGGCCGGTGGCTTCGGCGCCGAGGCTGAGTTTGCCTTGGGCAATGACGGGGACCATTGAGGTTACCGGCCAGGCGAACAGGTTGAAGATGACGGTGATGATCAGGATGGCGATGAGTTTGGGGTGTCGGCCGACCAGGATGAAGCCTTCGGCGATGCGGCCGAGGATGGATTGGCCTTGGGTCGGCACGCTGGTGTGTTGGTAGCGGTAGCCGAGCATGGTGAGCAACGAGACGGAGTAAAGCACGGCCCCGAAGATGAAGGCGGCGGTGATGCCGACGGACGCGATAAAAATGCCGCCGACGGTGGGGCCGAGCATGCGCGCGGCGTTGGCGCTGGCGGCGTCGAACGATGTGGCTTGGGGGAGGGCTGCGCTGCCGACGAGTTCGCCGATATTGACCCGGCGGGTGGTGTTTTCCGCCGTCCAACTGATCCCGTTGACGAAGGCTGCGACCGCGAGGTGCCACACTGCCAGATGGCCGCTGCCGGCGAGGATGGCGAGGGTGATGGCGCCGGCCAGGTTCAGGCTGGCGGTGGCGACGAAGATGGTGCGGCGCTGCACTCGATCAGCGACGGCGCTGATGAACGGTCCGCACAGGCCCATTGGTAGCATGCGCAGCATGGACAGCATGGCGATGGTGAAGGCGGACGACCCGTGCTGGTAGGCAAAGACCGCGAAGGCCAGCGTGTCGAGCCAGCGCACCATGGATGCGAGGGTGCCGACCAGCCAGAGCCGGCGGAAATCGCGGATGGCGAACAGGCCACGCGGGGTCATGGCGTGGCGGTTACCCCAGTGCCACATCCAGCGCATCATGCGCCTGGGTCAAAGCATGGGCCAGCCGGTTGCGGGCGCGGGTAGCGGCGACGCTCGCGAAATGGGCGTCGGCGCTGCCGGGCGTCGTGGCGGCCAAGGCCCGCAGCGGGCCAAGCACCGCCCAGGCCGGCACCGGCAAGGCTGCGTCATGCACAAACCGTTCGCCATCGGCGTAGTCCATCGGCACCAGCGCCCGGCTCACCACCATCATCGCCGAGTTGGCGCTGTCGGGGTCATTGCTGCCGGTCAGTCGGACTAGCTTTTCGCGCAGGCTTTCGGCGGCCGCGACCAGGGGTTGCACATCGCGCAGCCCGGCGAGTTCGGCGAGCAGGTCATCGACAAGCGCGGTGTGGTCGAGCGGCAGCAGCGCCTCGGTGAGGCAGCGACACAGGACGTGCACGAAGACCTTTGTATCGCGCACCAGGAAGTCGGGGTCGATTTTGTCGAGCAGGTCTTCTGGCGTGTGCCACCACCAGCCGAGCGCGTTGCGCATTTTGGCGGGGCCGGGCGGCTGTTCGGAGAGCGCGCCGAACATCGATGGCACGCCCATGTTGACCAGCGATTCATCGCTCGACCGGTTCTTGCGCTTGCCGTGATAGCCGTGCCCGGTTTCTGCCTTGATGGCGGATGCGGCGAGGCCGCGCAGCGATCCCATCGCGGCGGCATCGGCCAGGATGGTGGCGCCAATGCCGCCAGTACTGTCGATATTGACGTGGATGGCGCAGTCGCGGTCGAGTTCCTCGAAATGGTTATCCACATACCAGGCCGAACCCGAGTAGCGGCCATGCGAATGGCCGGACCAGAAGCAGAGCCGCAATGCACGTTTCAGCTCGTGGCGGCGTGGCGCGATCAGGCGGGCGACTTCAAGCATGGAGGCGTTGGCGCTGCCGTTGTCCATCACCCCATAGTACCAGGTGTCATGATGGCCGGAGAACAGCACGTGGCTGCCATCGCCGTCGGGCGCATCCAACTGGGCTTCGAGGATCGGGGTTTTGCGCCACGATGTATCAACGCGGGCGTGCAGGGTGACATGGGGCGTGGCGCCGCCGGCGAGTGCGTCGCGCAAACTGGCGCCATCCGCATCGCTGATCGTGCAGGCGACGGTTGACGGCAAATGACCGACAGTTTCCGGCGACGGGCTGCCCCAGACCGGGGATATGCACATCTCGTGCAGGTGATGGTGCGGGCTGATATGGAGTTGGCCCACCGCGCCGGCCAAACGGGCGAGGGTGGCGACGGCGGGGGATGCGATGCCGTCGACCAGCACGATTGCGCCGCGGACATCGCGCCCGGCGAAATCGGCGGGGCGGCCTTCGCCGAGATACATAATCGGGCCACTTATGCCGGCCGCCGGCGAGGCTTGGCTATGCGAATGGGTGATGGCGCGCAGCCGCTGGCCATCGACATCAACCCGGGCCGCGAGCGGCAGGCTGATATAGGCATCGTGGGAGATCAGCCGGGTGCGGAAGCCCCATTCATCGAGCCGGGCCTGCAAATA
This sequence comes from Acetobacteraceae bacterium, assembly GCA_025360065.1. Lineage (GTDB taxonomy): Bacteria > Pseudomonadota > Alphaproteobacteria > Acetobacterales > Acetobacteraceae > CAITOL01. The sequence goes on along the minus strand of JANYCX010000004.1, from coordinate 30,706 downwards.
GTGGAAGCTTTCAAGCTCGGCGGCGCTACCGGACAGTTTCACCCAACGGGCGAATTCCTGGCAATGCGCCATCAGCGCGGTGGCGCTGACGCTTGCTGTCAGATCTTGTAGCATGTGTTCGGACATGTTGGGTTCCTCCGCTGGTTGGCGGCAGCGTAGAGGCGGGCGGCACGGCGCGGCTAGCCCAAAAATGCGTCCGCCACGGCATCGCTGTCGCGCAATTGGTCCGGCGTGCCGCTGCCAACCAAGCGGCCCTCGCGCATCACATAGGCCTGATCGCACAGGTCGAGCGCCAATGAGACGTTCTGATCGGCCATCAGCACGGTGTAGTCGCGCGCTCGCAACCCGGCGATGGCGCGGTAGACATCGTCCATCGCCGCGGCGGGCAGGCCGTAGCTGGGTTGTTCCAGGACAATCGTGCTTGGTCGCGTCATCACCGCCCGACCGATCGCCAACATCAGCGTTTCGATCCGCGATAGCGTGGCCGCGCGCCGGCCGAGCAGTGGCACCAGCTTGGGGAACAGGGCAAACACGTCGTCACGCCGGCTATCAATGCGGCCACGCCGGGCAGCGGCGGAGAGTTCGAGGTTCTCGCTGACCGTCAGCGGCGCGACCACCAGCCCTGCTTGCGGCACAAAGGCGACGCCCAGGCGAACGATCTGGCGCAAGGTCAGATCCGCGATTTCGACACCGTCGATCTGGATTGAGCCGCGCACCGGGCGGGTGATGCCGACAATGGCGCGCAAGACCTGCGACTTGCCCGACCCGGTGGGACCCAGCAGCGCGGTCACCGCACCAGTGCCGGCAGTGATGCGGATATTACGGATGCTGCGCCCGCCAGGCTCGTGCAGCGACAAATTGGCGACGTTTAGCATGCGGCATGCTGCCCGGTGCCGAAATAGGCGTGTTGGACGGCAGGCGCGGCAAAGCAGTCGGTGGGGCTGCCGGTTGCGACAATCTGCCCGGCATCCAGGGCGATCGCCTGGGCGCAGCATTGGGCGATCAGCTTCATGCTGCGATCGGCGACCAGCACGCTGATCCCGGCTTCGCACAGCACCCCGACGAGTTCGGCAAGGTCGGCGCGTTCAGGGTCCGCGAGGCCTGCGGCCGGCGCGTCGAGCAACAGTAATTCGGGTTCCGCCGTCAGCGCCCGGGCGATCCCGACCCGCATTTGCTCGCCGCGCGATAGCCGGTCGGCAAGCGAGGAGGCGCGCCCGCCCAGGCCGACCACGGTCAGCATCTGGCGTGCCCGATCATAGGCGCGCGCCATATCGCGTTTGCCAGCGGGCAATCCCAGCGCGGCGCTGAACATGCCGGTCCGTCGGCGCGAATAGGCGCCAAGAACGACCTCATCAAGTACCGCTATCCCCCCGATCAGGCGCAAATCCTGCCAGGTCCGGGCAATTCCAAGCTCGACAATGTCCTGTGGCGGCAGTTCGGCCAGGGTGCTGCTTGTTCCGGCTTCATCGGTGAAACGCGCATTGCCGTGGTCGGGGGGCAGCAGGCCGGAGAGGATGTCGAGCAATACCGTGCGGCCGCACCCGTTCGGGCCGAGCACGCCGAGTGCCGCGCCGGGGGCGATATCGAAGGTGATTGCATCGAGCGCTTTGACGCCGGCAAACGATTTTCCGATGCCCGTCACCTGTAGGCGTGGGGTCATGGTGCCCCCCCGGTGCGGCGCTTGATGGCGGCGGTCAGACGGCTGGCGTGTCCGCTTTGCAGACCGCGCGAGGAGCCGCCGCGGTGGCTGTCATCTGGGGCGGGGGGAGGGAGATTGATTACCCGCCGCCGGTGTCGGCGCTCATGGGCATCCCGGCGCAGGCTGTCACGCGGGTCGAGCAGGCCGCGCGGCAAAAATATCAGTAGCACGATCACCGCGACGGCATTGGCACTATCAAAAATCGCGTGCGTGCCTGGGCCGAGCAAGGCGGATGGCAGGGCGAAAATCAGGCTGCCAAGCAGGGGTCCGCCCCAGTGGAAGGCGCCCCCGACCAGAGCGGCGGCAAGTGCCAGAAATCCCAGCGAAATCGGAAATGTCGCGGGGCTGGCGACTCCGCCGCTGAGCACCAGCATTGCGCCGGCCAATCCGGATAGCAGGCCGCTGAGGGCGAAGCTGGCGGTGTGAATGGCGCGGGGTTGGATGCCCATGCCGGCGGCCAGGGCCGGGTCGCGACGCATGGCGCGCGCGGCGATGCTAAACCAGCTATTATCGAGTGTCGCCCCGGCCACAACCACCGCCCCCAGCACGGCGAGACTGACCAACGCGGGCAGGTATCCGCCCATCGGGATAATGGCTGCGATGGTGATGCCGTCGCTGCCCCCGGTTATTCCCGGCAGGCTGCGCGATAGCGGTGCGATTGCGGCCGCCATCGCCAGGGTTGCAATGCTTTGGGCATGGGCCGGCAGGTGGCCCAGCAGCATGGCGGTTAGCAGACCAAGCCAGCCACCAATGGCCGCCGCGCCAAGTAGCGCGAGCGCGAGGCCATAGCCGGCAACCAACAGATTGGCGGCGAAATACCCCCCAATCGCCCCGATTGCGATCGGCGCAAAGCTGATAATGCCACAAGCCCAGACGATACGGGCGGCGAAGGCGAGGACCGCAATGGAGGCCAGCATTGGCATTGCCGGGCCAAGAATGTCCCAGGCGGCTGTTGCCCAGCTTTGGTCAAACAGATCAACCAGCAGGCCCTGCATCTCAGCGACCCAACATATGATCGGTTGGGATCAGTCCGCGCGGGCGCAGCACGACGATCGCCAACAGCAGCACCGCCCCCGCCCCCTGCCACGGGATCAGCGGCCAGAATTGCGGCCAGATATCGGAACCCGCCACCTCCCCGAGGCCAACCAGCAATCCCGCCAGAGCAATCCGCCGCACCCGTCCGCCGCCGAGGAGGGCTGCTGCCACACCTTTCCACAGCAGGCCAACGCCCACCGCCATTGTGACAGCTGCGCCCGAGGTGGCCGCCAATACCCCGGCTGCCCCGGCGATGGCGCCGGCAATCGCTGCCACCTTCAATATCATCCGCAGCGGATGCACGCCGCCAAGGGCTGCCGCGAGCGGGTCGAAGCCGTGCGCGCGCATTGCCGTGCCGAACAGGGTATTGCTCAGGATATAGTGCAGCGCAAAGGTTGCCGCCGCCAACGCGGCAAGATCGAATACTGTAATCAGCCGCAGCATCATCGCATCGCTGCCAAAGACGGTGCTGGGGAAGCTGCCCGGGGGGAAGGCGACGCCGCCTGCGCCGATCATGGTGTCGCCCATTGCGCCAAGGGCAAGCCAAGCGGCAACGCTTGCCAGCACAATCACCATCGGTGCGTCGGGACCACGGCGGAGCGGGAGGATGGCAGCTTCGACGGCGATCGCCACCATCGCGCCGGTTAGCGCGCCAAGCGGCAAGGTCAACAGAAACGGCAAATCCAGCCGATTGGCGAGAAAAATCGCGGCGGCCGCCGCCCAACCCGCATAGCTGGCGATGGCGACATTCCAACCAGTGCCGTATCTTGCTGTCAGCATGACTGCGAGCCCGACCAGCCCATACAGGGCGCCGCCAGCGACACCGTCAAAGACGCGCGTTAGTGTAAACACCATGCCCCGAAGCAAGCCTCAATTGGTATTATTACCCAAACGATGTCGCAGGTTTGTCCAGCTTCTGCAAGGGATTGCCGTAGCCGGTGCCGGGCAAAAAAAACACCGCCACGGGCTTTGCCGTGGCGGTGGGTATGGTCAGCGGGTGCGATCAGGTCAGGCCGGGCGATAAGTGTCCGGCTGGACCGTCGGACGGCGGCGATCGGCCATGAACTGGTCGAATTCAGCCTTGTCCTTGGCTTGGCGCAGGCGTTCCAGGTAATCGACGAATTCCTTCTGCTCGCCTTCCAGACGACGCAGGGTTTCGCTGCGATAATCATCAAACGCTTTGTTGCCGCTGACCGGGGCGCTGGCGGGCGCGGGCGATTGCGTTGCACCGCCCCATTTGCCCCAGGCCATCGGGCCCCAGCCGCCGTATTGACTGTTGTTTTGCATGGGTGCCCCGTTTGCTTGTTCGCCATGGGCCGGGTCCACATAGACCCAGCGTCCGCAGCGCCGGCCGCGCCAGCCGCCGCCGAGATATCCGCTTCCCAACATCAGCGCGATGCCGAGCCCGACCGGCCAGAACCAGACGAAGCTGAGGATCATGGCCAGGATCCAGAGTGGTTTCGGAATTTCATTCAGCCTGTCCGTGAGATGCACGAACTGTCTCCTTCGATGTGAATGTGAAGAACATTTACATAAGTAATCCCCAGAGTCGTCCGAGTCAAGCGGATTACGCCGAATTCATCATGGTCCCGGCGCGGTCAGCCCGAGCGATTGCAGGTAGATCAGTAACCCGGCTTCGAGGAGGTCTTCGGGCGACATCGGCATGCGCCGGCGGTGGCCGTCGGCACGCCCGACGAACAGGGCTGCGATACCGTGGCACAAAGCCCAGACATGCAGCGCCACCATCAAGGGTGGCGGCCGTATCCCGGCAGTGCGGTGGGCATTGCAAGCGGCTTCAGCGGCCCGGCGGATGACACCAAATGCCCGCTCCGAGGCGCGCAGCAACTGGACATCCTCCTCCAGCGGAAAGCCGGTTTCAAACATCGCCGCGTAGGCCGCAGGCTCCCGCCGGGCAAAAGCGAGATAGGCCTTGCCGATGTTTTCGAACGCGGTCAGCGCATCGGGGGCGCCGTCATTCCAGGCGCGTTCCAGCTCATCGGCGAAACGATCATAGCCGAGCCGGGCGATCTCGGCGATCAGGGCTTTCAGGTCGCGGAAATGTCGGTATGGGGCGGCGGCGCTGACCCCTGCCGCCCGGGCGACTTCGGCAAAGCTGAAGCCAGCCGGGCCGCTGGCCGCGATCAACTTCAAGGCAGCCGCGATCAGGGCTTCCCGCAGGTTGCCATGATGGTAGCTGTCACGCGGTTGGCGCGGAGGGTCGGTGGTAAAGCGCATGTGAAGTGGTGTTACATCAAACTCACATTAAACGCACGCGCCAGGCGCAAGCAGATGGAGCTACGAATTTTTCCGAAACCGCGCAAACCACCCCAACGTCGCCGATATTTCGGCCGCGAAATAGGATGGCCGCATTGTCCCCGTACTATGGCTGACGCCCGGCATCCGCAGCAAGGCCGCTTCACAGCCCGCGAGCTTCAGCGCTGTGTACATCTGAATTGCCTCGGTCGGTGGAGTGCGGCTGTCGGCCTCGCCGGCGATCAGCAATGTGGGGGTGCGGGCATGGGCGGCGTAGGTAAGCGGCGAGCGCTCGCGGTATTTGGCCGCAGCCTCCCAAGGGTGGTCATGGCCGAGCCAGGTCAGGCCGCCAGTGGCGCCCATATCGGCGGTCAGCACCCAGCTTTGCCAGTCCACCACTGGCTTGATCGCGACCGCTGCGCGGAAGCGATGGTCGTGGGTCACCGCCCAGCAGGTCAGCACGCCACCGCCGGATGTTCCGGTGATGAACAGGTTGTCTGCGTCGATGTCGGGCCGTGAAGCCGCAGCATCGACCACCCGCATCAGATCATCATGATCGGGGCCGGGGAAGCGGTCATGCAGGGAATTGGCGAAATCCTCGCCATAGCCGGTTGATCCGGCCGGGTTGCTGTACAGCACCGCGTAGCCGGCGGCGGCGAGCGTCTGGACCTTGATCGAAAAGCGTTCGCCGAACTGGGCAAACGGGCCGCCATGGATCAGCAGCGCCATCGGGTGCGGGCCGGCGCCGCGCGGCTTGACCAGCCAGGACTGCACCTGGCGGCCATCCGCGCAATCGGTCCAGAACATCTCTGCCGGCAGGAAGCCGCCGATTTGCTGGGCGAGGTTGGCATTGAGTGCGGTCAGGACCCGTTTTGTGCCGTCTGGCGCGATGGTGGCGACTTCGGACGCCACATCCACCGCTGCCCGCACATACGCGATGGTACCGTCGGTGGCCTCGGAAAACCCACCGCCGGAATAGGGCATCTCAATTGAGGCCGGGCCAATGTCATCGGTCAACACATCATGGCTGCCATCGAGGCCGAAGCGGGCCAACGCGCGCTTGCCGGGGATGTCGTAGGTGGCGAGCAGCGCCTGGCTGTCGGCGGTCCAGGCGATTTCGTCGATGCTGATGTCATGCGCCTCGGTCAGGGTGCGCGGCGTGCCGCCGGCAAGCGGCGTGCCGCCGGCAAGCGGCAGGACGACGATCTTGCGGCGCTGATGGCTCAGCCCGCGTTCCTCGACCGCGGTATAAGCGAGGTATTTGCCGTCCGGCGACGGGGTTGGCCGTGCCACCGGGCCGGGGAAATCGGTAAGTTTTTCGACCGCGCCATCGGCGAGGGTGATGGCGTGGATGTCGATGTCGGACGGCTTGCGGTCCCAATCGGCGCGCTGGGTGCCGGTCATCAGGATTTTGCGGCCGTCGGGGGTGAAGCACAGCCCTGAACTGACCATGTGCGGCATGCCGTTCCACCACATGCCCGAGGTGATCTGCCGGGGTGCAGTGGTGCCGCCGACGGTGGCGATGAAGACCTGAAAGCAGCCTTCCGGCCATTCGCCCACCGTATCATGCTGCCAGACCAGACGCTCGGTGAGCTTGATCGGGGCGGCCCATTGGGCACCCTCCGGCGGGGTTGCGAGGCCAAGCCAGCCGGGCAGGGGGGTGAGTTCGCGCTGCTGATAGGCGAGGAATTTGCCGTCTTGTGACCAGGCGAGTTCGCGGAGCGCGGTCGCAGATGTCGCCAGAACGGTTTCACTGTTGGTCGCGATGGTGTGCACCACCAGTTCGTGCAGCGCGTTGGCATGGCGCAGATAGGCAATGCGGCGGCTGTCGGGTGCCCAGCGGGCCAGATGCACGCCGACGCTGCCGGGGATTTCCTGCCAGTCGCCATCGCCAAGCCGGAGCATCAGCACGTTGCGACGCCGATCCTGGAGGAGATCGCGGGTGGTTTGTTGGAACACGATCGCCTGCCCGTCGGGGGCAATGCGCGCATCGGCGCCGTTGCAAAAGGCGAAATTATCGGCGGGCATCAGGGTGCGGAGCATGGTTGGACCTTTACAAGAGACGAATGCATTAGCCTGCACGTTCGGCGCGGCCAAGCCAACAGCGTCTGTTCTGAAACCTGGATACGCCCGGCAGCTATGATCCAAGCCATCGCTAGGCGGTTCGCACCCAAAAAAAGCTTGCGTTGAAATGGCATCGATTGTAAGAACAAAACATGAACTTTATTGCAACCCCCTTTGCGCTGCCCGATACCGCACCCGAATTGGCGCGACGGTTTGCGATGATCATGGCGGGGCTTGGGGCGCTGGTGGCACGCCGGTTTCTCCGGATGCCGCATCTGGTCGGCTTCACTTTGCGGGTGTGGGGCCAGCTCAATCGGGCGGTGCGGCGGTTTCATCGGGCGCTGACGGTGCCGGCAGCGGTGCGAACCCCACGGGCGCGGCCGGACCGCGCAGCGCTTGTGCGCGGGAAGCGATCTGATCTGCCGAGGGGCAAGGGCTGGATTGTGCGCGAACTGGGCTGGGAGGCTGCGGCCTATTTGGTGCAATTGGAAACTTTGCTCGGCGAAATCACCACCCAGGCGGCGCTGGCGGCAGCGCCCGGCGCCGGGCGGGTGTTGCGGCCGATCTGCCGGATGCTGGGGGTGTCGGCGGCGGTGACGCCGAAGATTGCGCCTGCGGTGGCGGCGGTTTCACCGAAACTGCATCCGGCGCGTCCAAACCCGGCGGAGATCGGTGCGCGGAAGGATGGCACGGACCGTGCGCCAATGCGGGAGCAAATTTTTGCAAGTGGTTGAGGGGCAAGGTAGTTTTACGCGTTATTTGTTTCGATATCGTAATTATTTTTGAAATCCAGCAGGCCAGATTTCGCTCAACCCGATATCCTAACGGACACTACGCTATCAGCTTTTCCATCGCCGCCCGCATCAGGAATTTCTGCATCTTGCCGGTTACCGTCATCGGAAACTCATCGACAAAATGCACGTAGCGCGGCACTTTATAATGCGCGATCTGGCCCCGGCAGAAGGCGCGCACGCCTTCGGCATCAAGCGTTGCGCCGTCGCGCAGTTTCACCCAGGCGGCCAGTTCCTCGCCGAATTTTGCGTCGGCGACGCCAAAAACCTGGACATCGGCGATGGCCGGATGGCGGTACAGATATTCTTCCACTTCGCGCGGGTAGATGTTTTCGCCGCCACGGATGACCAGGTCCTTGATGCGGCCGACGATGGCGGCGTAGCCTTCGGCATCGATGGTGGCGAGGTCGCCAGTGTGCATCCAACCGGCTTCATCAATCGCCTGATCGGTGCGTTCCGTGTCGCCCCAATAGCCCAGCATCACCGAGTAGCCCCTGGTGCACAATTCCCCGGTTACGCCTGCCGGAACGATGCGACCATCGCTGTCGATGATTTTCGATTCCAGATGCGGATGAATGCGCCCGATGGTTGCCACCCGGCGCTCGATCGGGTCATCAAGGGTGGTCTGGAAGCTCACAGGACTGGTTTCGGTCATGCCATAGGCGATGGTGATATCGCCGAGATGCATGAGGTCGATTGCCCGGCGCATGACCTCGATCGGGCAGGTGCTTCCGGCCATGATGCCCGTGCGCAGGCTGGAAAGATCGAAGCTGGCGAAATCGGGGTGGTCCATTTCGGCGATGAACATGGTGGGCACGCCGTAAAGGGCGGTGCATTTTTCCTCGGCCACCGCGCGCAACGTGGCCAGCGGGTCGAAGCTTTCGCCGGGATAGACCATCGCAGCCCCATGGCTGAGGCAGCCGAGATTGCCCATCACCATGCCGAAACAGTGGTAAAGCGGCACCGGGATGCAAAGCCGGTCTTGTTCAGTCAACTTCATGGTCGCGGCAGTGAAGTAGCCATTGTTGAGGATATTGTGATGGGTGAGCGTCGCACCTTTCGGCGCGCCGGTGGTGCCGGAGGTGAACTGGATGTTGATCGGGTCGTCGAACTGCAAGGTCGGGGCCAGGGCTGCGACCGTTGCCCGGCTGGCATCAGTGCCCAGGCCCGCGATTTGCTCGAAGCGATAGGCGCCCGGAATGGTATCGCCGCCGATCTGGATGACAATGTCGAGGTTCGGCAGGGTGGCCGATTGCAGCGCGCCCGGTCTGGCGGTGGCGAGTTCCGGCGCCAGCGTCATCAGCATACCGGCATAGTCGGATGTCTTGAACGATGTCGCCGTGACCAGCGCACGGCAGCCGACCTTGTTGAGCGCGTAATCCAGTTCCGACAGTCGGTAGGCGGGGTTGATGTTGACCAGCACCAGGCCCGCCTTGGCGCTGGCGAACTGGGTGACGGTCCATTCCATCCGGTTGAGCGACCATAGCCCGATGCGTTCGCCGGGTTTGAGGCCGAGTGCGACCAATCCGGCAGCAAACCCATCGACGGCCGCACCCAGTTCGCGCCAGTTCCAGCGAACGCCTTGGCCGCGATCGATCAGCGCCGGCCGGTCGGGCCAACGCGCCACGGTGCGGTCGAAATGCTGGCCGATCGTTTCGCCGATCAGCTTCACCTGACTGGTGCCGCTGACATAGCTCATGCCGGGTGTTGTCATCATCGCCCCCGCAGTTAGCCGGCGCGCCGACCTCAGCCGAGGTCGAAGCGGTCGGCGTTCATCACCTTGTTCCAGGCCGCCACGAAGTCGGTCACGAACTTCTTCTGCGCGTCGCCTTGCGCATAAACCTCCGCCAGCGCGCGTAGCTGGGAGTTCGATCCAAACACCAGATCGACGCGGGTGGCGGTCCATTTCAACGCACCGGTTGCGCGCTCGCGGCCTTCGAAGACACCGGCCGCCGGGGTCCAGACGGTTGCCATGTCGAGCAGATTGACGAAGAAATCATTGGTCAGGCTGCCAGGCCGCGTGGTCAACACGCCAGTCTTGGACTGCCCGGTAGTGGCATCCAACGCCCGCATGCCCCCGATCAGGACGGTCATCTCCGGGGCGGTGAGAGTGAGTAATTGTGCCCGATCAATCAGCATTTCCTCCGCCGAAACGCTGTATTCGGTCTTCATGTAGTTGCGGAACCCATCGGCCACAGGTTCGAGCACGCCAATGGCGGCGACATCGGTCTGTTCCAGTGACGCATCCATCCGGCCCGGCGTGACTGGAACCGCGACGTCTTGCCCAGCATTTTTTGCCGCCTGTTCGACGGCGGCAGCGCCACCGATAACAATCAGGTCAGCGAGGGAGACTTTCTTGCCCCCGGTTTGCGATGCGTTGAACCCGTCCTGAATGCCCCCAAGGGTTGCCAGCACGGTCGCCAATTGGGCGGGATGGTTGACCTCCCAATCCTTCTGGGGCGCGAGCCGAATGCGTGCGCCGTTCGCGCCACCGCGTTTGTCCGATCCCCGGAAGGTAGAAGCCGACCCCCAAGCTACCGAAACGAGTGCCGAGATTGACAGCCCAGATGCGAGAATGCGGGCTTTGAGGGCGGCGATGTCATGAACATCGACCAGTTTGTGATCGATCGCGGGAATCGGGTCCTGCCACAGAAGTTCCTCGGCCGGGACCTCGGTGCCGAGATAGCGGGAGCGCGGTCCCATGTCGCGATGGGTCAATTTATACCACGCCCGAGCGAAGACGTCGGCGAACAGGTCTGGGTTTTCGTGGAAGCGTTTTGAAATCACCGCGTAAGCCGGATCGACGGCCATCGCGATGTCGGTGGTTGCCATCATCGGCGCATGTCGGATCGACGGATCATGGGCATCGGGGACGGCGGTCGCTGCCGCTGCGTCCTTCGGGGTCCATTGCCAGGCACCGGCGGGGCTTTTGACCAGTTTCCACTCATGGCCGAGCAAGGTGTCGAAATAGCCATTGTCCCACTTGATCGGATTGGGAGTCCAAGCCCCTTCCAAGCCGCTGGTGGTGGTATGCAAGCCGTGCCCGGTGCCATGGCTATTTTTCCAGCCGAGGCCTTGTTCCTCGATGCTGCTGCCCTCCGGCTCAAGACCAACGAGTGCTGCGTCGCCTGCGCCATGGCACTTACCGAACGTGTGTCCGCCAGCGATCAGGGCGACGGTTTCCTCGTCGTTCATTGCCATGCGGGCAAAGGTTTCGCGGATATCGCGGGCTGACGCGAGCGGATCCGGGGTGCCATTGGGCCCTTGTGGATTCACGTAGATCAGCCCCATTTGCACCGCAGCGAGGGGCTGTTCGAGTTCGCGGTCACCCTTGTAGCGCTCGTCGCCCAGCCAGGTGTCTTCGACGCCCCAATGGATGTCCTCCTCGGGTTCCCATCTGTCCACACGCCCGCCAGCGAAGCCGAAAGTTTTGAAACCCATCGATTCGAGTGCGCAGTTGCCGGTGAGGACAATCAGATCGGCCCACGAGATTGCGTTGCCATATTTCTGCTTGATCGGCCAAAGCAGCCGGCGCGCCTTGTCGAGGTTGGCGTTATCGGGCCAGCTGTTGAGCGGTGCGAAGCGCTGCGTTCCCGATTCCGCGCCACCACGGCCATCGCCGGTGCGATAGGTGCCGGCGCTGTGCCAGGTCATGCGGATGAACAGCGGTCCGTAATGGCCGTAATCGGCCGGCCACCACTCCTGGCTGTCTGTCATCAGGGCATAAAGGTCTTTCTTGATGGCCCCGAGGTCGAGTTTTTTGAATTCTTCGGCGTAGTTGAAGTCACGGCCCATCGGATCGGACAGCGACGAGTTTTGGTGCAGGATGCTGAGTTTCAGCTGGTTCGGCCACCAGTCAGCGTTCGATCTGCCCCCGCCGAGGGTCGCGTGCTTGGGGGCGTGGTGCATGACCGGACATTTGCCTGCGGTCTGGTTGCCATTTCCGTCCATGGTACTCTCCGATCTCGACTGCGTTGTGCGCGTCTATAGCGGCATTCGGGTGGGGAAAGGAAGGTGGGCATAGCGGGGTGGGTACGGGAAAACGGGGGAGAGCGATTATCTTTTAATTCACAAAAAACAGACTCGCCCCTAGCCCCGCGCGCGATCCACCTGATGCACCCCGCGCACTGCACGCAGGCTTGCGATCACATCCACCAATTGCCGTAAATCCCGGACCTCGATGTCGATCAGCATTTCGAAGAAATCTTCCTGTCGGTTCACGATCCGAATATTGCTGATGTCACCGTGCTGCTTGGAAATCGCGTTGGTAATGGTGGAAATCATCGCCGGTCCGTTATCGGCCATCACTGTCACGCGTCCGGTATGGGTTTCCGGTTTCCCGCCCGACTTGCCCTTGGTTTCGACGCGTGCGTTATCGACAAAGGGGCTTTCTGACCAGTCCACGTCAAGGAAACGTTCCGGGGTGGCGGCGAAGCTTTCCAATGTAGGGCAGCCCTTGGTGTGGATGGTCACGCCCTTGCCAGTGGCGACGATGCCGACAATCGCATCGCCTGGGAGCGGATGGCAGCAGCCAGCGTAGGAAATTGCCATGCCCGGCACCAGCCCGGTGATCGGCTGGTTGAAATCGCCCTTATGGGTGATTTTATTCGGACCGGCTGGCAGCAAGCGAGGTGACCGCGAGGCCTGGCGCAGTTCGGGATAGACCGCTGATACCACATCCTTGGCGGTGAGATTACCGTTGCCAACAGTGACGTAAAGATCTTCCAGACTTGCCTGTTTCAACGGCTTCAGCGCGGCTTCGAGCGCTTTTTCCGAACCATCCACCCCATCCTGACGGAAGGCGCGCGCCAATGCGGCACGGCCGGCATCACGGTATTCATTGCGCTGCTGCGCTTGGACAAAGCGGCGGATGCGGGCGCGCGCCTTGCCGGTGACAACAAAGCGTTCCCATTGCGGGCTGGGGGTGTTGCCGCGCGCGGTGAGGATTTCGACCTGATCGCCGTTGGATAGTTCATGCCGCAGCGGCAGGATGCGGCCATTGACCTTGGCGCCGACGCAGGTGTCGCCCACCTGGCTGTGCACGGCATAGGCGAAATCGACCGGCGTCGCCCCACGCGGCAACTGGATCAGTTGGCCTTTCGGAGTGAAGCAGAAGACCTGATCCTGGTAGAGTTCGAGCTTGGTGTTTTCGAGGAACTCATCCGGGGTGGAATTTTCCAGGATTTCCAGCAAGTCCTGCACCCAGCGGAAGCTCTGCGCTTCCTGCACGGCCGCGTCGTGCTGCTTGTAGAGCCAGTGGGCGGCAACACCGTTTTCAGCGACCGAATGCATCGATGCGGTGCGGATCTGCAATTCAATCTTCTGATTGCGCGGTGCGCGCAGCGTCACGCCGGTATGCAGGCTCTGATAGCCATTGGCCTTGGGCGTGGAGATATAATCCTTGAAACGCCCGGCGATGACCGGGTAGCTGGCGTGCACCGCGCCAAGGGCCGCATAGCAGGCCTCGCGGGTTGGCACGACGATACGAAACGCCATGATATCGGATAATTGCTCGAACTGGACGTTGCCGCGATGCATTTTCTCCCAGATCGAGTAAGGCGATTTCTGGCGGCCGCTGACCTCGATCACCTCAACGCCGTGCTCGCGACAGACGCGGACGAGTTCTTCGCGCACCTCGGCGATGACGTCGGCACCTTGGCCATGCAGGAAGTTCAGCCGCGCCTTGATGCTGTCATAGGAATCGGGATCAATCTGGGCGAAGGACAGGGTTTGCAGTTCGGTCTTCACCGCATCCATGCCGATGCGTTCGGCCAATGGTGCGTAAATTTCCATGGTTTCGCGCGCGATGCGGGTGCGTTTGTCTTCCCGCGCGCCGCCCAATGTCCGCATGTTGTGGAGGCGATCGGCGAGCTTGACCAGCAAAACCCGGATGTCGCGCGACAGCGCCAGCACCAGCTTGCGGAAATTTTCCGCCTGTTTGGTACGGTCCGATTGCAGTTCCAAACGGGTGAGCTTGGTGACGCCATCGACGAGGCTGGTGATCTCGGCGCCAACCGCTTTGGTCATCACTTCACGGGTAACGCCGGTATCTTCGATGACATCGTGCAGCAGGGCAGTGGCAAGGGTGCCGGCATCAAGCCGGTAACCGGCCAGCAGTTCCGCGACCGCCAGCGGGTGGGTGATATAAGGTTCGCCATTATCGCGGCGTTGCAGCTTGTGGGCCTCGGCTGCGAGATCGAAGGCGCGGCGAACCATCGCCACGTCGGCCTCGGCATCATAGGTGAGCAGACGTTTGATCAGCGCGTCAGGGGAGGGTGCGCCAGTTTCAGGCCGCGTGCCAGCGGCGGTGCCGCTCATCGCACCGCCAGCCCCGGCGCTGGATGGGGCGGAGGGGATCAGTTTAGCGGCGGCGGCGGCCGGCAAGCTCCGCCTCGATGGCGGATTCGAGTTCAGCCGGGGAGAATTCGTCAGTCAGTTCGGGCAGTGCCATGGCTTCTTCGTCGTTGCTGATATCCTGCAAGCCGAAAATGTTCTGATCGGTCGGGATCAGATCGAGCACTTCTTCGTCCGCTGGTTCCGGTTCCGGGGCGCGGCCAAGCGATTTAACCAAATCGAGTTCGAGCTTTTCAACCGAAATCGTCTGCTCGGCGATTTCGCGCAGTGCCACCACCGGGTTCTTGTCATTGTCGCGGTCGATGGTCATTTCTTCGCCGCGGCTCAGGTTACGGGCACGCTGGGCGGCCAGCAGGACGAGCTGAAAGCGGTTTGGAATGCGTTCGACGCAATCTTCAACGGTGACGCGCGCCATACAAACAAACTCCGGCAAAAAGACAATAAGAACCGACCCATAAACACGGGTAAACATCGACTGAACCCGCTACCTAGGCTGACTGGCATGGAAAAGCAAGGCGCGATGCTGCGCTGCACGCGGGCTCAGGCGAGGGTTGTGTCATCAGCCAGGGGGGCCAGAAGATCTGCCGTCGAGGTGCCCAGACTCGGATGCCGCCAGGTCGGCAGGATGTCGGCGATCGGACGGAGCACGAAACTGCGCAAATGGGCGCGGGGATGGGGCAGAACCGGATCGGGGGATGGTCGTATCAGCCCAGCCATATCGATGATGTCGAGATCGAGCGGTCTTGCGGCGTTGACAATGCTGCGCCGGCGGCCGGCCTGGGCTTCGATTATGTGCAATTGCCCGAGCAGCCAGGCTGGGGCGACACTCCCGTCCATCAGCACTGCGCCGTTGATATAGTCGGGTTGGTCTGAGGGCGGCCAGGCAGGGCTGCGATACCAGCGCGATACGGCAACCAGGCGAAGACCGTGCAAGCCACGCAGCGCTTCGATTGCAGCCCGGCAAAGTGCGCGTGGGCCGTGCCCCCACGCATCGGTCAGGTTGCTGCCGATCGCGATGATAACCGGAAAGGTTGTGGATTGGGTCACTATTTCGCGCCTGTTTAGCGATGGGTCTCTTGACACCAGAGGCGGATAAAAACATTAGATAACACCCTCCCGTCGCTGCCGTGTGGATAAGATGTCGCGCGGGTGAAACTGCCCGCGCCGACGCCTATTACAAGTGGGCCGTTTATTTGATAACTGGTACTGTTGAAAGGCTTGGCTTCATGAATTTTTTTCCGAACGAGCGCACGGCGCTTTTCATTGATGGCGCCAATCTTTACACGACGTCGCGCAACCTCGGGTTTGATGTCGATTACCGCAACCTGCTGGAATATTTCCGCAAGAAAACCAATGTCATCCGCGCGTATTATTATTCTGCGGTGCTGGAAACCGAGGAATATTCGCCGCTGAAGCCATTGACCGATTGGCTGGCATATAACGGCTACACGCTGGTTACCAAGGCCGCCAAGGAATTCACCGATGCGACCGGGCGCCGTCGGGTCAAGGGGAATATGGATATCGAACTTGCGGTCGATATGCTGGAGCTCGCCGATCGGTTGGATCACGTGGTTTTGTTCAGTGGCGACTCGGATTTTCGCCGCTTGATTGAAGCGGTCCAGCGTAAGGGTGTCCGGGTCTCGGTCGCGTCATCGATCCGCACCTCGCCGCCGATGGTGGCGGACGAACTGCGTCGCCAGGCCGACCAGTTCCTGGAGCTTGCGGAGATTGCGCCCGAATTTACCCGGCGCCAGATGGAGCCGCGGCCGGTGCGGTTGCCGGCGCGGCTAAACCAGAACGATGCATCCACCGATCAGCAGGATGTGGATTGATCTGAACCGGCAGAATGGGGGCGATGTCGCCTCGAACATAAATCCTATGTAAACCGTGGGTGGAAGTTTTGAATTTTCAATTCGACCTGCATCTGCGTGCGAGACGGTTGCGTATCTGTGGTATAGCAGCGTGGAACGCACCAGCCGGTAACGGTCTGAAAATGTGGACTTCACGAATGCATTAACGCTTGTCGCTGGCGCGCCCTGGCGGAGTGGTGGAACAGTCGGCGACAGAACAGGAGAGTAAAATGCGCAAGATCACTTTGTTGGCTGTGGCGACACTGGCACTGACCATCGGCGGCGCTTACGCCCAAGTTACCAAGCCCGCTGCGTCCGATGGCAATAATGCCGTTCGCCCTGCGGCTTCAGACGGCAACAACGCGGTTCGCCCGGCTTCGTCCGACGGCAACAACGCGGTGCGCCCGGCCAACAGCGACGGCAACAATGCGGTGCGCCCGGCTGCTTCCGGCACCACAGGTAAGGTCAGCCCGTAACGGCGGATCTCGGCTGGGGTTCCCCCATCCAAATTAGCTTTTAGCGCGGCGTTGGAACTCTCCGACGCCGCGTTGCTTTTTTGGGCGACGGCGTCTTGTTCATAGTCCGGTCCCGGCACATCTTGCCCCGTGATGCAGGAGTTCCAGATAATGCGATCTATCGTTGAATGCGCCCGTCGGCTTTCTGTCATGCTGGTCATGCTGCCTGTCCTGGCCATGCCGGCCCCAGCCTTTGCCGCGCAGACCGCAGATTTGTCAGATCTGGTGGCAAGCCTGCTCCCCAGCGTGGTGAATATCTCCACCATTCGCACCGATACAGTCGGTAAGGATGCCGGCCCGTCATCAAGCACCGGCCGCCGCAAAAGCCTGGGTTCGGGGTTTGTCATTGATCCGAACGGGGTGATTGCCACCAACCGGCATGTGATTGAGGGCGCTGTTGAGATCACCGTGACCCTGCATGACGGACGCATTTTGGGCGCCTCGCTGATCGCGGTTGCGTCGGGCGCCGATCTGGCGTTGCTGCGGGTCTATCCCGAGCATCCCTTACCCGCGGTAACCTGGGGCAATAGCGATAAACTGCGTCAGGGCAATCCGGTGATCGCGATCGGCAACCCGCTCGGCTATGGCAGTTCGGTGACGGCGGGGATCGTCAGCGCGTTGCAACGCGACATCAAATCGAGCCTTTATGATGATTATATCCAAACTGATGCGTCGATAAATCAGGGTAATTCGGGTGGCCCGCTGTTCAATCTGGCCGGTGAGGTGATCGGGGTGAACACCGCCATCCTCACCGCGTCAGGGTCATCCGGATCGATCGGGATCGGATTTTCGCTGCCCGCCAATGACGCGCAATTCGTCATCGATCGGCTCCGTCAGTTCGGCCGCATCCGGCCGGGCTGGATTGGTCTGTCCACCCAAACCGTGACCCCGGCGATTGCCGATGCGGTGCGCTTGCCGCGGCCGGCTGGGGTGATGGTAACCTCGATCCGCGACGACAAGCCTGGCTTGAAGGTCAGTTTTCAGCTCGGTGATGTGATCCTCAGCGTTGACGGCAACGATATCAAGGATGTGCGTGGCTTCAACCGCGCCATTGGTGGCACCCCGGTTGGCGATGTGGTGCCGATCCTGATTTGGCGGGACGGGGCGCGGATAGCGCTCAAGGTGATGGTTGAAGAAAACGCCGATGATGTGGAACAAGGTGCCAAGCTTGCAGCTTTGGTGGCCGCAGTATCGGCAACGTCGGATGCCTATGTCGAGCCGGCGGATATGGGGTTGAACCTGTCGTCGATCACCGAGGAGCTGCGTGCCAAATTCGCCCTGGCTTCCGACCAGCTTGGTGTGGTGGTTTTGTCGGTTGACCCCAACAGCAAGGCGGCTGAGCAAGGGATGCTGTCGGGCGATGTCATCGTCCGGGTGGGCAAACAATCGATCGGTTCGGTGCGCGAATTCTGGGTGCGCATCGACGAGGCGCGGCGCGGCCGTACCACCAGGCTGCTGCTGCTCATTCACGGCAGTGGCGGGGAGCGCTGGGTGGCGTTGCCGTCGGCATGATTTTGGGACTGGGGTCTGACATTTGCGACATCCGCCGTATTGAGCACTCCATGGAACGCTTCGGTGATCGCTTCCTTTTGCGGGTGTTCAGCGAGGTTGAACGTGCCAAAGCGGACCGCCGCAACGGTCAGGCCCGGGCAGGGACCTATGCCAAACGCTTTGCCGCGAAGGAGGCCTGTGCCAAGGCGCTCGGCACCGGCTTTGCACGCGGTGTTTTCATGTCCGACCTCCGCGTGGTCAATTTACGGGGTGGAAAACCGACGCTGGAACTGCATGGCGGGGCAGCCTTGCGGCTGGTGCAGCTGACCCCTGCTGGCATGCGGGCCCAGGTTGATCTGACGATGACCGACGAATACCCCTATGCCTATGCCCAGGTGATCATCTCCGCGGTGCCGGCATGACCGACACACCCACGCCGCTTTGGCTTGACAGCGGGCAATGCTGCGCGCTTGAAGGCGCCGCGGCGCATTCGTGCCCAATCAGGCGGACAAATATTCCATATGGCCAATAGCAGCATGGCAAGACGGCCTTCGGGCGGTCTGGTCGAGAATATCAAGACGGTCGTCTACGCGGTCCTGATCGCTCTGGCGGTGCGGACAGTCGCGTTTGAGCCGTTCACCATCCCATCCGGGTCGATGGAGCCCACGCTTCTGGTCGGCGATTATCTGTTCGTGTCGAAATATAGCTACGGCTATTCGCGCTATTCGATGCCGTTATCGCCGCCTTTGTTCTCGGGCCGGATTTTCGGCAGCATGCCCAAACGCGGCGATGTGGTGGTGTTCAAGTTGCCACGAGACAATTCGACCGACTACATCAAGCGCATCGTCGGCTTGCCGGGCGATAAGGTGCAAATGCAGGGCGGCCAGTTGTTTATCAACCGCAAGCAGGTGGCGCGCCGGCCGAGCGGGGAATATCTCACCAGTGAGTCCGCGATATCGATTGCGGTGAAACGCTACAACGAAACCTTGCCGTTGGAAGGCAACCCGGCTGGCCGCGATCACACGATCCAGAAAATGTATGAACGCGGTGGCCTGAACGACACGATCGAGTTCGACGTGCCACCGGGGCATTTTTTCGCGATGGGGGATAACCGCGATAATTCATCCGATAGTCGCGATCCCGGCGGTGGCGTTGGGTTCGTGCCGATCGAAAATCTGGTCGGTCGGGCAGAATTCGTCTGGCTGTCGATCGACCTCACTTCGCCGTGGTGGCAGGTTTGGGAATGGCCGTTTGAAATTCGCTGGTCGCGTTTGTTCACGGGTATCAGGTGATCGTTCCCGCCGAAGCCTCTGCTGAAGCCATTCTTGGCCATCATTTTGCCCGTCCGGAGTTGCTCCGCGAAGCCTTGACCCACCGGTCCGCATCCACAGTGGGTGGACGCCGTACCCCGGCCGTCGCGTCAAACGAACGGCTTGAATTCATCGGCGACCGGGTTCTTGGCCTGCTGGTCGCGGAATGGTTGGCGGAAAGGTTTCCGGGCGAGCAGGAAGGTGCGTTGGGTCGGCGGCTTGCCTTGCTGGTGTCCCAGCCGGTACTTGCCGAGATCGCCGAGGCCGAAGGGCTATCGGCCGTGCTCAATGTGTCGGATGGCGAGGCGCGTGCCGGGGTCCGCAAGCTCGCGACCGTGTTGGCGGATGCGACCGAGGCGATGATTGGCGCACTTTATCTTGATGGCGGGATCGCGGTGGCACGGATTTTCGTCCGCCGCGCGTTTCTGTCAGCCATGGAAGGCCAGAAGCGGCCGCCCAAGGATGCCAAGACCGCGTTGCAGGAATGGGCGCAGGGGCGCGGCTTTCCGCTGCCCAATTATGTCGTGGTAACCCGCGATGGTCCGCCGCACGCGCCAAATTTCGTGATTTCTGTTACTGTCGCCGAGAAGACGGCGCAAGGTGTTGCAGGCACCAAGCGGGCTGCTGAGATGATGGCGGCCGTTGATCTGCTGGGAAAATTGAAACTATGACCACACGCTGCGGCTTCGTCGCCCTGGTTGGCGCCCCGAATGCCGGTAAATCCACTTTGCTGAACCGGTTGACCGGGACAAAATTATCGATCGTATCGCCGAAAGCGCAAACCACGCGCTTTCGCGTGCTCGGCATCACGATGCATGAGCAGTCACAATTGCTGCTGGTCGATACGCCCGGCATCTTCACGCCACGCCGCAAGCTCGACCGCGCCATGGTCGCCGCCGCCTGGACCGGGGCGCAGGACGCCGACATGGTGCTGCTGCTGGTCGACTCGAAAGCCGGCTTTACCGCAGGCGTGCGGTCGGTGGTTGACGGGCTTAAAGGCGGTGGGCGGCGGCTTTGGCTGGTGCTCAACAAGTCCGACCTGGTGCCACCGCCGCGGCTATTGCCGTTGGTGGCGGCGCTGAACGCGGAATTGAGCTTTGAGGAAACCTTCATGGTGTCGGCCAGCAATGGCGATGGCGTGAAGCCGATGCTTGACGCGCTGGCGGCCGCAGTGCCGGAAGGGCCGTACCTGTATCCCGAGGACGATTTGACCGATCTGCCTGACCGGTTGCTGGCGGCCGAGTTGGTGCGAGAACAGATTTTCCTGCAAATCCACGAGGAAGTGCCGTACGCCTGCACGGTCGAAACCGAGTCGTTCAAGGAATTGAAGGACGGCTCGGTACGGATCGAGACCACGGTTTATGTCGGTCGCAGCGGCCACAAGGCGATCCTGATCGGCGCCGGTGGCCAGCGCATCCGCGAAATCGGTGCCAAGGCCCGCGCGCAATTATCGGGGCTGTTGGAGCGCAATGTGCATCTGTTCCTCAATGTGAAGGAACGTGCGGGTTGGGATGAAGAAGGCGCGCGGCTGCGGGCGATCGGGTTGGAAGACCCTGCGTGACGCCAGATTGGATCACTTGGGCGCATGAAATCCAGGCAGCGGCGCAAAACGGTCTGCTATTCGCGAGCAACCACTATGATCAGGAGCGCTACGAGCAGTTGCAGCGCCTTGCCGCCCGGATGATGGCCGCACGAAGTGACACCGCCGCGGCCCGGATTGAGGCGCTTTTTGCCGGCGAACGCGGCTATGCCACCCCGAAATCGGGCGTTCGCGGTGCGGCTTTCCGCGATGGTAAGCTGTTGCTGGTGCGCGAGATCGCCGATGGCGGCCGCTGGACCTTGCCGGGAGGCTGGGCCGATGTCGGGCTGTCGCCGGCGCAAAATGTGGTCAAAGAGTTTCGCGAGGAAACCGGCTTCATCGTCACACCGCGCAAGCTGGTGGGGGTCCTCGACAATAATCGCCAGGGCTATCCGCCGGCGCCGTTTCATATTTATGTTCATTATTTCCTGTGCGACATCGTTGGCGGCGTAGCGACGTTGTCGTCGGAAACCAGTGAGATCGCGTTTTTCGCCGAGGATGCGTTGCCGGACGATCTGTCGCATGATCGGGTTACGCGCGGGCAGTTACTGCGGATGTTCGCACATCAGCGGGATGATGGGTTGGCGACGGATTTTGATTGACGGAATTGTGCGGGGTATCACCTTTGCGGCAGGGCGTGTTCGATGAAGCTGCGCTACGCCAAGGTTTCGTGCTAGATTTCGTGCCATGAGCCCGTCCGTTAATATTTTGACGCCAAATGCGGCTAGCCATCTCGCCGACTTCAAGCGCTCGGTGGCCAATGCTGTTCCTGGGGTGGAAAAGCTGATCCTGTTCGGTTCGCAGGCACGCGGCTAGATGCGCGATGACAGCGACTACGACGTTGCGGTGATTGTTCGGGATGAAACCGCTTTGCCTTCTCCGGAGGACGCACGAGAAGCGCTCCAGGCTGCAATCGCGTTTCTGACGATTTGTGCAGAGCGGTTTGGTTTTGCAACGCCGATGGCGATGGGACAGTGAGGATGGCACAGCCTCCTCCCGGTAACCCTCATCCATTTCGGTTACCATAACATGGACTGGCAAGCCCCCGGCATTGTCCTTGAAACCCGCCCGTTTGGCGAAAGCGACGCCATCGCCACGGTGATGACGGCTGAACACGGTGCTCATCGCGGCCTCGCACGCGGCGCGCAATCGCGGCAAGCGGCATTGTGGCAGGTGGGGAATTTGCTGGAATTACGGTGGGTAGGGCGGCTATCCGATCAGCTTGGGCATTTTGCCGCCGAACCGGTGCACGCAACCGCGGGCTTTGTGATGGATGATCGGCTGGCGCTCGCCATGCTCACATCGTGCTGCGCGGTTGCCGCCGGCGCTTTGCCGGAACGGGACGCGCATCCGGGGGTGTTCGACGGATTGCTGCGCCTGCTCACCATGCTGCCGCACGGATCGCGGCAACTCGGCGCGCTGATTGCCTGGGAAGCGGAATTGCTCGCAGCCCTCGGCTACGGCTTGGATTTGTCGTCCTGCGCGGTAACCGGCGCCACCGACGATCTGGCTTTTGTGTCACCACGCAGCGGCCGGGCGGTCAGCCAGGCCGCCGCCGGGCAATGGCGCGAACGGCTATTACCCCTACCGCGCCTGCTGCGGCAGGGGTTGCGGCCGAATGCGGAAGAGGACGACCCTGTGCAGTGGCGCGATGGTTTGCGCCTGACAGGCCATTTCCTCGCGCGGGACGCATTTGGCCTGCGACATCTGCCGTTGCCGTCCCCCCGCCTGGCACTGTACGAGCTTGTGGCTGAGCTAACGGAGCGCGATGAGCATGATGCCTGACGACCAGCCTGGACATATCGAGGAACAGCGCCTCGCCGATGCGTTGTCGGAGCGTTACCTCGCCTACGCGATGTCCACCATCATGTCACGATCGCTGCCCGATGTGCGCGATGGGCTGAAGCCGGTGCATCGGCGGCTGGTCTATGCGATGCATCAGTTGCGGCTCGATCCGGCCTCGGGCTTCAAGAAATGCGCCCGCATCGTCGGCGATGTGATGGGCAAGTTCCATCCGCATGGCGATGCCAGCATTTACGATGCCATGGTGCGGATGGCGCAGGAATTCGCCGCCCGCTTCCCCCTCGTCGAAGGCCAGGGCAATTTCGGCAACATCGACGGCGATAACGCCGCGGCCATGCGCTACACCGAGGCGCGGCTGACCGAAATCGCCCAGGCGATGCTCGAAGGCATCGACCAGGACGCGGTCGATTTCCGCCCGACCTATGATGGCGAGGAACATGAACCGCTGGTGCTGCCGGGGGCGTTCCCCAATCTGCTCGCCAATGGCGCGGCTGGCATCGCGGTTGGCATGGCAACATCCATCCCGCCACATAATGCCGGCGAGGTTTGTGCTGCGGCGATCCATCTACTCGCCCACCCGGACGCCGGCACTGAAGCATTGCTCGCCCACATGCCGGGCCCAGATTTCCCCACCGGGGGCACCTTGGTGGAAGACAAATCCGCCATTCTGCAAGCTTACGAAACCGGCCGGGGTGGCTTTCGGCTCCGCGCCAAGTGGGAGATCGAGCGAGGTCGGCTGGGAAGTTGGGTCATCGTGGTCACCGAAATCCCGTTCCAGGTTCAGAAATCCCGCCTGATCGAACAGATCGCGCAATTGCTCGAAGAAAAGAAACTGCCATTGCTCGGCGATATCCGCGACGAATCGGCCGAAACCGTGCGGCTGGTGTTCGAGCCGAAGGCGCGCGGTGTGGAGCCTGACGTGCTGATGGCGACCTTGTTCCGCGCCACCCAGCTTGAAACCCGCTTCCCGCTCAACATGAACGTGCTCACCGCCGATCGCACCCCGATGGTCTTGGGATTGAAGCAGGTGCTGCGGCAATGGCTCGACCATCGCGAAGTGGTGCTGCGTCGGCGCAGTGAGCACCGGCTGGCGGCTATCGATCGGCGGATCGAAATTCTTGACGGGTTTCTCGCGGTTTACCTCAATATCGATGAGGTGATCCGCATCATCCGGAACGAGGACGAGCCCAAAGTCGTTCTGATGAAAAACTTCGAACTCAGTGAGTTGCAGGCCGAGGCGGTGCTCAACATGCGGCTGCGCAGCCTACGCAGGCTGGAAGAAATCGAAATCCGCAAGGAGCATAAGTTGCTTTCCGGGGAGCGTAAGAATCTCCACGCGCTGCTCGCCGATATCGGCAAACGCTGGCAGCGGATTTCGGCCGAGCTTGCAACCATGCGCACCACGTTTGGCGGCGGGCTGCTCGGCACGCGGCGGACCCGGCTGGCTGAGGCGCCGACCGAGGTGGCGATTGCCACCGAAGCCTTCGTTGAGCGCGAACCGATCACCGTCATCCTGTCCGACAAAGGCTGGATCCGGGCGATGAAGGGCCATCTGGCGCCGGATGCCGACCTCAAATTTAAGGACGGTGACAAACTACGGCTGATGGTGACCTGCGAAACAACGGATCGGCTGTGCCTGTTCGCCACCAATGGCCGCGCCTACACGCTCAAAGCCGATGAATTGCCGCGCGGCCGGGGTGACGGCCAGCCGGTCCGGTTGCTGGGCGAACTGACCAACGAAGACGATGTTACCGCGCTATTCATCTGGCGCGAGGCGAGCCGCTATCTAGTGGCAACCAATTCGGGGCGTGGCTTCATCGCCAAGGCCGAGGATTTGCAGGCGGAAAAGCGCACCGGCAAGCAAGTTCTCAACCTCAAGCCCGGCGAAGAAGCGTCGTTCTGCATCGCGGTTGCGGGCGACCATATCGCGACGATCGGCGATAACAAGAAGCTGCTGGTGTTCTCGCTGGCGCAAATCCCGGAAATGACCCGCGGCGCCGGGGTAATCCTGCAGAAATTCAAGGATGGCGGCATGCGCGACGCGAAGATGTTCGTCATCGCCGACGGTTTGACTTGGCGGTTGGGAGAGAAGACCCGGACAGAGACCGATTTGCGGCCTTGGCTCGGGGAGCGGGCCGGGGCGGGGCGGTTGCCGCCGAATGGGTTTCCGAAGTCGGGGAAGTTTGGGTGATACGGTGAGCTGGCCAAGGCGGCGAGCCCGTCGCCGTTGGCCCGAGCGGCGGCCGACATCAGCTTGTCCTATCAATTTTGCGGGCGCACCGGGACCATCCCGGATTATCTGTCGCGCCACCTGGCGACCGGGCTGCTGATCCTGATCGACGAACTTGCCGAACGCTATGCCCCGGCGACACTGAGGGCGCGGGCCATCACCACTGCCGAATGCACCGCTTTGCGCCCGCCGAGATCGTTGATCTGATGCCGGCACGAGGTGCCGTCGGCGATGATGATGTCATCGACGCCGGCGGCGCGTACTGCGGGCAGCAATCCGGCTTCGGCCATCGCTCGCGAGGCGTCCTGGCTTTCGGACTGGTAGCCAAAACTGCCAGCCATGCCGCAGCAGGATGATGCGATGGGCTTGGCATCCAATCCGGGAATTTGCCGCAACGCCGCGAGGCCGGGCACAAAGGCGCCGAAGCTTTTCTGATGGCAATGGCCGTGGACATGCGCGGTTGCGGTCATGGTCTGATAGGGCAAAGCAGGTTTGGTTTTGGCGAGGTATTCGCCCAGCAGCATCGCCCGATCCGCCAGTTTCTGTGCCTCGGGTCCAGGCAGCAAAGACGGAAACTCGTCCTTCAGGGTGAACAGGCACGATGGCTCCAGCCCGATCACCGGGGCATCCCCCTGCAACGCGGCGAGCATCCGTTGGGCTTCTGTGCGCGCCCGATCCACCATTCCGGCGGCAAGGTAGGTGCGGCCGCAACAAAGCGGGCGTCCGTCGCCTTTTGCGACGCCAGCGCGCAATCCGGCGGCGCGCAAAACCTTCAGCCCGGCTCGTAGGTTTTCCGGCTCGAAGGCGCGGTTGAAGGTGTCGGCGAGCAACAGCACGTCATGCGGGCCGGCATCGCCTTCGTCGTCACGGAAGGGGTTGGCGACGAATTCGGGCAGCGACCGGTTTTCCGCCAGCCCAATCCTGCCGCCCAGCTTGCGCAACCATGCGGATGTATTGCGCAGATTGGCGAGCGCGGGCATCCGCGCCGCCCAGGGCGCGATGCGGGGAAGTTCTGCAACCAGACGGTCCCGCAAAGGCACACCGTGGCGGTCGGCACGGGCGGCGGTGACCTCGATCTTCAGCTTGGCCATATCGACGCCGGTCGGGCATTCGCGGCGGCAGGCTTTGCAGGACACGCAGAGCGACAGGCTTTCGGCAACATCCGGCCCGGTGATCGCATCGGCGCCGAGTTGTCCGGTGAGCGCCAGGCGCAGCGTGTTGGCGCGGCCGCGGGTCGCGTGCTCCTCGTCGCGGGTGATCCGGAAACTCGGGCACATCACCCCGGCATCGAAGCTGCGGCAACTTCCGTTATTGTTGCACATTTCGACCGCCCCCAACATGCCGCCCTGCGCACCGGGCCAGGCTGACCAATCCAGCTTCGGGGCGAAATCGATCGGGGTGTAATCGGCCGGATAGCGCAGCAGCGACCGGTCATCCATGCGCGGTGGGTGGACAATCCGGCCGGGGTTGAACAGCCCCGAGGGGTCGAAGCTGTCCTTGACCTGCTCGAAGGCGCGCACGATGCGCGGGCCGAACATTTTCTCGTGAAATTCACTGCGCACAATCCCGTCGCCATGTTCGCCGGAATGGCTGCCCTTGTACTCATGGACGAGGTCGAAACATTCCTCGGCGATGGCGCGCATGCGCGACACGTCGGCGCCATCCTTCATGCTCAGCACCGGGCGGACGTGCAGGCAGCCGACGGATGCGTGGGCATACCAGGTGCCCTTGGTGTTGTGGCGTTCGAACACATCGTTAAGCCGTTCGGTGAAGTCGGCAAGATCGGGCAGATCGACGGCGCAATCCTCGATGAAGGATACCGGTTTTCCGTCGCCCTTCATCGACATCATGATGTTGAGGCCGGCTTCACGGACGGCGGCGATATCGGCCTGGAAGGCAGGATCGAGGGCGCGAACCACGGCGCGGGGATAGCCGAGATCGCCCATCATGGTGTCGAGATCGGCAAGCTTCGCCAGCAGCGGCGCGTCGTCAAAGCCGTGGAACTCGACGATCAGCACGGAATTGGGCTGCCCGATCAACATGCGGTCAATGGTGGCGCGGAACATCGGGATGGCGCGGCCGAGGTCGATCATGGTGCGATCGACCAGTTCCACCGCCTCCGGATTGAGGGTCACCAGATGCTGGGCGGCAGCCATCGCGGCGCGGAAATCGGGGAACTGGCAGATGCCGAGGACTTTGCGCGGCTTGATCGGCGACAGCATCAGCGCGATTGCCGCCGAGAATGCGAGGGTGCCCTCCGAGCCGACCAGCAGGCGGGCAAGATTGTCGCGGCCGGACGCGTGGGCGGCTGGGGTCAGTGCGTCAATATTGTAGCCACCGACGCGGCGCAGTTGCTTGGGAAAGCGGGCCTCGATCTCGGCGGCTTCTGCCATGCCTAAAGCGCGCATGTCGGCGAGCAACGCGGTAATGCGCGGATCGGCTTCAGGCCCGACCGGGCCGAAGCGGTGGCGCGTGCCGTCGGCGAGAATGGCGTCGATGGCCGAGACATTATCGGCCATCAGCCCGTAGCGGATGGATTTGGACCCACAGCTATTATTGCCCGCCATGCCGCCGATGGTGCAGCGGGCGTGGGTGGACGGATCGACCGGGAAGAACAACCCGTGGGGGCGCAGTTCGGCGTTCAGCGCGCCGAGCACCATGCCGGGTTCGACCCAGGCGCGTTGGGCCTGGGCATCGACCGAGATCAGCTTGCGGAGGTGTTTGGAGCAATCGATCACCAGGCCGGAATTGACCGTCTGGCCGCATTGGCTGGTGCCGCCGCCGCGGGCAAGAACCGAAATCCCGGCTTCGCGGGCGATGGACATCGTGGCGACGACATCCTCGATGCGTTCGGGGATCACCACGCCGGCGGGCATGATCTGGTAGATGGAGGCGTCGGTGGCGTAGCGGCCGCGGTCGGCGGTGCTAAACAGAACCTCCCCGGCGATTTCGCGGCGTAGGCGCGCCTCTGCGTTCATGACGTCTCTCCAATGCGTGCAATTGGGTGATCGGGGATGCGGCGCGGATTGGCAAGCGGCGGCTGGATCGGCATATGACGCGGTAACAGGAGCATCCCATGACCTATTTCGCCAGCAAGAGAATCGCCGGTCGCCATTTCTTGCAAATTCCAGGGCCGACCAACGTGCCGGACCGGATTTTGCGCGCGATTGATAACCCGGTCATGGACCATCGTAGCCTCGATTTCGGCAAGCTCGGGGCGCAGGTTCTGGAAAAGCTGCCTGCGGTTTTTAAGACGGCGCTGCCGGTGGTGATCTACCCGGCGTCCGGCACCGGCGCGTGGGAAGCCGCCCTGGTGAACACGCTTTCCCCCGGCGACACGGTGCTGATGACCCGCACCGGACAGTTCGCCGAGTTGTGGCACCAAATGGCGGAGCGGCTGCAACTGGTGTGCGAATTTGTCGATACCGATTGGCGCCGTGGCGCGGATGCGGCCGAAATCGGGGCGATCCTGGCCGCCGACAAAGCCGGGCGGATCAAGGCTGTCTGCGTGGTGCATAACGAAACCTCGACCGGCTGCGTGACCCATGTCGATCAGGTGCGGCGGGCGATCGATGCCGCCGGGCATGGCGCGCTGCTGCTGGTGGATGCGATTTCCTCGCTCGGCAGTATTGATTACCGCCACGACGAATGGGGCGTCGATGTCACCGTCGCCGGTTCGCAAAAAGGCATGATGCTCCCGCCGGGCCTGTCGTTCAACGCGATCTCGGCCAAGGCGCTCAAGGCCTATCAGACGGCGAAGCTGCCGCGCGCCTATTTCGACTGGCAGCAGATGCTGGGGATCAACAAGACCGGGTATTTTCCTTACACCCCGGCGATTAATCTGCTTTACGGGTTGGATACGGGCCTGGACATGATGGCCGAAGAAGGTCTGGACAATATATTCGCCCGCCATGATCGCCACGCCGAAGCCTGCCGCCGTGCCTCGCGTGCTTGGGGCCTGGAGCTGAACTGCGCCGAGCCGCGCGATTATTCGTCTGCACTGACCGCAATTCGGGTGCCGGAAGGCCATAGCGCCAACGCCCTGCGGGCGCTGATCGCTGAGCGGTTTAATATGTCGCTCGGGACCGGGCTGGGGCGGCTGACGGACATCGTGTTCCGCATCGGGCATCTTGGCGATCTCGGCGATCTGCAGGTGATCGGAACGCTCGGCGGGGTCGAAATGGGGCTTCGGGCGGCGGGCATCCCGCACAAGCCAGGCGGCGCCCAGGCGGCGATTGATTTTCTGTCGGGGAATGCTTGAGGGAAGTCGTTCCGTTCTTCGTCATTGCGGGTAAACCGAATTGGATAATCTCATGCCCAAGCAAATAGCAGTCGTCACCGGGGGCGCGCGGGGCATTGGCCTGGCGATCGGGGAGTGGTTTCTGGCGCACGACTATGACGTTGTGCTGCTCGACAATGATCGCGACACGCTGGCGGCGGCCGGGGCGCGGCTGGGGGTGCTGGCGCTGCACTGTGATGTGTCCGATCCCGCTTCGGTGGCAGACGCTGCGGCTTCGGTGATGGCGCGGTTTGGCCGAGTGGATGCGCTGGTGAACAATGCCGGCGTTGCTGTGTTCAAGCCGGCGCTGGAGACCAGCTTCGCGGAATGGCGGCATGTGCTGGGCATCAATCTTGACGGTGCGTTTTTGTGCACCCAGGCATTCGGCGCGATCATGGTGGCGCAGAAAAGCGGTGCGATCGTGAATATCGCCTCGATCTCTGGCCTGCGCGCCAGTACCCTGCGGGTGGCCTACGGCACCAGCAAGGCGGCGATTATCCATCTGACCAAACAATACGCGGTGGAGTTCGGCAATTTCGGGGTGCGAGTCAACGCGGTCTGCCCTGGGCCGGTGGAAACCGAAATGGCAAAATTGGTGCATAGCGTCGCGATCCGGTCGGACTATTACGATACTGTCCCCATGGGCCGCTATGGCACAGTGGAGGAAATGGCTGGGCTGGTCGGGTTCCTGTGCAGCGATGCAGCGAGCTATGTGAACGGCCAGGCGCTGGCCAATGATGGCGGGTTTGATGCGGCGGGCGTAGGGATACAAGCGTTTCGCCGCAATGCGGGGATTAATGAGGTTGGGGGTAGCAAGCCGGTTTGACTTGACACTGCGATCCCACGCCCCTCAATTCGCATAAGAAAAACAACGCGGAGGCGTCAGATGGGCATGACCAAGCAGGAAGTGTCTTTCCGACCGGAGTTGCTGGCAGCCGACGATGCCGCGATCGAGGACGCGATTGCCTATGCCGAGCCGATGGTCCTGCGCGGCCTGCTCTATCAGCTCACCGGCGATCCGGACGTGGCGGCGACCGGGGTGAAGATTGTGCAGGCCGGCTACGCCGACCTCGTTGCGCCAGCGACAGACGCGGATGTGGCATTGCTCCGCCGCAAGGGTGTGGCCTTCCTTAAAGCCTATCGCGACAGCGGCGCGGGCCATATCGCCATCGGCCCGCACGAACGGCTTGCCACCAGCCTGGGGCTGATGCTGGGCCAGACCATGGCGGGCGAGAACCTGCAACATCATCTGGAGGAGTTGGCGCTCGACCCGGCGGCGCGATCGCTGCGCTGGCGGGAGAAACCCGATCCGGCGCGGCTGGCTGACTTCACTGTAACCGTGATCGGCGCCGGCATGGGCGGGCTGAACGCAGCACTGCAACTGCGCGCGGCAGGGTTCGCGTTTACCGTGCTCGAGAAGAACACCGGCGTCGGCGGGACCTGGTGGGAGAAC
>JANYCX010000233.1 GCA_025360065.1 Acetobacteraceae bacterium | reverse complement strand
ACTGGCCGCAATGCGCCGTTGGGCCCGGGTTTGCCGTCGCGAGAATGGACGAGTTGCAGCAACGAGTCGGAAAAAAGATTTTTGTGGTTCTTTTTTTCACAAAAAGAACACGCCCAAATATACTAAGCGCCCGATAGGCTGGAAGAGTCAGCCATTCGGGCGCTTGGTATTATATGACAATCGCAGACTTCTCCGCACTCGCCCGCGCCCATGCGGCCGCGGCGTTCTCGTCGAACAATTCAGTGAGCTTGGCCATCATCGTCCCGCCCAATTCCTCGGCGTCGACGATGGTCACAGCGCGGCGGTAGTAGCGGGTTACGTCGTGGCCGATGCCGATGGCGACAAGTTCGACCTGGTCGCGGTTTTCGATTTCCTTGATCACCTCGCGCAGATGTTTTTCGAGGTAATTGCCGGGATTGACCGACAGCGTGCTGTCATCGACCGGGGCGCCGTCGGAAATCACCATCAGGATGCGGCGATGTTCGGGGCGGTTGAGCAGGCGGCGGTAAGCCCAGAGCAAGGCTTCGCCGTCGATGTTTTCTTTCAGCAGGCCTTCGCGCAGCATCAGGCCGAGGTTTTTGCGGGCGCGGCGCCACGGCGAGTCCGCTGCCTTGTAGATGATGTGGCGCAGATCGTTGAGCCGGCCGGGATTGCGTGGCTTGCCCTCGGCGACCCAGCGTTCGCGCGCCTGCCCGCCTTTCCAGGCGCGGGTGGTGAAGCCGAGCACTTCGGTTTTCACCGCACAGCGTTCGAGCGTGCGAGCGAGGATGTCGCCGCACATGGCGGCAACCGTGATCGGTCGGCCGCGCATTGATCCGGAATTGTCGATCAGCAGGGTCACGACGGTATCGCGAAATTCCATGTCGCGTTCGCGCTTGAACGACAATGCCAATAATGGATTGGTGACGACCCGCGCGAGTCGGCCGGCATCAAGGATGCCTTCGTCGAGGTCAAAATCCCAGCTGCGGGTTTGCTGCGCCATCAGGCGGCGCTGCAAACGGTTGGCGAGTTTGGAGACTACCGCCTGCAAATGCTGCAATTGCTGGTCGAGCTGCTGGCGCAGGCGGGTGAGTTCCTCGGCGTCGCAGAGATCCTCGGCGTGAATTTCCTCGTCAAACTGGCGGGTGAACGGCTTGTAGATATTCTCGTTGTCCGGCAACGGCTTATCGCGGCGCGGTTGCGGGCCGCCGGGCTTGTCGTCGCCTTCGGCGGCGGCGGCGTCTTCTTCGCCTTCTTCACCCGATTCGTCGTCGGACGCCTCGCCCTCCATTTCCTCGGGCTGGGCGCCAAGCATGGCTTCGGATTCCGATTGCGACTGGCCTTCGCTGTCCTCGGAATTATCCTGCGCGCCGGATTGCTCGCCGCCGTCCTCGCCGTCCTGTTCGTCGGACTGGTCAGCGTCGATTTCGGCTTCGGCGAGGTCCATGGCCGCAAGCAGCTTGCGGGCGGCGCGGGTGAAGGCGGGCTGGTTGGCACTGTTTTGCGCCATTTCGTCGATGGCGGCCTCGGCGCTGTCGCCAAGCGTGCCGCGCCACAGATCGAGCACTTTCTGTGCTGCCGGTGGGGCAATCTGGCCGGACATGCGTTCGCGGACCAGCAGCGCCAGGGCCTGATGAATGGGCAGCTGATCCTTGCGGGTCATGCGGTCCATGCCTTCGGCCTCGCACTCATCGGAGAGCCGCGCGTAAAGATTATGGGCGACGCCGGCCATATGGGTGGCACCGACGATCTCGACGCGGGCCTGTTCCAATGCGTCGTAGGTTTCTTTCGCCTCGCGCCGCGCCGGCATGCGGGCGTTGTGGATCGCATCGTCATGATGGCGAATGCGCAGCGCCAGACTATCGGCAGCACCCCGCAATTTGGCCATCTCCGCCGGCGGCAACGCCCGTGTCGGCAGCGGCAGGCGGGCGCGCTTGCCGGCGAGGCCCGACGGGCCGGGCTGGAACGCAACCTGGACCTCGTCACTGCCAGCGATCGCGCGCAAGACGCCCGCAGTGGCGCGCTTGAACTCGTCGGACCTGGTGTTGTCTTGTTTGGAGCCGCTCATTTTTTTCAGTGCCTAAGGGGAGCAGTGACGGCAAGCAGTTCTTTTTGTGAACAAAAAGAACCAAAAAAACCTTCTATCCATGGTGCAG
>JANYCX010000218.1 GCA_025360065.1 Acetobacteraceae bacterium | reverse complement strand
CCATCGGAACCGTTGGAGGGTGGTGAAGCAATCATGTGATCTCCTGCTCTTATACCAAGCGCCGTTGACCCATGAAGAATGGGTCAACGGCGCGTGGTATTATAGAGCCAATCGATGGCAAACGTGGCAGCTACTGCGCCTGTCATTACCCTAACAACACGTCAGGGCATAGGCGGCAATCGCGTCAGCAGCTTCGACCAGAACCCGGAACGGCAATTGCAAGGTGTCGAGGTGGCGCGGGTGTTCACCGACGAGGCATCCGGCAAGGACACTCAGCACCCCGAGTTGGAAAGACTGCTCGCCTTTGTGCGCGAAGGCGACACCATGGTGGTGCCGGCGAGGATTCGCCGATGGCGAATTTGATGCTGTCGGTGATGGGTGCATTCGCGGAATGCGAGCGAGCCTGATCCGCGAGCGGCAGCGCGAAGTCCTCGCGCTGGCCCGGCAACGGGGCGCGTACCGGGGCCGCAAGAAGTCATTGAACGATGAGCAGATTGCCGAACTGAAACGGCGTGTCGCGGCGGGTGAACAAAAAGCCCTGATCGCCCGCGACTTCGGGATCAGCCGCGAAACCTTGTACCAGCTATCTGCGGGAAAACTGAGCCGGAATTCCATGACGTGCTCAAGCTGCCTGCAACGCCCGCAAGGTACCTGCCGATGCGCCGACCGGCTTCATCAAGCCGCGCTGGCAAAAGCGGGTGGTGAGTGCCGCCCTTCCGCCCCATCAATACCCCTCGCCAAACCGCAACAGCGGAAACGCGCTATGCACCCCCGGCGTCACCACCGACGGCGCGGCATGGACAAAACTCCGATCCAACTCCGCAAAGCGCGAAACCCCCGCCAGTGCGAGGCACTCATGCACCTCGTCCTCCAGGATATCCAACATCGTCACCACCCCGTCCGCCCCGTCGGCTGCCAGCGCATAAACATAAAGCCGCCCGAGCACGATCAGATCAGCCCCCATCGCAATGGCCTTCAGCAGATCGGAGCCACGGCTGAACCCGCCATCAATCCAGATTTTCGCGCGCCCGGCCACCGCATCGACAATTTCGGGCAGGATATCCATCGTCCCGCGCCCATGATCCAACTGCCGGCCGCCATGGTTGGAAACATGGATCACATCGACGCCATGGTCCACCGCCACGCGCGCATCCTCATGCGTCGCAATCCCCTTGAGAATCAAAGGCAGTTTGAACTTGGATTTATAATCGGCAACGTTGGTCCAGCTGAGCCGCGCCTGCCAGTCCCGCGCCTCATCAGCGCCGGCGCGCCACGGCTTTCTGAAGCGCTTGGCGATATCGCGTTCACGCCGCGAATAATGCGCGGTATCGACGGTCAGGCAGAACGCGTCATAGCCAGCATCAATGGCGCGGCGGACATGGTCATCAATGAAGCTTTGGTCGCCGCGCACGTAAAGCTGGAAAATCTTGGGTCCGGTTCCGGCCTTGGCGACATCTTCCAGCGAAGGCTGGCTCACCGAGCTCAGCATCATCGGCACCCCGTAGCGCCCGGCGGCTTCGGCAACGCTCGCGCCGCCACCGGCTTCGAACGACTCGAGCGAGCCAACCGGCGCCAGACACACCGGCAGACGGATTTTCTTCCCGAACATTTCCCAGCTTGCATCGGTTTTCGACACATCCACCAGCACCCGCGGCCGCAGCGCCAGGCTGTCGAGCGCCAGGCGGTTGCGCGCCACCGCGGTCTCGGTTTCTGCCCCGCCGATCAGATAATCCCAGATATAGGCATTCAGCTTCAGTCGGGCGGCCTTGATAAATTCGTGCAGGTTGAGAAACTCACCCTCGGTGTTGCTGACCATTTCTTGGGTTCCCTCTTGATATGGCCGGAGTTTGTGACAGGGTTGCGCCTGGGGCAAGCATGGGGGACGCGATGGCTGATATTCGCCGCATTGGCACACGCACGGATGAACTGGGGGAAGGCCCGGTCTGGTGCCCAGGCGAACGCGCGCTCTACTGGGTCGATATTCGCGGCCAATGGCTGCGGCGCTGGGTGGAACGTGGCGAGCAGGTCACCTCGTGGCCAATGCCCGAACAAATCGGCAGCCTGGCAATCGCCATGGATGGCGGCATTCTGGTGGCGCTGCGCTCCGGCATGGCGATCTTCGAGCCGATGACCGGCGGCTTCCGCAAGCTGGGGGATTTTCCCCATCATGGCCGAAGCTTGCGCGCCAATGACGGCAAATGCGACCGCCAGGGCCGCTTCTGGGTTGGCACCATGGAGCGCGAAACCATTGCGCCGACGGGTAAACTCTATTGCCTGACCGCCGGCGCATTTGCGCCGGTGATCGAGGGCGTCAAGATCCCCAACTCGCTGTGCTGGTCCCCCGATGGCACAATCATGTACTGGGCCGACAGCCTGGACCGGGTTATCTGGGCCTTCCCCTATGACATCACGACCGGCGCGCTCGGTGAACGCCGCGTCTTCGCGACCATCGATCCATCCGAGGTCCCAGACGGCGCGACGGTGGATGCGGACGGCTATCTGTGGTCCGCCCGCTACGGTGGCGGCCGGGTGGTGCGCCACGCGCCGGATGGCTCGGTCGATCGGGTGCTCACGCTGCCGGCGCGCCAGATCACCAGCTGCGCCTTTGGCGGGTCCAACCTGTCCACCCTGTTCATCACCTCGGCGACGCAAAACATGACCGAGGCTCAATTGGCCGCCGAACCTCAGGCCGGCCATCTATTCGCCGTCGATGTTGGGGTGAAGGGCCTGCGCGAACCGCGCTATGCCGGATAGCCTACGAAATCGCCGCCGCGACCCATTGCGCCCACGCCAAGGTCGCCCGGTCATCGCCGCGCCGCCCGACAATCTGCACCCCGAGCGGCATCCCCCCCGGCCCCGTCCCGGCTGGCACGGTCACGCAGGGGACATGCAGCGCCGTCCAGATATAATTGAACGCCGGATCGCCGGTCCAGTCCAACCCGTCAGGCGCCTCGCCGGGCGCGGACGGGGTCAGCAGGATGTCGCAGTCCCCCATCGCGGCGGCAAACGCGTCCTGCAGCCGCCGAAACACCGCTTGCGCCTCCGCCAAAGCCGGCGCCCCCTGCGCGATGCCCCAGTCCAGTCGCTCCCGCAAGCCATCGCTCAGCCCTGCGCGCGCGGTCGCCAGTTCCCATCCCATCGAGCGCGCGCTTTCCCCGTTCATCACGATCGGGTGGGCAATTTCCAATGCGTCAAAAGCCGCCGGCAATTCGCAATCAACCACTGTCGCCCCAGCACGGATCAATGGCGCCGCAATCCGGTCGAACAAAGCCTGCGTTGCCGCCGCCGCATGTTTCCAGCTTGGCGACCGGCACAGCCCGATGCGCGGCGCCCGCCCTGGCTTGAGATCGGGATCGCCAAGATCGACCCCGCCCGCCACCCCGGCCAGCAGCGCCGCGTCGGCCACGCTGCGGGCGATGGTGCCGAGCGTGTCGAGGCTTTCCGACATCACCTTCATCCCCAGACGGGGGATCATCCCGAAGCTCGGCTTGTAGCCCACCACGCCACAAAACGCCGCCGGGCGGATGATGCTGCCAGCGGTTTGGGTGCCAAACGCGAACGGCACCATGAAATCGGCAACCGCGGCCGCAGACCCTGACGACGATCCACCCGGCGTATGCGACAGCCCCGCCGGATTGGCGGTTGGCCCTGGCTTGCGGGTGGCAAATTCGGTGGTGACAGTCTTGCCCATCACCACTGCCCCTGCCGCCCGCACCCAGGCGATCGCGGCGGCGTCCGCAAACGGCCGATGCCCAGCCCAAATCGGCGAGCCATATTCGGCGGCCTGATCGGCGGTATCGAGCACGTCTTTCACCCCGACCGGCATCCCGTGCAGCGCGCCTTGTGGCGCATGGCGGGCACGGCGGCGCACCAGATCAGGGTCGAACTGCACAAACGCCCGCACTGCCGGCTCGCGCTCTGCGATCCGGGAAAGACAGGCTTCGAGATAGTCGCCGATTGCCAGTTTGCCCGCACCGATACGCCCGATGGCGGCGGTCGCAGACAGTTCATGAAGGTCGGCCATCTCAGTTTCCCCA
Organism: Acetobacteraceae bacterium; assembly: GCA_025360065.1. Classification (GTDB taxonomy): domain Bacteria; phylum Pseudomonadota; class Alphaproteobacteria; order Acetobacterales; family Acetobacteraceae; genus CAITOL01. The sequence continues at coordinate 4,552 of JANYCX010000218.1, read as the reverse complement.
GAAAAAAATTGCAGCCGATATGCCCGCGCCGCCAACCCGCCCTGTTTAGCGTGGCGCGTTCGAAATCCAGGTGAGGACTTCGGTGTAGTCGGCAATCGGCAATCGATCGAAATTTTCGACGAACACGTCAAATTCCGCCTTGTTCAACCGTGCGGAATAATCGGGAATGCTGACGGTCCCACCGGTTTTACGCAACACGCCGACACCGTGATCGATTGCCGCGATTTTAAACTCCAAACCGCTCGCCTCGATAAGCTCAAGCGCAACCTTCCAACAGTCCCCGGTCCAGGTTGACTGAATCCGGGGCACGTGATGCTCCTTCCAGTCGGCCGGCAGGAAGTCGTGGAACGCAATCCATCCCCCGTCGTTCAACACCTTCAATGCGTTGACTGTATCCCGCTTCACCTGATCATAATGATGCAGCCCGTCGATAAATATAACATCGAACATGTCTGTATTCGCCGCGAAAAAATCATCGGACAGCATTCTGTGCGTGCCACCAGAGGCAGGGTCAACGCCGATTTTGTTGATACACGCCACGGCGTCAAACAAATCATTTCCCGCGCAGCCGATTTCAAGATAGCGCGCGTTAACGCCTTTGGTTTTTGCAATCAGGCTATTCACCAGCGCGATGCGATTGAAACGTATCGCATTCCAATCCCAATCATAGACTTTCGAATGACTGGCACCGAGATATTTTCTCTGATCAATCTCATACCGCAATTTGATCAAAATACGGTTCACGGACACGTTCAATAATTTGTCGATCCAAGCCATTCCATCCACTCCCGAGCGCTTAATTTGCGAATACAATTTTATCGGCCGGAATCGCTATTATCCCCAACGAAACCTCTGTTTCATTAGCATACCCAAAGGGTCGCTGCCATCCCAGTATCGCGGGCCCCGATGTTTCGGGCGGCAAGCGCCTGCTGACCATGCCGCTCCAACCGGCCCGTTCACCCTGGTGAACTCGATTGAGCCGGACGCGATGCTCGGCTAAACTCCCCCGACCAATGAAAAAACAAATCCTCCTTTGGCTCGGGCTGGCGTGTGCGCTGGCCCTGCCTGCACTGGCCCCGCCTGCACTGGCCCCGCCTGCACTGGCCCAGACGCCGCCCGCGACGCGTGGCGTGGCGCCGTCGCCGAGCGTCACCCCCGATATGCCCGCCGCCCCGCCTGGCGCTGCGGTCATCCCGCCGCCGGTGCCGCCCGTGCCGACCCGCCCGCCGCCACCACCGCCGCCCTTGCAGGTTTCAACCGACGCCCCCGGCATTACCGAACCCTTGGGAACCGGCTTGCGGGTTACGTTCGGGCAGGGACGCGGCGATCTTAACCCGACCACCGAGCGCAGCATTCGCGCCCTGGTCCACAGCGCCCCCGCCGATGCCCGCTTCACCTTGCTTGCCACCGCCGCCGGCAAGGCCGACGATGCCTCAGCCAGCCGGCGATTATCGCTGACCCGCGGCTTGACGGTGCGCGGCGTTCTAATCAACGAGGGGGTTGCCGCTGGCCGGATCATTCTGCGTTCACTTGCAGCCCCGCCGCCCGCCGGTGACATTACCGACCGCGTCGATATTGAGGTCTCGCCCACTCCCGCCAAGCCCATTAGGTGATCTTTTCTGCAAGGAATGAGCGATGAATTCGACGCCTGTCAGGATTTCTGCGCAATGACCCGGCCAATTGTGTTCCTGCTGCGCATGGTGCTGTTCCTGGCAGCGGTTGCGGTTGTGTGTGCCCTGCTTGGGGATACCTTGTTCGGTGCCTTTGCCGCCAACCCGCTGCTTAACGGCCTAATTTCGTTCGTGGCGCTGCTCGGGATCGGCTGGAATTTACGCCAGGTCATCCGCCTGTCGCCCGAAGTCGCCTGGCTCGACCAGTTCCAGCGCAACAAGGGCCGCCCCGGCATCGCCCCGCCGCCGCGCCTGCTGACGCCGATGGCGCGAATGTTGGAAGCCCGGCAGCAGGAACGTGGCGACGGCAACGCGCGCTTTACCCTGTCGTCGCAAGCCACAAGGGCACTGCTCGATACCATCGGGTCACGGCTCGATGAAAGCCGCGAATTGTCGCGCTACATGATCGGGCTGCTGATCTTCCTCGGGCTGCTCGGCACATTCTGGGGCCTGTTGCTGACGATCTCGGCGATTTCCGACGTCATCGCCGGCATGTCGGTCGGCTCGGGGGACATTAATGCGCTGTTCGAACAGTTGAAATCGGGATTAGCGAAGCCGCTGCGTGGGATGAGCACGGCATTTTCGGCCTCCATGCTTGGCTTGTCCGGCTCGCTCGTGCTCGGCTTCCTCGATCTCACCGCCGGCCAGGCGCAGAACCGGTTCTATAATGAGCTGGAGGAATGGCTCGCCGGCCTTACCCGCCTGTCATCGGGCGTGCTTGGGGGCGACGCCGAGGCCAGCGGCTCGGTCCCGGTCTATGTCCAGGCGCTGCTCGAACAAACCGCCGAGAACATGGAAGGTCTGCAACGCACCTTGGCCCGCGGCGAGGATGACCGGCGTGACGGCACCCAGGCGCTGATGGCGCTCAACGAACGGTTGGGGGCCTTGGCCGAAACCCTGCGCACCAGCCAGCAATTGATGTTGCGGCTGGCGGAAACCCAGGCCTCCATCGCCCCCGCCTTGCAAAAACTCGGCGAACGCAGCGGCGACGATGTCTCGCGCGCCCATCTGCGCAATATCGAACTCATCCTGCAACGCCTGATCACCGAAACCGAACAGGGCCGCGCACAATCGACTGCCGATTTGCGCAATGAGATCAAGATCCTGACCCGCACCATCGCGGCCATCGCCGAGAGCGAGCCGCGATGATCGGGCAGCTTATTCGGTGGGCCGATTCAGCCAACTGGCAAAAGCGCCAGTTGGCAGCGGGCCACTGACATGGCCCGCCGACGCGGCACTGGCAACCATGGCGAGATGAACGCCTGGCCCGGCTATGTCGATGCTTTGTCGACATTGCTGATGGTGATCATCTTTGTGCTGCTGGTCTTTGTACTCGGCCAGGCCTTCCTGTCGGTCGCATTGTCCGGCCGCGACCAGGCGCTTGACCGCGCCGGCCGACAACTGACCGAACTTGCCGACATGCTCTCGTTGGAACGCAGCCGCACCACCGATCTCAAATTATCCCTCGCCCAATTGAGCCGCGACCTCGCCACCGGCACCATCGCCCGTGACACGCTGGTGCAGGAACTCGCGGCCTTGCGCACCCAGCAAGGCCGTACCCTGACCGAGCGCGATGTGCTCGCCCGCGACCGCGACCAGCTTGCCGCCCGCCTCGCCGACGCCGATACCCAGATCGCCGCGCGCCAGGCCCGCAACGACGCCCTGCAAGCCCAGTTGAGCACCCTCGCCACCCGCCTCGATACTGCCAATAACGATGCCGCCGGCAACGCCGCCAAAATCATCGCCGCCCAACGCCAACTCGATGCCACCACACGCGATCTTGCCGCGGCCCAATCCCGTCTGTCGGAAATGCAGCGCCAGTCCGAGGCATTGGATCGCACCGTCAAGGCCGACCGCGCCACCTTGGAATTGCGTCTTTCGGACCTCGCCCGCCTCGCCGAGCAGAACAAGGCCCTGGTGGCGTTGCGCGACGAGCTTGAACTCCAAGCCCGCGACGCCGCCGCGCGCGCCACCTCCGAAGCCGATCGCAGTAAGGCCGCGACCGCGCTGCTCGCCGATGAACGACGGCTGGCCGACTCGTCGCGCGCACAAATGTCTTTGCTCAACCGCCAGATTGCCGAGTTGCGCGCCCAGATGGCCAGCGTCCAGCAGGCACTCGATGCCGTGGAAGCGTCAGGCAAGGACAAGGATGTCCAGATCGTCAATCTTGGCAGCCGGCTCAACGCCGCATTGGCGCAAAAAATCGAGGAACTGCAATCCTACCGCAGCGATTTCTTCGGCCGTCTGCGGGCCGTGCTTGCCAACCGCCCCGGCATCCAAGTGGTCGGCGACCGCTTCGTGTTTCAATCCGAACTGCTGTTCCCGGTCGGTAGCGCCGATCTCACGACCAACGGCTGGGAGCAGATCAAGGCGCTGGCCGCAACGATCACCGAAATCTCCGCCAAAATCCCGCCCGAGGTGAACTGGCTGCTGCGCATCGACGGCCACGCCGATCGCCAACCCCTGCAAGGCGGCGGCCGCTTTGCCTCAAACTGGGAACTGTCATCGAGCCGGGCAATCACGGTGGTGAAATTGCTGGTCGGCGAAGGCGTGCCCGCCAACCGACTGGCAGCGACCGGGTTTGGTGAGAACCAGCCGTTGGACAAAAATGACAGCCTGGAGGCCTACGCGAAGAACCGGCGGATCGAGATCCGGTTGACGGATCGGTAAAGCAAGGCAGCGACGTCTTTTTTGTGCATACCCGGTACGGTTGCGAACCCGAAAAAATCCATTTTCGTCACTCGTCATCAACTCAGATGATCGTTACATTTTGCATATCCGGTATACGTTTATCGTTTGGCACACAAGTTCCCCACCTGTCCCGAGGGTCGCCGCGTGCTCAGGTCAGTCAAGGACGCTTTGCGCCGCAAGCGCGGTGGCCT
>JANYCX010000203.1 GCA_025360065.1 Acetobacteraceae bacterium | reverse complement strand
ACCTCGCCCCCATCTTCATTCCACCTTTGCTTTCTTGGGATAGGGGTCCGGGGCCCGGCCCCGGCGGGGGTCGAGGGGGCAGCGCCCCTCGCCTTGCTTCCTTCACCCAGCCCCGAAACCCGCTACCGGCTCCCGGTTGGCAACAGGTTGAACGCCGTGGTTTTGTCGACGCGGATGTCGGATGGCAGGCCGAGCACGCGTTCGGCGATGATATTGCGCAGGATTTCATCGGTGCCACCGGCGATGCGCGATGCCGGGGAGGATAGCAGCGCGTCTTGGAACAGCGCTTGGAGCGGGGCGAGATCGGGGTTCATGACCATCCCGGCGCTGCCGAGCAGGTCGATACCGAAGCTTGCGATGTCTTGCAGTTTGCTGGCGTTGACCAGTTTGCCGATTGAGGATTCGGGGCCGGGGGTTTGCCCGCGGGACAGCGCGGTCATGGTGCGGTAGCGGGTATATTTCAGGCCTTGGGATTTGACATGCCAGTCGGCGATGCGTTCGCGGACCGTGGCGTTTTGCATGGCCGGGCCGTCATCGAGGTCGAGGTGGCGGCAGAGTTCGAGCAGGTCGGACACGTCTGGGCGCGGGGTATCGCCGATGGCGAGGCGTTCGTTCATCAGTGTGGTCAGGGCGACTTTCCAGCCCGCGCCGACCGGGCCGAGGCGTTGGCTGTCGGGGATGCGGACATCGGTGAAGAAGACTTCGTTGAAGTTCGACGCACCGGAGATTTGTTTGATCGGGCGCGGTTCGACCCCGGGGGATTTCATGTCGAGAAAGAAGAAGGTCAGGCCGTCATGTTTCGGTTGATTGGCGTCCGACCTTGTGACGATGATGCCGAAATCGGAAAAATGCGCCCCCGAGGTCCAGATTTTCTGCCCGTTGATAATCCAGTCATCGCCATCGCGTTCGGCGCGGGTGCGCAGTCCCGCGACGTCTGATCCGGCGGACGGTTCGGAGAATAGCTGGCACCAGATTTCCTCGCCTTTGAGGGCGGGGGTGACGTAGCGTTTCAACTGTTCCGGCTTGGCGAAGGCCATCATGGTGGGGATGCACATGCCGAGGCCGATTTCGAAGGCGCCGCGCGGCACGGCGTAGGCTTCTTCTTCCTGGTTGTAGATGACCTGGAAAATTTGCGGGGCTTCGCGGCCGCCCCATTCTTTCGGCCAGGTCAGCCCGACCATGCCGGCGGCCTGTTTTTTGGCCTGGAAGGATTTGGCGTTTTTGAGTTCCTCCGGCCCCATGGCGCGGCTGCGGGCGCCAGGTTTGCCGGCCGATTTCAGGGTGGCATTGGTGGACAGGAAGCTGCGGACCTCAGTGCGGAACGCGGCTTCTTCGGCAGTGTCATCGAAGTTCATGGGATCGGTTCCTTAAGCTGCGTTGCGGGCTTCGAGTTCGTCGACCACGCGGTCGCGCCAGAATTGGATGGCGCCGATCGACAGCGCCAGATGTTTGGCGCGGCGGTAGTAGAGGTGGCAATCGGATTCCCAGGTGAAGCCCATGCCGCCATGGGTCTGGATGTTTTCTTTCGATGCCAGATGGTAGGCGTCCGTTGCTGAAACCCGGGCGGATGCGGCGGCCAGGCGCAGTTCGGCCGATCCGGTATCAAGCGCCCAGGCACCGAAATAGGCGTTGGAGCGCGCCAATTCATTGGCGACGTAAACATCGGCGAGCTTGTGCTTGATCGCCTGGAACGATCCGATCGGCCGGCCGAAGGCGTGGCGATCACGGGCATATTGCACCGCCATGTCGAGGCAGACTGCGGCACCGCCGACCTGTTCGAACGCCAGCAAAATCGCCGCGCGATCGAGCAGCGCTTCAACCACCGCCCAGCCATCGCCAGCGCTTGACAGTGCCTCGGCGGGGGTGTCGTCGAAGGTCAGTTTGGCGGTGTCACGAGTCGGATCAAGGGTTTGCAGGGTTTCGGGGTGGACGCCGGTGGCGCGAAGTTCGACCAGCACCAGGGTGATGCGGCCGTCTTCGCCACGGGCGACCACCACCGCGACATCGGCCACGCCGCCATCGACAACCGGCCATTTGCTGCCCGACAGCCGCCCGCCGGCGAAGCGCGCGGCGACTTTGGCAGCTTTGGGATTGCCGGTCCCTTCCGCCCAGGCGAAGCAGCCAATGACCTCACCGGCGGCGAATTTCGGCAGCCAATGGGCTTTTTGGGCAGCACTGCCGGCGAGCATGATCGCCTCGGCGGCAAGATAAGCGGTCGAGGCGAACGGGATTGGCGCGAGCGAACGGCCCATTTCCTCAGCGAGGATGCAAAGCCCGAGATGGCCCATGCCGGCGCCGCCATATTCTTCGGGAATGGCCGTGCCCATCCAGCCCATTTCGGCGATGCCCTGCCACAAGGCGCGGTCATAGGGCGCACGGCCTTCGAGGATTTGGCGGACCTGCTTCGGCGCGGAATGTTCACCCAGGAACCGGCGCGCCTGATCACGCAGCTGTTTAAGCTCATCGGAAAAGTCGAAATTCATGGTTGTGGTGTCCCATCCCTGGCAAGCGTTGGTCTAGGGTAGACTCAATCGCGGCGGGGCGGCAAACTATCCCCACGGACGCTTTCGGGCGGCCCCGATGCTTGTCTTGAACCAATGAGGAAACCCAGAAAAATGACTAGATTATGCGAAGGACGCGTGGCAATCGTTACCGGCGCCGGCCGCGGCATTGGACGTGAACACGCGCTGCTGCTGGCCCAGCACGGCGCCAAAGTTGTGGTGAACGATCTCGGCGGCTCAGCCGATGGCGAAGGCTCGGACGCCACCCCGGCGCAGCAAACCGTTGCTGACATCATTGCCATGGGCGGCCAGGCTTGCGTCAACACCGATAACGTTGCCGACTTCCTCGGCGCCAAGCGCATGATCGATCAGGCGATCGACACCTATGGCACCCTCGACATCGTGATCAACAACGCCGGCATTCTGCGTGACCGGGTTCTGGTCAACATGATGGAAGCGGAATGGGATGCGGTGATCGCGGTGCATTTGAAAGGCACCTTTGGCCCGTCACGCCACGCCGCCACCTATTGGCGCAACAAGTCCAAGGAAATTGGTGGTCCGGTGCATGGCCGCATCATCAACACCTCGTCGGTGTCGGGCATTTACGGCAATACCGGGCAGACCAATTACGGCGCCGCCAAAGCCGGCATTGCCGCCTTCACGGTGATCGCTGCGCGCGAACTGAAGCGCTATGGCATCACCGTCAATGCGGTCGCCCCGGTCGCCCAGACCCGCATGACCGAAGGTCTGCGCGAGCTGACCGAAGCGGAAAAAGAAGCCCGTCATCCCCGCCGGGTTTCGCCGCCGATCATCTGGATGGCAAGCCTCGAAGCCGGTGATTTCACCGGCCGTATCGTCGAAGCCGGTGGCGATCTGCTGGCCATCGCCGAAGGCTGGCATCGTGGCCCGACCGCCGAACCCATCGCCGATCCGTCCAAGCTGGGTCCGACCATGATGGACCTGCAGAAGCGCGCCCGGATGAATGCCGGCATGAACGGCAAAGATCTCGACTAGCGCTGTCTTGATGTCAGACGACATCAAGACCGGCCCCTACCCCGCCACCTTCGCCTTGGCCACCCCGGACAAACCGGCGGTGATCAGGGCGGAGGACGGCGCGGTGCTGACCTACCGAGACCTCAACGATCAACCCAATCAACCCGCCCAGTTCCTGTTCGCACTGGGGCTGCGTGACCGTTACGTAAGCTAAACCAGGAGGGAACCCAAAATGTTAGACCCGAAACGACCGAAGCCCCTACCGACCCCGGAAACCCAGCATTTCTGGGACGGAATGAAGCGCGGCGAATTGCTGCTGCAACGCGACAAGGACACCGGCGAAGTCTACTTCCCGCCGCGCCCCTTCGTGCCCGGCACCGGCAGCACCAACATCGAAGTCTTCAAGGCCTCGGGCAAAGCCATCCTCTACAGCTACGTCATCCACGCCAATCCGGCGCCCGGCTTCACCCCGCCCTACGCCATCGCGGTGGTGCAACTCGCCGAAGGCCCGCGGATGATGACCAACATCGTCGATTGCCCGCAAACCCCGGAAGCCCTGGTGCTCGACATGCCGCTTGAACTCGCGCCCACCGTGCTTGACGATACCATCACCCTTCCCCTTTTCCGTCCGAGCAAGGCGTAATCAGATGTTGAAACCTCGCGATATTGCGGTTGTCGGCGCCGCCGAAACCACCGGCCTGGGCAAAATCCCCGGCATGTCCAACCTCCAACTCCACGCCGATAGCGCGCTTAACGCGCTCAAGGATTGTGGCCTCAAAATCACCGACATCGATGGCATTGCATGTGCCGGGGAAAGCCCGACCAACCTCGCGCATTATCTCGGCATCGTGCCGAAATATGTCGATGGCACCGGCGTCGGCGGATGTTCCTTCATGATCCATGTCCGCCATGCCGCAGCCGCAATCTCGGCCGGGCTGTGCACCACCGTGCTGATCACCCATGGCGAAAGCGGATCGTCGCGCATCGGCCTCAATCGCCCGGCAGCCAATCCGGCAAGCCTCGCCGGCCAGTTCGAAATGCCGTTCGGCCCGTTCGGCCCGCCGACCATGTTTACCATCCCAGTGCTGCGCTACATGAAAGAACGCGGCCTGACCCATGAACAACTCGCCAACGTCGCCGTTGTGCAACGCGAATGGGCGGCAATGAACCCGCGCGCCCGCTTCCGTGACCCGATCACCGTCGAAGACGTGCTGAACTCCCGCATGATCGCCTACCCGTTCCGCATCCTGCAATGCTGCCTCGTCACCGATGGCGGCGGCGCGCTGATCCTGACCTCGGCCGAACGCGCCAAAGACTTCCCAACCAAGCCGGTTTACATCCTGGGCACCGGCGAATCGGTCGAAACCCCGATGATTAGCCAAATGAAAGACTTCACCTCGTCCGCCGCCTTCAAGGTCGCCGGGCCGACAGCCATCAAAGCCGCCGGCATCAGCCACGCCGACGTCGATCACCTGATGATCTATGACGCCTTCGCGCATCTGCCGATCTACGGCCTTGAAGACCTCGGGTTCTGCAAACCAGGTGAAGCCGGCGCCTTCATCGAAGCCCGCAACACCGCCCCAGGCGGCAAACTGCCAATGAACACCAATGGCGGCGGACTGTCCTACACCCATACCGGAATGTACGGCATGTTCGCCCTCCAGGAATCAGTCCGCCAAATGCGTGGCACGGCAGCAGCCCAAGTCCCAGGCGCCAAACTCTCGGTCTGCCACGGCGTCGGTGGCATGTTCGGGGCGAGCGGAACGGTGGTGTTTACCAACGTCGCTTAGTGGGGTTGGTTAGGCAAGCAAGGCCAGGGGGCGCCGCCCCCTGGACCCCCGCCAGGGAAGGTCCCTGGACGCCAAACCCTTGCTTTCTTGGGGTTGAGGTCCAGGGGCTCGGCCCGTCGCGGGGTCTGGGGCAGCGCCCCGGCACTTGCCGTCCTAATCCACCCCACCCAGCACCGCAGGCCAACCACCACCGCCCGCCTGCAACCCGGACCTGCCTTCGTGCGCTTGCCGGCGGCGGCGGCGGCACTTAGGGTCTTGCCATGTCCATGACCCTTGATGCTCCGACTGTGCGTTTTCCCCATCTCACTCCGCCGCCGACTGATGGTGTGCCGGTCGAGATTGCGCCTGGGGTGTTGTGGCTCAGGGTTATGTTGCCGTTTGCGCTTAATCACGTGAATATTTATCTGATTGAGGACGGCGCTGGCTGGGCGATCCTTGATACTGGTTTGGCTGATGAGCGCACCATGGAGCTGTGGGCTTATGTGTTTGACACTCAGTTGCAGGGCCGCAAGCCGACCAAGCTGATCGTTACGCATTCGCATCCTGACCATGTCGGCCTCGCCGGCTGGTTGTGCGCACGCCACGATATCGAACTCTGGATGAGCCAGGTTGAGTTTCTGCAGGCGCAGAATCTGCGTTACAATCCGGCGGCAATAGGGCGCGGCCATCATCGGGATTTCTACGTCCAGCACGGGTTGGACCAAACCGCAATCGACAGCGTGCTGACCCGCGGGCATTCCTATATCCGTATGACCACTGAAATGCCGGCGCAGTTCAACCGGCTGATCCCCGGCCGCACCATCAGGATCGGTGGCCGAATATTCGAGATCATGACCGGCGAGGGCCATTCGAACGAGCAGGTCATGCTGCTGTGCCGCGATGAGGCGCTGTTTTTCGCTGCCGACCAGGTGCTCGCCAAGATTTCCCCCAATATCGGGGTGTGGCCGTGGGAGCCGAATGCCGATCCGCTGGGCGCTTATCTGGCGTCGCTGGCCAAATTGCGCGCCGAGATCGATGACAATGTCTTCGTGCTGGCCGCGCATAATTTGCCATTCTATGGGCTGCATACCCGCATTG
>JANYCX010000195.1 GCA_025360065.1 Acetobacteraceae bacterium | reverse complement strand
AAGGTGTTCTTTTTGTGAACAAAAAGAACCAAAAAAACTTTTTAATAATCGTTGCCGTGCGCCCTTCGTAGGCCCGCGCCAACGGCGACAAAGTATTTAGGTTTTTTGCTTCTTTGGTTTACTTGAGTTCAGAAATCGCCCCATCCGGCAAGCCAACATCAAACCCGTTCAAGGTCATCGAAACCATCCCATAATACCCACAGGTGCCAACACATTCCACCGCCCCGCGCGCGCCCCAGAGAGCCACCATGCGCTCATGCAGGTCCAGCGGGATGGTTTTGGTTTCATGCAGGGTTTTGGCGTAGTCATAGATCACCCGCGCCTTCGGATCGCCAATTGGCGGATCACGCCCGTCACGGATGGCGTCGATAATGGCCGCATCCAAACCGGCGACCTCGGCCAGGCGGCGATGGGCAAACCATTCATAGTGCGACGTCCAGTAGCGTGCGGTGACCAGGATGGCGATTTCCACCAGGGCCGGGCCAAAGATGGTGTCATAGCGGATGAACTCGCCAACCGCCTGGGCACGGACAGCATATTCGGGCGAGTGCAGCCAGGCGAGCGCCGGTGGCGGCACCCGGCCGCGCTTGCCTTTTACAGTGGCTTCGACGACGGCTTTCTGCGCGTCGTTCATTTCGGCATCCGTCAGAATTTTCAGGCGCATGGATGGTTTCCTCAAATAGGGTGATCCCAACCTGCCATATCATTGTGGCGATGTCGCCTGGGGCACGCGCAGCAAGCACACTACCCCCGCAAGCGTCAGGCGATTGGCAATGTGTTCCGCGCACACCCCGGCGAGATAGGCATCGGCCAAACGCGTCATCGCGCCACCGCCGCCGTCCTGAATGGCCGCGGCAAGGATGCGGACAATTTCCGCGTCATCGGGGATGCACAAGGGATCAGCGTCGTTGCTGGTGCTAAGCTAGGCGGCCTCAAAGAACAAATCAAGAACGATTCAAGCTGCCCGGGCGCCCCCCCCTGCGCGCACTGCGACGCTCAGCAGAGTTTGTTCAAAGCCTCGCAAAAATAATGACGTGTTGCCCAAGCTGCGTGCCCAGGCGTCTTCGCCGATCTTGGCGCGAAGTGCCGCATGGGCAACCGCGTCGGTTCCTAGGCGGATCGCGGTGGCGATATAGGCGTCCCGATCCTCGGCGATGCAATCATCCGCATCCATCGCCGAGAGCAAGCTTGCCGCCATCCGTCCGGCAAAGCTGCGTCCACGCAGGGTTAAAACCGGCAATCCCATGCGCAAGGCATCGGACGCGATGGTGCCGGCGTTATAGGGCGCAGTGTCGAGGAACAAATCGGCCGCACCCAATCGCGCCAGATAGATGTCCGGAGCCACGCGATCGGAGAAAATGATCCGCCCCGGCGCCACACCACATCGCGCCGCCATGGCGCAAATATTGGCGGCGGCCGTCGCGTTGTCGCGTGGCAACCACAATACGCTGCCAGGCACGCCATTCAGAATGCGCATCCACGCCTCGACCAGTTCGGCGGTCATCTTATAGGTGTTAGAGAAGCAGCAGAACACGAAGCCTGCCGCGGGTAGACCGGCCTCGGGGCGGGATATTATTGTCGGGCGCGATCGTGCAGCGTCATTGGCCTGGAAAACCCCTGGCAAGGCCAAGGGCTTCGGCGCATAGGCGGCGCACTGATCGGGCGGGATCACCTGATGATCGCAAATAATGTAGTCGAGTTCATCAAGCGGCACCGGCCCGATATAGCCGAGATAGGTCATTTGCACAGGAGCCGGCCGCCAGCGTAAAATCGCTAGTCTCGCGCCCAAAGTCAGGCCATTCAGGTCGATCAAAATATCGATCTCATCGTCCGCAATCCGCCGCGCCGCGTCCTCGTCGGACATGGCGCCGATTGGGCAGTGATGGTCGAACGCCGCAATCACCCGCGTCCGAATATCGCTGCCATCGTCGCGACTGGAACAATAGCCAAAAACCTCGAAGCCGGACCGATCATGCCGCTCGAGCATTTCAGCGATCAGATAGCTCATCGCGTGGCTGCAGAAATCCGACGACATGTAGCCCAGCCGCAAACGCGGATGGCGATAGCCGGCGGCCGGGGCCAGCCGCTCGGGCGCCTTGGACAGCTTTCGTGCGATCCAGGTCCCCGCCACCCGGCGCTGCGCGGTGACATCGTCGAACAATGCCAACGCGGCAAGTGGGCCGACATGACACGCAATCTCGTCCTGGGTCAGGCCGGGAACCCCGTCGCCAAAAATCGGCCACAGGCACAGGCGCTGGCGCAGGTGCACCCAATGCTGGATGACGTCGGGTTGGAGGGGGATTGTGCACAGACTGGCAAACAATATCCGCTCGGCTGCGTCGAGTTGGCCGGTTTGTTCAAGCAGACGGCCGCGCTGGTTGAGCAACGCCGTGCGCGCTTCGTCAGATTGCAGCGCAGCATTCCAGGTGGCGAGGGCCGCGACAACTTCCCCGTCGGCTTCCTGCATCAGCCCGAGATTGATCGCCGCGTGATGGAAGTCCGGTCGCAGAACGAGGGCGTTGCGATAGCATATCTGCGCGCTGGCACGATCGCCGTTCAGCCCAAGCTCCACCCCGAGATTCATCCACGCCATCGGCAGCAACGCGATTTCACCAGCATGCAAACCGATCCAGGCCTTGTAAGCAGCGATCGTTGCATCCCGATTGCGCGATGGTCCCGTTTTTTCAATCGCTTGTAGCAACGTCAAGAAGTCAATATCAGCAAGCCCTCCCATTCCGCTTGGAGGGCCCGCCCCTGGTCCGTCTACAAGATAGGTCTCAATCCAAGTCATCGCCTGCCCTCCAATAGTCTGACCGGCCGAGCATGGCCGATCAGCTATGGCGAAACAGTTAATGCGCCCGCATCAGTGGAATAGCGCCGCACTTTGCGCAGAATTCAGGCTGGCGATCTGTGCGGTCGTGAAGGCAGGGATTTGGGATGTGCTAAACCCAGCGAGGGACACTGTCGGCAAGGCGGTCATCTGGGCGGTCGTCAAGCTTGGAATTTGTGCCGTTGTCAGTGCCTGCAACTGAGTGGTGGTGAGTGCCACGAGGTCAGCGGTCGTCATCGCAGCCAGGTCCAGCTTGGTGATCGCTGGGATTTGGATTGTGGTCATGGCCACGACTTGCGCCGTGGTCAGGCCCATGAACTGCGGGGCAGTCAAAGCCCCGATTCCGGCCGTGGTGATGGCCGCAATCTGGGCCGTGGTCAGGGCGGCCACATCGGCCGTGGTCAGGGCGGCAATGCTCGCAACCGACAGGGCCACGATCTGCGCCGTGGTAAGCGCCGCCGCCTGCGCGGTAGTCAACGCCGCGATCTGGCCGGTGGTCAGTGCCGCGACATCCGCAGTGGTAATCGCCACGATCTTGGCCGTGCTAAACGCCGCCAGATCGGCACTCGTCAACGCTTTGGCCTGCGCGGTGGTCAGCACCGCGACTTGGCCCGCCGTCAACGCCACGGCCTGCGCGGTGGTCAACGCCGCGATATCGCCGGTTGAGATCACCGCCATCTGGCCCGTGGTCAGCGCTGCCACCTGGGCCGTGGTCAGCGCGATGGTCTGCGCCGTGGTCAGCCCGGCCAAGGCCCCGGTTGTCAACGCGGCAATCTGCGCGGTGGTCAGTGCAGCGACGTCCGCCGTGCTCAGCGCTGCAAGCTCGGCCGAGGTCAGCGCTGCCACCTGCCCGGTGGTAAGCGCTGCCGCCTGCGCCGTGCCCAGCGCCGCGATCTGGCCTGTGGTCAGCGCCGCAATATCGCCAGTGCTGAGCGCCACCAATTGCGCCGTGGTCAGTGCGGCGATCGAGGCCGTCGACAGCGCCTTGGCCTGCGCCGTGGTCAGCACCGCAACCTGCCCGGTGGTCAACGCCACTGCCTGCGCTGTGCCCAGCGCCCCGATATCGGCGCTGGTTAACGCGACTGTCTGCGTCGTGGTCAGGGCGGCGATCTGCGCCGTGGTCAGCGCCGCCGCCTGCGACGTGGTCAAAGCCCCAATCCCGGCCGTGGTGATGGCCGCAATCTGGGCCGTGGTCAGGGCGGCCACATCAGCCGTGGTCAGGGCGGCAAGTTCGGCATTGGTCAGCGCCGCGATGTGGGAAGTGGTCAACGCCACCACCTGAGCGGTGGTCAACGCCGTGATTTGCGCTGTGGTCAGCGCCGCCACCTGGGCTGTTGTAAGCCCGGCGATGTTGGCGGTACCCCAACCAGCCACTGCTGCGGTGGAAAGGGCTGCGATTTGAGCTGGCGTAAGGCTGGTCGTAATTGCTGTCATAACACCCGCGTTCCTTGTGAACGGGTTGGGGTTCTGACGAAAATTTTTTGCGCCGAGCCAGATAATGCAGGTCACGTATAAAGGATTGGTTAAGCGCGCCGATCAGTCTGTTTTGTGCGTTCTGCCGTCTTACGGCCAGTACCCCATACCCGGCACACCAATCTGGCCCGCCAGGATACGTTGTGCGTCCTCGACGAACTCACAGAGCCGCGCCCGGGTTTCGCGTGGGTCGATGATGTCCTGGCCAGTTGCTTCGGCGGTCAGGAACGGCGACGCCAGTGCCTGCAACCGTGCCTCAATCTCCGCCTGCTTGGCCGCCGGATCGTCGGCGCTGGCGATCTCGCGCCGATAGGCCGCCGACACCCCCCCGAGGATGTGCATCGAGCCCCAGTTCGCCGACGGCCAGGCGTAGCGGCGGAACATCCCGGTCGGGCGGTGATGGCACTGCCCAGCAACGCCGTAGAGCCTGCCGAGCACAAAGGTTATCATCGGCATCCGCGACCGGCACACCAGCGACACCAGATGCGCGCCGGCACGCTCAATGCCGCGCTTTTCCGATTCCAGCCCGACCATAAAGCCCGGTTCATCGGCAAACGACACCAGCGGCAAATGGAACAGATCGCAAAGCTGCATCAGCCGTGCGACTTTCGCCCCCGCCGCCACGTCGGTCGAACCGCCATCGTGGCGCGGATTATTGCACATCACCCCGACCGGATAGCCGTTCACCCGGGCAAGGCCGGTGATACGCGCCCGGCCGTAAAGCGGTGCGATTTCAAAGAAACTGTCTTTGTCGACCACCAGCTTGATCAACTTCCGCGCATCGAAAATCTTGCGCCGATCGCGCGGCATCAGCGACAGCAAGGCTTCCTCGGCGCGGCTCGGATCATCCGAGGTATCACCACGCGGCGCCGCTTCATCCACACTCGATGGCAAGTACGACAGGAATTTCCGGATCTGTTCAAACGCATCAGCCTCATCGGCGGCAACATTGTCGATGCAGCCGCTGATCTTGGTGTGGATATGCGCCCCGCCGAGATCGTCCTTGTGAATATCGACGCCCATTGCCGCTTTGACCACTGGCGGGCCGCCAGGGAAAATCTGCGAAATCCCCGCCACCATCACGCTGAAATGCGACAGGCAGGCCTGGATCGCCGGCAGCCCGGCAACCGAGCCGAGCACCGCCGAAACGGTCGGCACCAATGACAGTAACTGCACGTCCCATGCAGTGAAGGCGTTGCCATCGGGAAGATAGGTCCGGCCATATTCCTCGAATGACCGCACCGACCCGCCAGCAGCATCAAGCAACCGCACATAAGGCAACCGCCATTGAATCGCGCGCTGGCTGGCAGACAGTTCCTGCCCCATGCCGCCACGCCGGCCGCCCGAGCCCCCGCGGACGGTGAAATCGCCCGCCGTCATCACCACCTTGCGGCCATTGACCCGCATGGTGCCTTCGACCGAGCCTTTCGGGGTGAACCTGGTCAGCTCGCCGTTTTCGTAATCCCCCCAGCCCGACAGGCCCATGAATTCCTGAAAACTGCCTGGGTCGGCCATGGCCGTGACGCGGTCGCGCACCAGCATTTTGCCCTGTAGGCGCTGTCGCGCGATGCCCTCAGGCCCGCCCATCGCTTGCGCCATGGTCTTGCGGCGTACCAGTTCGTCAACTTCTTTTTGCCAGGACATGTCCGTGTCTCCCTGTGCCGACAAAGCTGGCACTTGTCGCGTCGGCGATACTTGACGCCGGGTTGGGCGGGCGCGCAACCTCCGCCTACACGCTGGGAGGAACGCAAACATGCGCCACAAAGCCAAAATTTCCCGTCGCGCCATGCTGGGGGCCGGATCACTGGTGCTACTCGCGCGGCATGGCCGGGCGGCGGCCGACAAGCCGCAATATGGTGGCACCTTGCGGGTGGCCTATAATCTGTTCCCCGGCGCGCTTGATGCCCATGTCGGACGTTCCGGCGGCGACGCTTATTACTGGCGGCAGATTTACGATCAGTTGGTCGACGCTGATCCGGCCCTGCAACCGGCGCCAGGATCGTCGCTGGCGGAATCGTGGGATGTGTCCGACCCCAAGGCGATGGTGTTCAAACTGCGGAAGGGCGTGGTGTTCCATGACGGCACCCCGTTCAACGCCGATGCGGTGAAGTTTAATATCGAGCGCGTGCTCGATCCGGCGACCAAGGCGACGCCACGGGCCGCCTTTCTCAGCATCGAATCGGTTACAGCGGTTGATGAACATATCGTCAAATTCAACCTGAAACGGCCGTGGGGCTCGGGCTTGTCGATGCTGGCCGATCGCGGCGGCGCGATGAATTCGCCCACCGCGGTTAAGGCACTCGGGGTGGATTACGCTTTCAAGCCGTCCGCCACCGGCCCCTACAAGCTCGCCGAAATGGTCAGCGGCAGCCATGTCCGGCTGGTGCGCAACGAAAAATACTGGCGCCGCGACGATGCCGGCAACCCGCTGCCCTATCTCGACGAAATCATCATCCGCCTGGTGCAGGACCCAACGGTGCAGGTTTCGGCCCTGCGCGCCGGGGAGATCGATCTGGTTTATCTGCCCTATCGCGATGTCGGCAATTTCCTCGACGATCCGAAATTCTCGGTCAGCGTCTTCCAAGGCGGCAATATTGGCTATCTGATGTCGTTCAACACGGCCAAGCCACCGATGGATAACGTCAATCTACGCCTTGCCGTCGCCCATGCGGTCAACCCCGAGGCGCTCAACAAGGCGGTGTTCTTTAACCGCGCCATCATCGCCAAGGGCGGGATGTGGCCGACCGGGTCATGGGCCTATGACCCGACCGTCACCCGCCCGAGCTACAGCCCGACCAAGGCGCGCGAGTATCTCAAGGCCGGCGGCAAGCCCAACGGGTTTGAACTCGATGCATTGATGTGGCCGAGCGACAATAACACCCCGGCCGCCGAAATCGTGCGCGCCCAGCTTGGTGCAATCGGCATTAAACTCAACCTCAAGGTTTATGAAACCTCGGTCGCCACCGATCGCTTCTACAGCGACCGTGAAGCCCCAGTATTCCTGACCAGTTGGAGCCGCTATCCGGAACCGGACTGGATCGGCGCGCTGAACTATAGCAGCACCGGGTATTACAACGCTTCAAAGACCAAGGACGCGCGCATGGACGCATTGATTGAAGCCGGTGCGGCTGAAGTCGATATTGCCAAGCGCAAGGTAATCTATCGAAAGGTCGATGAAATCGTGCTTGGCGAGGGCTGGATCACGCCGTTGATCTATGGCGTGACCTACGCCGCCGCACCCAAGAAAGTGCAGGGCCTCGACAGCGTGTTTGGCTGGGACGCGAAATTTAACCTGCATCAGATGTGGCTGAAAAAGACCTAATTCGGTATGCGCCGCTACATCCTGCGACGCCTGGGGCAACTGATCCCCACGTTGCTGCTGATCACCTTCATGGTGTTCGCACTGATGCACGCCCTGCCCGGCGATCCGGCGCGCGCGCTGGTGACGGGTGGCGAGGCGCTGGACGAAACCCAGCTTGCCGTGGTGCGCAAGGAACTCAATCTCGACAAGCCAATGCCGGTACAATACGCGCTGTGGCTCGGGCGCGCGCTGAGTTTCGATTTAGGGCGGTCGATCATCACCCAACGCAAGGTTGCTGATGAATTGTCGTTGCGCGCGCTGGTGACGTTGGAATTGGGAGTGTTGGGCTGGATGCTCTCCACCCTGATCGCCATCCCGGCGGGCGTGCTGGCCGGCGCATTTCGCGGCGGACGGATTGACGCAGCGACGACAGTTTTTGCGGTCAGCGCCGTGGCCCTGCCGGGATTCTGGGTCGGTATCATGCTGATCCTGCTATTTGGGGTGCATCTGCACTGGCTGCCAACCCAGGGTTTCGTCGCCCTCAACGTCGATCCATGGGAAAATCTGCGCCACATGGTGCTGCCGGCAATCGCGCTTGGTACCGGAAGCGCGGCATTGTTGATGCGCCAGACCCGGTCGGCGCTAATCGAAGTGCTGGCACTGGACTATATCCGCACCGCCCGTGCCAAAGGGCTGGCGCGGCGGGCGGTGGTGCTTGAACATGCCTGGCCCAATGCGTTGTTGCCGGTGGTGACCGTCATGGGCCTCGAAATCGGCCGGATGCTGGCCGGCGCGGTGGTGGTGGAGACCCTGTTTGGCATTCCCGGCATGGGGCGGATGATTGTCCAGGCCGTCTTCCAACATGATTTCCCAATCGTGCAGGGCTGCGTGTTGGTGATGGCGTCGGCGGTGTTGCTGGTCAATTTCGCCACTGATCTGGTCTACGCCTGGCTCGACCCACGGATCCGCTACGATGGATAGGGCGCGGCGTCACCCGTTGGTGATTTTCGCGCTGCTGGTGATCGGGCTGATCGCGATGGCCGCGATCGGCGCTGACTGGATCATGCCATTCGATCCGCAGGAAATGGATTTCGACAATCTGCTTGCCGGTGCATCGCCCACCCATCCGTTCGGCACCGACCAGATGGGGCGCGACACGGTATCCCGCCTAATCCTCGGCAGCCAGGTGGCGTTGCAGGTCAGCCTCGGCGCGGTCACGCTTGGCCTGCTGATCGGCGTGCCGCTTGGGCTGATCGCGGTCACAATGCGTGGTTGGGTGGATGACATCATCATGCGGGTGATGGACGCGGTGGTGGTATTCCCGAGCCTGCTGGTTGCCGTGGCACTTGCCGCCGTGATGGGCAATTCGCTGGGCACGGTGATTGTGGCGATCGGGCTTGCCAACGTGCCGTGGCTCGCGCGGATTGCCCGCAGCCAGGCGCTCGCCGTGCGCGAAATGGATTTCATTGCCGCCGCAACGGCCGGCGGCGCGGGTCCGTTCACCATCATGTTTCGCCATATCCTGCCCAATTCGCTGGCGCCGCTGATCGTGCAGGCAACCCTGGGCATGGGCTACGCGGTGCTGACCGAGGCGGCGCTCGGCTTCATCGGGGTTGGCGTCCAGCCGCCGACGCCAACCTGGGGCAACATGCTGCAAACCGCGTTTCCGATGCTCGATCGCCAGCCATTGCTATCGGTGGCGCCGGGCCTGGCGATTTTTCTGCTTGTCTTGGCATTCAACCTACTGGGCGACGCGCTGCGCGATGCGCTGGACCCGCGTTTGCGCAATTTGCGTTAGGGCCAGGTGTAAAGCCCGGGTGCCCGCCCCATTTACAAAACTTATATAGGAGGATCACATGGCGAAGGGTCAGAAAAAGAGCAATCGTGAGGCCAAAAAGCCAAAAGCTGACAAGAAGCCAACCGTTTCGGCGACGCCGTTTGCGCGTGATGCGCCGGCTAAAAAGCCAGTTCCGGGCAGCAATAAAGGATAGGCACGCAGGAGCTTCCTGCCGACCTGTCCATTTATATCCCAATCCAACCACCGCACCCCGGCTGCTCTCCGTGAAAACAGAAAGGGGAGCAGCTTTTTTTCGCTCGCCGGCCTTTGCAGAAGACGGCGGCGGTGAAGGCATTTAGGCTGGCACTCCCCGCCCATGAGTGCTAATAGCCCGCCATCGGACGGCCCGGCGCACCAGCGCCGCCGCTGCCTCGCGCCGCATGCTTTGTCCGACCAGGAGCTTGATCTATGAAATTTCGTCCGCTGCACGACCGCGTGGTCGTCCGCCGCCTCGTCGCCGAAGAAAAAACCGCTGGTGGGATCATCATCCCCGACACCGCCCAGGAAAAGCCGATGGAAGGCGAAGTGATCGCCGCCGGCGCCGGCGTGCGCAATGAACTCGGCGCGCTGATCCCGCTCGATGTCAAAGTCGGCGACAAGGTGCTGTTCGGCAAATGGTCGGGCACCGAAGTGAAGCTTGATGGCGAAGAACTGGTGATCATGAAGGAAAGCGACCTGTTCGGCGTGATCAACATTACCCCGGCCGCTGCCAAGGCGGCACCCGCGAAAAAAGCCAAAGCGTAAAGCCTCAACGAATTCTGAAAGAGACAAAAACATGGCCGCCAAAGACGTACGTTTCGGAACAGATGCGCGCACGCGCATGCTCGCCGGCGTGGAAATGCTTGCAAATGCCGTGATGGTCACCCTCGGCCCCAAAGGCCGCAGCGTTGTCATCGATAAAAGCTATGGTGCCCCGCGCATCACCAAGGACGGCGTGAGCGTCGCCAAAGAAATCGACCTCAGCGACAAGTTCGAGAACATGGGCGCCCAGATGGTGCGCGAAGTGGCCTCGAAAACCAACGACATCGCTGGCGACGGCACCACCACGGCGATCGTGCTGGCCCATGCCATCGTGCGCGAAGGCGTGAAGGCGGTATCCGCGGGCATGAACCCGATGGACCTCAAGCGCGGCATCGACAAGGCTGTGGAAGCGCTCGTCGCCGAGCTCGCCAAGCGTTCCAAGAAAATCACCACCCAGGCAGAAACCGCCCAGGTCGGCACGATCTCGGCAAACGGCGAAAGCGAAATCGGCGACATGATCGCCAAAGCGATGCAGAAGGTCGGCAACGAGGGTGTTATCACCGTCGAAGAAGCCAAAAGCATCGAAACCGAACTCGATATCGTCGAGGGCATGCAGTTCGACCGCGGCTACCTGTCCCCCTACTTCATCACCAATGCCGAAAAGATGACGGTTGAGCTCGAACAGCCCTACATCCTGATCTTTGAAAAGAAGCTGACCGCGCTGCAGCCGATGCTGCCGCTGCTTGAAGCCATCGTCCAGGCCGGCCGTCCGCTGCTGATCATCGCCGAAGACATCGAAGGCGAAGCGCTGGCGACCCTTGTGGTCAACAAGCTGCGTGGCGGCTTGAAGGTTGCCGCCGTCAAGGCGCCGGGCTTCGGCGATCGTCGCAAGGCGATGCTGGAAGATCTGGCCGTGCTGACCGCGGGTGAAGTGATCAGCGACGATCTCGGCATCAAGCTCGAAAGCGTGACGTTGGCCATGCTCGGCCGCGCCAAGCGGGTGCTGATCGACAAGGACAACACCACCATCATCGAAGGCGTTGGCAAGAAGGCCGACATCCAGGGCCGCTGCGCCCAGATCCGCGCCCAGGTTGAAGAAACCACCTCGGATTATGATCGCGAGAAGCTCCAGGAACGCCTGGCCAAGCTCGCCGGTGGCGTGGCCATCATCAAGGTCGGCGGCTCGACCGAGGTGGAAGTCAAGGAGCGCAAGGACCGCGTTGACGACGCCCTGCACGCGACCCGTGCGGCCGTTGAAGAAGGCATTGTTCCGGGCGGCGGCGTTGCACTCGCGCGCGCTTCGCTGGTGCTCAGCAAGCTCAAGGGTGACAATGAAGACCAGAAGCACGGCATCGAAATCGTCCGTAAGGCGGTGCTGATGCCGATGCGCCAGATCGCCCAGAACGCGGGCGAAGATGGCGCGGTGATTTCTGGCAAGGTGCTGGAAAAAGACAGCTATTACTGGGGCTTTGATGCGCAAACCGGCACGTATTGCGACATGGTGAAATCCGGCATTATCGACCCGACCAAGGTCGTCCGTGCCGCCTTGCAGCATGCAGCCTCCGTCGGCGGCCTGCTGATCACCACCGAAGCGATGGTCGCCGACCGGGTCGACCCGGAAGCCTGATCGCCGAACACGTAAACGGCCGTCCGGAGCGCGAGCCCCGGACGGCCGTTGCTATTTCAGGAGACATTGGATGGACGCTGCCGAAATCACCGCCTGGGCGCTCGCCAATGGTTGGCGCATGATCGCCGGCGCGCCGAGCCTGACCAAGCCATCCCGGCCCGACGAAGCCATTGTGCGCCTGGTGCTGAAGGCAACCGTCGCCCATGTGGAAGTGAAAAAGCCTGCTGGAAAATGGGAGAAGATGGCCGGTGCTGCTTACCCCGCCATTGAAGCGGATCCGGAGAGTGGGATGCCGATTGGGTTGCGGCTTGATAATATTATCGGGTTTGCGATGTTGATGCGGGAGAATAAGGACCGGATGGTGTTTGCGAAGATGACTGGAAAGGCAATATTTTAAGCCAAAGAAGGCCTTCTTTTTGTGGACCAAAAGAAGCAAAAAAACTTTTTGATGCTTTGTTGCCATTGGCGTGGGACTGCGGATGGGACACGTCCTCGCTTATACCTTTTCGGGCGGCACATGGATCTCCGCCCCGGCAATCCGCAAGCTCGAAAAATACCCAACCACCCCGGCCTGCGCCTCCGCCGCCACAGCCTCGGCAAGCGTCGTGAACACCCGCCCGCCCGCGCGCCTGACGGTATAGACCTGCGCATCGGTGATCTCGATCGCCTCCACCGCGCTTTCCAGCGCCGGATCGCCGGCCACCGCGTAGCCGCCATGGCGAACTAAGGTGAATTGCCCCATCTCAGTGCGCCAGCTTCACAGCGCCGACTGGCTTGCCGGTTTTGGGGTCGATCAGCACCACCCGATCCGGCCCACCGCCCCGGAGTTGAATGGCAATCCGGTCAGCGGTCGCGGCTATTCCGGCAATAGTGGTGCCGGCAGGCTCGTCGAGCGTGGCTGAAACCGCCGACGCCGCCCCAATTCCGCCCAAACGCTGGGTCATCACCACCCCCAGCGCCACGACGCCGACGATGATCATCACCCCCATCACCACCGTCAAAATTTTCAACGCCCGCATTCCGCTTCCCCTACCCTGGCGCGCAGGCTATCCCAGCGCCATGTCACCCGATCAGCCCGCCGCCATTCCTGTCATCGCAACAGAATCCGACCGAGGCAAGCGCGTTGATCGCTTCCTCGCCGAAGCACTCGCCGCCACGTCGCGGTCGCGCCTCAAGGTGCTTATCGAGGATGGCCATGTTACCCGCGACGGCCAATTGATGCGCGAGCCGGCCGAGGCGGTGCGGCCAGGCGCGATCTATCTTGTGATCGAACCGCCGCCGCTGCCTGCCACCCCGCAGGGCCAGGCGATGGATCTGACGATCCTTTATGAGGACAGCGATCTCATCGTGCTCGACAAACAGGCCGGGCTGGTCGTCCATCCGGCCCCTGGCAACTATGATGGCACGCTGGTCAATGCGCTGATCGCCCATTGCGGCGACAGCCTGACCGGGATTGGCGCGGAACGCCGGCCCGGGATTGTGCACCGGCTCGACAAGGATACCTCGGGCGTGATGGTGGTGGCCAAGACCGAACTTGCCAGTGCCGGCCTGACCCAGGCCTTCGCTGCACGCGACCTCGACCGCGCCTATCTCGCGCTGGTCTGGGGCCTGCCCAACCCGGTTGCCGGCGATATTGAAGGCGCGATTGGGCGCGACCCACGCGACCGTAAACGCATGGCTGTCCGCGGCATCGGTGGCAAATACGCGCTGACCCATTACCGGACCTTGGCCAATCACGCGATGAACGCCAGCCTGCTGGAATGCCGGCTGGCGACCGGGCGCACCCATCAGATCCGAGTCCATCTGTCCCATGCCGGCCATCCGCTAGTTGGCGATCCGGTCTACTTGCGGCGAATTCCGGGCGCCGCCAAGGGCTTGCCGTCGGAGATACGCGG
The DNA here is from genome assembly GCA_025360065.1 of Acetobacteraceae bacterium. Classification (GTDB taxonomy): domain Bacteria; phylum Pseudomonadota; class Alphaproteobacteria; order Acetobacterales; family Acetobacteraceae; genus CAITOL01. Next base: position 16,605 of record JANYCX010000195.1, on the reverse strand, counting down.
CCAAATGCTGGATTTTCCGCGCCAGGCGCTGCATGCCACGCGGCTCGGCTTCGTCCATCCTAGGGACGGAAAATACCTATCCTTCACAACCGCCCCCCCACCTGACATGTTGGAATTGTTCAGTTTATTGGGATTCAACCCCATTGCGTGGGAGAACCTTTCGCGAACTTAATCTAGCGGAAAGCGCACGGAATTATTGACCGGACCAGTGTTGTCCGGTATGAAAGACATCGAGCAAACAGCGATCCGCGCCAAGGGTGTGCGCGCCGCAAGATCAACCTGGGACAAGCCGCCGATTTCGGGGCAGCCGTTGGTGATTGATGATCTTCCCATGCACCCCGGCTTGGCCAACAGGCCGACCGCAACCTGGCTGTTCATCTGCGCCATCCTGGGCAGCATGATCGCCTATGAGACGAAAAGGAGCCTGTGATGGCTGCTGCCGTTATCAATGTTGCCCCCGAAGGCAACCTCACACGTTATTTGCAGGAAATCCGCAAATTTCCGATGCTCACCGCGCAGGATGAACTCGACCTGTCCAAGCGCTGGCGCGATACCGAGGACATGGACGCAGCCCACAAGCTGGTCACGTCCCATCTCCGCCTCGTCGCCAAAATCGCCATGGGCTACCGTGGCTACGGGCTGCCGGTCGGTGAACTGATCAGCGAAGGCAACGTTGGAATGATGCAAGCGGTTAAGCGCTTTGATCCTGAACGCGGCTTTCGCCTGTCCACCTATGCGATGTGGTGGATCCGCGCCGCCATACAAGAGTACATTCTTCACAGCTGGTCATTGGTGAAAATGGGCACCACGGCCGCGCAGAAAAAGCTGTTCTTCAATCTCCGCCGCCTCAAGGGCCAAATGCAAGCGATCGACGACGGCGATCTGCAACCCGAGCAGGTGGCCAAAATCGCCCATGCGCTCGATGTGCCGGAACAGGATGTGATCAACATGAACCGACGGCTGGCCGCGCCCGATCACAGCCTGAACGCGCCGTTGCGCGCCGACAGTGAAGGCGAATGGCAGGATTGGCTGGTCGATGACGGTGAAAGCCAGGAACAGGCGATCGGCGATCGCGAAGAAGCCACTGGCCGCAAAGCATTGCTGGCGAGCGCGCTGAAAACCCTCAACGAACGCGAACGCCATATCCTGATTGAACGTCGTTTGAAGGATACTCCGACGACGTTGGAAGATTTGTCGCAGCACTACGACATCTCCCGCGAACGGGTGCGCCAGATTGAAGTTCGGGCGTTCGAGAAGCTGCAAACGGCGATGCACACCCAGGTCGCGGCCCAGCGTCTGGCGGCCCAGGCCCAGGTTTCCAGCCATAACGCCCAGCACGCGATCGCCTAAACGCGTGACGCCGCCGGAGCGACGTGCTTTGCTCCGGCGGTGAACATGTGCCCCCCCTGCTGACATGGCCCAACTCAGCGACGACTGCTTTGCGTTTGGCGGTGCGTTGCTGTCGCTGGATGACGCGCGGGCCCACATCGCGGCGCGCTATGCCTGCACGCTAGACCGCAATATGATCGCATTGGTGTACGCGAACCGGCGGGTGCTGGCCGACGATTTTATCGCGCCGCTCAATTTGCCGCCCGAAACCAATTCCGCCGTTGACGGCTATGCTGTCCACCACGCCGACCTCAGTCCGGACGTGCCGACTCTCCTCCCGATTATCGGCCGCGCCTCTGCCGGCCATCCACATGACACCGCCAGCCCACGTCGCCAGGCGCTGCGCATCTTCACCGGCGCGGTGGTGCCGGTGGGGCCTGACACAATCTTGATGCAGGAAGACTGCACCGAAACCCCGGTCGGTGTGCTGATCCGGCCTGGCATCAAGCGCGGCGCCAATCTGCGTCCGGCGGGCGAGGATATCGCCGCGGGCACCATCGCCCTGGCTGCCGGCTTAAGGCTGTCCCCCGTCGATCTCGCTTTGCTTGCCGCCCTCGGCCAGACGCATGTAGTCGTCCGCGAGCCACTGCGGGTGGCCCTGTTTTCCACCGGCGACGAGCTTGCCACCGCGCCGGCTCCGCTCCGCCCCGGCCAAATCTACGACGCCAACCGGATCATGTTGACAAGCCTGCTGGCCCGGCGTGGCACGACCGTGATCGACGGCGGCATTCTGCCTGATGATCCAGCCGCCACCGCCCGCGCCTTTCGCGCCGTCACCGCCGATCTGATCATCACCTCGGGCGGCGTCTCGGCTGGCGAGGAAGATCATGTCCGCACCGCCATAACGGCCGCCGGCGCAGTGGAATTCTGGCGGGTTGCCATCAAGCCGGGCCGTCCGGTGGCACTCGGCCGGGTTGGCAACACGCCCTTGCTTGGCCTGCCCGGCAATCCGGTGGCAGCTCTGGTGACGCTCGCGACGGTCGGGCAAATTTTGCTGGACCGCCTGTCAGGTGCTGCCGACAGGCCGCCGCTGCGGTTCGCTGTCACATGTGACTTCGCCTATCGCAAGAAAGCCGGCCGACGCGAATATGTCCGGGTGCAACTCCATAACGGCCACGCGCGCCGCTTTCCGAAAGAAGGTGCGGGGATTATCACCTCCCTCACCGACTCGGACGCGTTGCTCGAATTGCCCGAAGCGATGACCGAGCTCGTCCCCGGTGACGTCGCCTTGTGCATTCCGCTGGACCTGATTTATGGCTGACTACCTCGTCGCCCCGACCCCGGACGATCCCGCACTGACCCGCGAAGTGGTCGGCATCGACCAGACCGGCGCCGAAATCACCAGCCGCGTCCCGGTTGAACGCCCCCTGACCCTGTTCCTCAACGGTCAAGAAATCGTCACCATGATGACGATCGGCGACCGGCCAGATTGCCTCGCGGTGGGCTACCTGATCAACCAGAACATGCTGACGCCGGATGAGCCGATCGAGCAAATCGATGTCGACACCGAACTCGATATCGTCGTGGTCCGCACCAAGCGCCGCACCAACTACGAGAAAAAACTGCGACGCAAAACCCTCACCTCCGGTTGCGCCCAGGGCACCGCCTTCGGGGACCTGCTGGAACGCTTCGAAACCGTGAAGCTCGATCCCGCCGCTCGCTTGCAGATTTCCTGGCTCTACGCGCTGTCAAAACAAATTAACACCACCCCGAGCCTCTATCTGACTGCCGGCGCCATCCATGGTTGCGTGCTGTGCGAACAGGACCGGCCGCTGGTCTATATGGAGGATGTCGGCCGCCATAACGCGATCGACAAAATTGCGGGATGGATGCGGTTAAATAACGTGTCGGCGAACGGTAAATTATTTTACACCACTGGCCGCCTGACATCGGAAATGATCATCAAAACCGTGCAGATGGGCCTGCCCATTCTGATTAGCCGCAGCGGCTTTACCGCCTGGGGGGTTGATCTGGCGCGCCAGGCTGGGCTGACCCTGATCGGGCGGGCCAAGGGGCGGCGGTTTCTGTGTCTGTCGGGGGCGGAGCGGCTGGTGTTTGATGTCGCGGAGGAATGAGGGGCCGGTTGTTTGCACAGATCATCGATCTGCCGGGCAAACCGGGGCGACGTGCGCGCCAGAGTCAACAGATCGGGCACTTGATATTACGCCGCCTCCACCACGACCGCGGCGTCGGCTGCGAACTGCAACTGCACCGCCGCGCCGGGGGCGAACGCCGCATTGGGCGCTGCCACCGCGCGCAGCAATTGTCCCGCCGCCAAAACGTCGCAGCGCAAGGTGGCGCCTAGGAAACTCGCGTCCTGCAGAATGCCCGGTAGCGCGTTCACCCCTGCCAGGGTCGGGCCGTTGGCGGGGGCGACAGCAATGCTCTCGGGCCGAATTGCAACGGTCGCCGGTTGTCCAGCCTCGATGCCGGCAGGGAAAACGCAGATGATCCCAATGCCATCGACCAGCCGTACCATCCCGCTGCCGCCCGTAGCCACGCGGGCTTCGGCGGTGCCGACGAGCAGGTTGGCGGCGCCGATAAAGCGTGCGACAAAATCATTAGCCGGGGTGAAATAGATGGCACGCGGGGCAGCAAGCTGGACAATCCGGCCCCGATCCATCACCGCGATTTGATCAGACATCGCCAGCGCTTCCGATTGGTCATGGGTGACATAGACGGTGGTGATGCCGATCTGCTGCTGCAAGCGGCGCAATTCGATGCGCATGTCCTCCCGCAGGCTGGCGTCCAGGTTCGACAGCGGCTCATCCAGCAGCAGCAGCTTGGGCTGGTGGACAATGGCGCGCGCCAGCGCCACGCGCTGCTGCTGGCCGCCGGACAGGCGGGTGGCCGGACGCGGGCCGTAGCCGGACAGGCCCACGGTGGATAATGCCTGATCGACCATGCCGGCAATTTCCTCACGCCCATAGCTTCGGTCCCGCGAAACCCGCAGCGGGAAGGCGATATTCTCGAACACCGTCATATGCGGCCAGATCGCGTAGGACTGGAAGACCATGCCGATGCCGCGCAGATGCACCGGGACCATGGCGCCGGACGCACCGTCGAACAGCACGCGGTCATCAAGCCCGATGAAGCCGGCATCCGGGCGCTCCAGTCCGGCAAGACATCGTAAAGTGGTGGTCTTGCCGCAGCCGGACGGGCCAAGCAAGGTGAAGAAGGTGCCGGCCGGCAGGTTGAAACTGGCGTCCCGCACCCCGCCGGCCATGGCATCGAAATTATTGGCGAAAACCCGGGTAAGGCCAGTGACGGTCAACATGGATCAATTCCCGTAAATGTCGGTCCCGCCGCGGCGGGACTGGAAGAAGAACAGGAAGGCGACGCCGGTCATCAGCACCGTCCATAGCAGTCCGAACGCGGCAAGCTCCCCACCCTGCCCGTTCACCCAAAGGTCGAACACCGCCACCGCGGCGACCTGCGATCCCGGGCTTGCCAGCAGCACCGCGATCGCCAGTTCCTTGTTGGCGATCAGGAAAATGAACAGCCAGCCGGCCACCATCGCCGGCGTCAGCAACGGGGCAACGATGCGCCGCAACACGGTCAGATAACCCGCGCCTGCCACCCCGGCCGCCTCCTCGAGCTCGATATGCAATTGCAGCACGCCCGCATAAACGTAGCGCATCCCGAACGGCATGAACCGGATGACATAGGCGATGCCGATGATCCACAACGTGCCGTAAATCGGCAAAGGCACCCGCAGATAGACCTCCATCACCGCCACGCCGAGCACGATGCCAGGAAAAACCAAGGACAGCATGGCCAGTTGGTCGAGGGTTCGCCCGCCCGGCCCCCGCCGCGCCGCAATCCAGCCGGCGAAAGCGGCCAGCAGCATGATGACGCTCGCCGCGCCTGCCGCAACGATCAGACTGTTCGCCGCCAGTTCCAGGTAGTTCGGCGCCTCGATCACCGCGCGATAATTATCCGCGGTGAGCGACTTCATCCCCGCCAGGCTGAAACCGCGTGAATAAGGTTGCAGCGACAGCCACAGCAAGGCCAGCAGCGGCAGCACCAGAACCACCAGGAAGTTCAACAGGATCAGCCCGCCCGCCGCCCAGCGCCAGGCGCCGAGGTCGAACGGGCGCGGACGGTAGCCCTTGCCCGTAACGGACTGGTATTTTTCGGCATTCGCGGAAAGTCGGCTGTAGAAATGCAGCAACACCGACACCAGCCCCACCATCACCACCGCGAAGGCCGACGCATAGCCCAGATTGGGCGGCATCCTGGTCATGCTGTCATAAACTGCGGTGGTCAGCACGTAGATCCGGCTCGGGATGCCGACCAGCGCCGGCACTTCGAAGGCACCGATGGCACGGATGAACACGAACAGCGCCAGCGCCAGAATGGCCGGCATGGCGAGCCGGATGGAAATCCGCCACACCGTTTGCAGCACAGTGGCGCCGGAGATGCGCGCGGCTTCCTCCATATCCGCATTGGCGGCGCGGAAGGTGGCGCCCAGCAGCAGAAACACCAGTGGCGACCACAGAAAACCCTCAATCAGAATCATCCCCCCCATCGACTGGACCTGGACCAGATTGCCGTTGCCGCCAAGCATCCGATAAAGATCGTTGAACGGCCCGACCGGCCCCAACAGGAACAGCCACGCCACCACATGCAGCACATAGGGCGTGCCCAGCGAAATCACCGTCGCCACCCAGGCCAGCCCGCGCAGCGGGGCGTTGGTGCGCTCCACCAGCCAGGCCATCACGCCGCCGATCAGCAGCGACAGAAGTGTGCTGCCACCGGCAAACACGATGCTGTTGGCCATCGTTTCAAGCCCGCGATGGGCGGTGAACAGGTCGCGGAAATGCGACAGCGTCCAAACCGGGCTGCCCCCGGCGCTGAGCACGCTGCCCTGCACCAGCATCACCAACGGCGGCAGCATCAGCACCGCCAGAATCGCACCGACAATCAGCGAGGTCAGCAACCGTGGGTCCAGGAACCATCGCATCGGCGTCGCCCCGGCTAACGGAACATGGTCTGGTAAAGCGCGGTCCACCCATCGATCCCGGCGCGCGCCATGTCGGGGGTGACCGTGCGGGCCTCAAACTTGCCTTGCAGCGGCTTCAGTTCCGCGACGGTTGCCGGCACGTTGGGATGCGCCGGCAGATAATACGCCTTGGCAACCTCCCGCTGGCCCTCCTCGGACAGCACGTATTCGACGAACAATTTGGCCGCATTGGGATGCGGTGCGCCCTTGACGATGCTCAGCAGGTTGGCGGTTGCCACCAGCGGTTCGGTGCGCGCCCAGGCGATCGGGGCGGCCTTCTCGGCGCTGATCGCGACATGGTGGTTGAAGATCATCAACCCGATCGGGAACTCCCCGGCGATCACCTTGTCGAGCACCACGCGCTGGGATGCGGGAATGTTCACCGGCTTCTGGGCCGCCAACTTGCTCAGATAGTCCATCCCCGTCTCCTTGCCTTTCACGGCCAGGATGTTCTGGATGAAGCCCGGCGGCCCGGAGGAGGTCGGGTCAGTGGTCCAGGCCATCTTGCCCGCCCATTTTGGATTGAGCAGGTCATCGTAGGTCTTGGGGATATCAGCGCCTTTCACCAGATCGGTGTTGTAGCCGACCGTCAGAAAATAGACGTTCATCGTCGTCCACAGCCCGGCTTTGTCGCGGTAATCCTGCGGGTAGGATTTGGCGGCATCGACCAGATACGGCTCCACCAGCCCGGCATCCTGCAGCGGGTCGATGGTATTGGTGCCGTCGAACACGTCGGCCTGGAGGCGTCCGGCGCGGGCTTCGTTGGTGATTTTCAGCGCCACGTCGCTGCTGGTGGCGCGCGAGTATTGCACCTTGATGCCAGGGTATTTCTTCTCGAACGCCAGCGCCAACGGCCGGGTGATCTGGTTGACGATCAGGGTGCTGTACCAAACCAACGCGCCCTCCTTGGTGGCCGCCGCAACCAGCGCCGCATCGGCACCGGCAGCATGGGCGGGGCTGACCGCCTGGGCGGCCAACAGAAAAACTAACATTGGTGCGCGCAGAAGCAGTTTCAAGGGTTGCAGCATTTTATCCTCCCAATAGTCGGCTGACGCCGGCTTAAATCCCCGGCCAGAGTAGCACGCTACAACAGCACGCAATATTCCGGCGCGAAGGATACGACCACTGCGCTGCCCTCGGCGAACAGATCATTGGGCGGGCGGCGCACCAGCAATTGTCCGCATGGCCAGTCCACCAAATATTGAATGAAATCGCCATGGAACATCCGGCGATGGATCGTCCCGGCAATCGCATTGGGTGCATCGCTCCGGCCCGGCGGGAACAGGTCGATATAGGCCGCCTGCAACGCCACTGCTGTGCCGCTGGCATTGCGCCCTGGCGCCACACGCAGCATCTGCCCGCTTGCGGTTCGAAAGCCCAGCGATCCATCGCGGCCTGGCGTGGTTTCGGCCTGACCTTCGATCACATTGGCGTTGCCGACGAATTCGGCGACGAACAGGCTGCCGGGATGGCGGTAAATTTCCTCCGGCGTATCAATCTGCTCGATCCGGCCGCCATTCATCACGATCACCCGGTCCGAAATCGCCAGCGCCTCCTCCTGGTCATGGGTCACATACAACGCGGTAATTCCCAATCGCTTCTGCAATTCGCGCAACTCGACCCGCATCGTCACCCGCAGCTTGGCATCGAGGTTGGAGAGCGGTTCGTCGAACAGCAGCACCTCGGGCGAGAAAGCGATCGCCCGCGCCACCGCCACCCGCTGCTGCTGGCCGCCAGACAATTTCGATGCCGGACGATCGGCGTATTGCCGCATCTGCACCAGATCGAGCACCCGATGAACGTTCTCGACGATCTCGGCCCTGCCGACTTTGCGCACTTTCAACCCATAGGCGACGTTATCGAACACCGTCATATGCGGCCAGATCGCGTAGGATTGGAACACCATCGACACGCCGCGCTTTTCGGCCGGCATATTGCGCCGCTCGGCCGCCGAATAAACCGTCCGCCCATTGACCCGGATCATCCCGCCGGACGGGTCTTCAAGCCCTGCAACCGCGCGCAAGGTGGTGGTCTTGCCGCAGCCCGACGGCCCCAGCAGCGTCACCAATTCGCCGCGCTTGACCGACAGGCTCACCCGGTCAACCGCCCGCACATCCCCATAGTTGACGACGAGGTCTTCGATTTCGATCCGCAGGTCGGGTTCGGTCAAGCTGGGTCTCCGGAAAAACGGCGGGTGATGCGGAACAGGAAGACCACCGCGAAAAACACACAAACGGTTTGCAGCAACGCCATCGCCGCAGAAAGTTCGGTGCTGGAGGTGAGCCAGGAATTGACGATGGCCGGCGCAATCACCTTGGAGGTCGCGCTCATCAGGAAAATCGAGGCGCCAAGTTCCCGCACCGACGAAATGAAGATCAGCAGCCAGGCCGCAACAATGCCGGGCCGCAGCAGCGGCATGGTAACGGTCCGCATCTGATACAGCCATGACGCCCCGCAAACCCGGGCGCATTCCTCCAGACTGCGGTCGATCTGCACCACCACGCCTGCCAAAGTGCGCAACCCGAGCGGCAACAACACGGTCAGGTAGGCAATTCCCAGCAGCCACAGCGTCCCATAAATCGGGATCGGGATCACCAACCACGCCCATAATAGCCCAAGGCCAAACACCAGCCGCGGCACGGCTTGCGGGAACATCACCACATATTCGACCAACGCCCGGCCCGGCACGCGCGACCGGTAGATGATCCACACCAGCACGCCGACCAGCAACGATCCGATGGTGGCAACGATCACCCCGAGCATCAAACTATTGGTCAGCGCCGAGCCGATCGCGCCGATCCGGAACGCCACTACGTAATTCTGCAAGGTGAATTGCATGTCAGCGAATATCACCGTGGCAAAGCGCTGGAACGATGTCAGCAGCAGGGCGCCCAAGGGCAGGATCACCGCGAGGAACAAATAAATCCAGCACACAGCCGCCAGATACCAGCCGCGCCGCCCGAGCCGCATCGGGCGCGGGCGAAACGCCTTGCCGGTGATTGTGGCATGGCTGCCCTTACGCAAAATCAACCGCGCCAACCCGATCGCGACAGCCAGCACCACGAACAAACACAGCCCCATCGCCGCCGCCCGGCCATATTCCGGCGGGTAGGCTGATGTCGCCTGCCAGATCGCGGTGGTCACCACCACGAAACGGCCCGGAATGCCAAGCACGAACGCGGCTGCAAAGGCGCTCAGCATTTCAGCGAAAACAAAGATCGTTGCACTCAAAATTCCGGGCAAAATCATCGGGAAGGTGATGGTCAGCGCGGTGCGCAATTTTCCCGCGCCCATCACCCGCGCACTTTCCTCCAGCGACGGGTCCATCGATTTCATCGCCGCCGCAATCATCACGAACGCTACCGTGCCCTCGAACAGCGCCATCACCCAGGCAATGCCCCACGGCGAATAAATATCAACCAGATCGCCCGCGCCGCCGGCAAAGCGCCAGGCCTGATTGATGAAGCCGGTCTTCGGGCTGGCCAACACCCCCCAGGCCAACGCGCCGACCAACGGCGTCATGTAGTACGGCAACTCCATTAGCCGTTCGAGCTGGCCGCGCCACGGGATCGCGGTGCGGGTCAGAATCCACGCCAGCACCAGCCCGATGGCCACCGCCATCAGGGTCGAAATTCCGGCGACGAAGGCGGTGTTCCACAACACCTTGGTATCTTCGATCATGTCGATGAAATTGCCGAACCCAAGCGCCTCGGGCGGGAACACCCCGGCCTCGCCAACATTCAGCGCCTCGGTAATTAGAAAAAACACCGGATACGCCACCATCAGCCCAACGGTGAGCATGACCGCGGGCACAACCATGTAGCGGCCCAGTCGCCGGTCCGGTCGCGTCATCACGACAGCAGCCGGCTCAGCGCATCCCAACCATACGGTCCCAATCCTTCACGAAGGCTGGGCGGGATTTCAGGTAGTCGTCCCAATCCTCGATGAACAGCAGCTTCATGTCGCTGGAGGCGATGCCACCCGGCGGCGGCGGCGTATCGGTGCGCGGTGACGACAGGAAATGCGCGTTCTGGATCGCGATCTGCCCCGGCTTGCCCATCGCCCAGTCGTAAAACAGCTTGGCAGCTTCAGGATGCGGCGCATCGGCGATCACCCCGTAAATCTGCTGGCCAACAAACAGCCCGTCTTTGGGGAACACAAATCCAAGCTTGGCGCCTTTGGCCTTGAACTGAAGGTAGCCGGAATATTGCGCGGTGTGCACCACTTTATCCTGGCCGTTCACCATCCGATCGTATTGCTGGACATAGCTGTCAAAGGCGCGCGGCTTGTTGTCGGCAACTTTGGGCCAGTAATCATTGCCGTAGAGCTGGCGCAGCCGATACCAGGTGCCGTGCTGCAAGCCTGATGTCGACAGTTTGAGGTTCATCACCCCGTCCCAGCGCGGCAGGGCCATATCGGTCCAGTTGGTCGGCACCTCGGCCGCCGGGACCAGCGCCGGGTTATAGGCAATGCCGGCCACGATCAGCGACCCCCAGGCCCAGAATCCTTCCGGCTTGCTTTTGAAGTCAGCGCGATAGGCAGGAAGTTCGGGCGATTCATACTGAAGATAGCCGCCCTTGCGTTGCAGATCAGTCACAAAGGTCATTTCCGAGATCGCCATCACATCGACCATGAAGGACTTGGCCTGCCGCTCGGCGGCCAGCTTGGCGTAAAGATTGCCAGCTTGCAGGCGGATGAAACTCGGCTTGATCTTGGGGAACATCTTATTGAAATCGTCCATCACCTGCGCCGAACCCGCCTCGGGGTCGGTGGTGTAGAAGGTGACAGCGCCTTCGGTCTCCGCTTTGGCGACGTCGGCGCAGGTCTTGAAGCCATCCATTTGCCGGGGTGCCGCACAGGACGCAGCATTGGCCATCGATGGCGCCCACAGACCCACGCTCGCCAGCGTCAGGCCGAGGACGGAATAAGACATGATCCCGGTTCGCATATGTGCCTCCCCCTTGGCGTCGCGCTCCAGCTTTTGGCGCTGGCTCAGCTGCGATGCCGGGGGGAAGCTAGCCGGCCTGGAGCGCAATTCCAAGCTCACCCGTGCAAGATCAGCAGATGAACGCAAGATGTTTTGTTTTGTTACTCGGTTCGGGCAAGATCCGGAAAATCCCCGACCCGTGGTCATTGCGGGCCGTGGCGTGGCAATCCCGCCCTAATACCAAGCGCCGTTGACCCAGTCTTCATGGGTCAACGGCGCTTGGTATAAAGCCGCAAAGTCAGCCATTTAATTACGTTATCGTAACAATTAGCGCGACAAAATACCCGCCCTTCAGGCAGGCAAAAAAACCGCATCCATCCTCGACACGGGCGCGTCCGTCGTAAAATCCGCCGCCGCCCGCACCCAAACCGGCGGCAGCGTCCCAACCACCATTTCGGCCACCGCCACTGCCGCCGCGACCTTCGGCACCACGACAGCCGCAACCCCCAACATCCGACAGATCGGGCGTAAAATCCGCGCCAACCCAGGGCATTCCAGCAGCGTCGCCTGCGTCCCAGGCTCGCTGAGCAAAGCCTCCATCTGGCAGGTAAAGCCCGCCGCCTCCCAGCCCAGTTCGCGCACCAGCCAGCCGCGCCCGGTCGGCAAGCCGGGCACACCCACCTGGTCGATGCGGGCCGTGCGTCCCGTGCGTGCGCGCTTGCCGCGCGGCGTCCCTGGCCTGTCCAGCGCCCGCACAAAGCGCGGCACCGCCCGGCTGAGCCGGCTCCATAGCAGCAGCGTGAACCGCATCAAATGCGGCATCCGCAAAAACCGTCGCGCCACCAGACCCGCCAGCCCGGCCAGGATCACGCAGAAGCGCCGCGCCAATTCGGGCGCGGTCTCCGGCAGGCTGAAGGGGGATGACGATGATGTATTCATGGTTATTTTACTAACATACCCGCACCGCCTCGTCAAGATGTCTGTTGGCCGTCCCGTGCCGCGATCAGACCTCGATCACCACATAATCCTGCTCAATTTCGACCTGGAATGTTTCGGCGACAAACGGGCCTTTGACCAGCGTCGCGCCATGTTCGACCGTCACCGGATAAGCCCGCGCTTTAATGTCGTTGGGGTCACACCACGACTGCCCGGTGCGAATGTCATATTCCCAGCCATGCCACGGGCATTTCAGCATTTCGCCGTGCCGGGTCAGTTCAAAATTGCCCGGCCCGGTCGATGTCGCAAGCCCGATCAGGGTGCCCTTGCACAATTCCGCGCCTTGGTGCGGACAGCGGTTGAGCAGGGCGAAATAGTCACCATTTTGGTTGAAGACACCGATCTCCCGGCCGCGGATCGTTACCAGCTTGCGCCCGCCAGGGGGAATTTCCCCGGCGTCGGCAACGATATGCCGCGCCATCGCTCAGGCCAAACCATACACGGCGCGCGCATTGCCGGCGAAAACCTGCTGCTGTTCGGCCTCGGTCATGCGGAACTTGAAGACGTGTTCCGGGTTGTCCATGTCCCAATGCGGATAGTCAGTGGCGAACATCAGCCGGTCCCAGCCGAGCCATTCGATGACCTGGCGCAAATCCTGCGGATTTTCCGGCTCATCGGCCGGTTGGCTCGAATACCACAGATTGCTGCGGAAATACTCCGATGGTTTCCTGGTCAGATGCGGCACTTCGCCGCGCATCCGCGCCCAATGCTGATCGAGCCGCCAGCACACTGCCGGCACCCAGACGAAGCCAGCCTCGATGATCACCGCCTTGAGCGCGGGGAAACGCTCGAACACGCCCTCGCAAACCAGCGAGATCGCGAGATTCTGCTGCGACAGCGCAACGTTGTGCTGTTCCTCAACATAATAGCTGCACCACCCGGCGCTGGTCACCGCATGGCCGTTGGTGCCAGAACTGTGCAGCCCGATCGGCAGGTTATGCGCCTCTGCCGCTTCGTAGATCGGCCAGTAGCGGCGCCGTCCCAAAGGCTCGATGCTATGGGTGACAATGCTGATCTGGCAGAAATCGGGGTTGCCGGCCCAGCGTTCGATTTCCTTTACTGCGGCCACCGCATCCTCACCCGGCACCACGATCGCGGCTTTGAGGCGCTTATCCTTCTGCGTCCAATGCTCGTACTGCCAGTCATTGATCGCGCAGCACAGCGCATTGCCGAGGTCCTGGTTGCGTTCATCCATGCCGCTGGTCAGCAAATGCAGCATGCCATACTCGATATTATACCGGTCAAGCAGTTGTTCCTGCAGGAATGCCAAATCCGATCCGGGCGGGCCACCATTGGGCGGCCAGGAATCGGTGCGCGACAAGGCCGGCGCGGTTTTCGGGTACGGCGATGATGCCAGGAACGGCACCGGCCGGCGGCGGCCGAACTGGGCGATATGATCGTGCCAGCGCGTCGCCAGGTAAGGATAGAGATCCTTCGACGACCGCAGCGCGTGGTGCACGTCGCAATCGATCAGCTTGAGCTTGCTGCGCGACGCGTTGGCCGGCGCCTCGGCGACCAAAATTCTGCCGTCGTCAGGGGTCATGACAGAGCCTCCTTCAACCGTGGATAGGCGTTGCGCGGATTATCGACCAGCACGCGCTGCTTGAGCGTATCAGAAAACCCCGCCGGCCAGACATTGTCGCCGTCGAACTGCCAATGCGGGTAGTCAGTCGAAAACAGCAGCATATCGTCGCTGCCGATCTGGTTCAGCACCCGTTCCATGTCAGCCCCGGTTGGCGGCGCGTCGGTCGGTTGCAGGGTGAAGCGAACATGGTCGCGGATGATATCGCTCGGCGGACGGTCCACCCATGGCACTTCGGCCCGCACCCCGCGCCAGGTCTTGTTGGCCCGCCACATGAAAGTTGGCAGCCAGGTAAAGCCGCTTTCGATGAACACCACTTTCAGGCTGGGAAACTTGGCGAACACGCCCTCATGCACCAGGCTCAGCAGGTTGGACTGGAAGCCCTGGGCGTGGGCGGCGTAATCTTCCAGATAGTACGACGGCCAGCCATTCGAGGTGATGGCATGGCGATAGGTGCTGCCGGCATGGACGCCAATGGTCAGGCCGTGTCGGGCGGCCGCCGCATAAATCGGCCAGTAGCGTCGGTTGCCAAGCGGGACATCGTCTTGCGACAACAGCAACACCTGCACGAAACGCTGGTCGCCGGCGCGGCGCTCGATCTCATCGACCGCATGTTCGGCGTTCTGGGCCGCAACCGTAATGGACGCGCGCAACCGTGGTTCGCGGTCGAGCCATTCGGCGGTGATCCAGTCATTCATCGCCCGCGCCACGGCGGCGGCAAAATGCTCGTTGTAAATCGCCAGCACGCCATAAAGCGGATTGCAGATCGCCAATTGCGAGCCGAACCCGTCAAGTGCGTCGCGCCGCAGCAATTCAAGCGAACTGCCGGGCTTGTGCCCGGCCTCGCGCCAGTCCGCCCGGCCATGCGCGTCCATCTGGGTCGGGAAACTCGACAGATCGAGCCCGTCAATGCCGCGCACCGTGACCTGTTCCTGCCAATAAGGATCGAGATACGGCAGCAGCGCCGCCATGCCAGGCAGCGCGGGATGCACGTCGCAATCAATCCCGCCATGCCGCACGCTCTTCATCGGCTGTTTTTCCATCGCTTGGCTAATTCTTTGCAGCATTCGATGCTATTTTTTTCAATAATACAATGGGCCGCCGAACCCGTCCATTGCAATTGGCAGAAATTCCCCCTGGTCGCGGGCAAAACAGGGGCTTCTCCTGACCCACGGGCTGTGTCAGGCTCTCCGCAACGGGCCAGGTAAAGCCCCCTCGCGGGAGAGAAAATATGTCGAACGGATGGATCAGCCGCCGAGACCTCGCCCTTCTCCTCGGCGCCGGCGGTGCCGCGTTGGCCGCAGGTTTGCCAGACCGCGTACATGCCCAGGCGCGCCGCAACACCTTAGTGCTCGGCATCGATATCAGTGACACAATCAGCCTCGATCCCGCCCGGATGGCGCAGTACACCCCGCCGATGACCTTAAATGCCGCCTATGCTTCGTTGGTGAGCTTCGCGGTCGGCAACTACTACGATCCGATTCCGGCGCTGGCGGAATCGTGGTCGCGCACCGCCGATGGCAAGGCGCTGCGGATGAAATTGCGCGAGGCCAAGTTCGCCAGCGGCAATCTGGTGACCGCTGATGATGTGAAATGGACACTCGATCGGGTCAAGCACCTCAAGGATCAGCCCGCGCTCTATAACTCCAACATCGCAAGCGTCGCGGTGGTCGATCCGCGCACGGTTGACATCTTCCTGATCGAACCCGGCGAGCCGGTGCTGGGGGCGCTGGCGTCCACCACCAACGGCATTCTGGAACGCAAAATTGTCGAAGCCCAGGGCGGCACGTCGGCGGTTGACGCCAACACCACCGACAAAGCGACCGCCTGGCTCAACGACAACTCCGCCGGCGCCGGTGCCTATCGGCTGACCGGCTGGCAGCGCAATCAACAAATCCAACTGGTTCGCAACCCGCATTATTATGGCGGCATGCCCGGATTTGAACGCATCCTGATCCGTCACATGAGCGAAAGCGCGGCCCAATTGCTCGCCGTCCAGCGCGGCGACATCGATGCCGCCTTCAACCTGATCCCCGAGCAAATCCAGACCCTCAAAGGTCAAGCGGGTCTCCGCGTCGAAGGGTTGGCGAGCCTCGATTTCGTTTACCTCGCGCTCACCACCTCGGCCGAGCTCAACAAGGCGCTGGCGGTGCAGGAAGCCCGCCAGGCAATCGCGGCGGCCATTGATTACGACGGCATCCGCGACAATCTGCTTGGCGGCGTCGCCACACGCTGCGCCCATTTCCTCCCGATCGGGCTGCTCGGCTCGACCGAGAAAACCACTCGCGATATCGGGCCGCAGCAAAACCTCGACCGCGCCCGCATGCTGCTGCAAAAAGCGGGCTTTCCGGATGGGTTCGAGTTCGAGGTGAGCTATGGGAACGCCGCAGTCAGCGGGCTGTCCTATGCGGTGCTGGCGCAAAAGCTGCAAGCCGATCTCGCCCGCGTCGGCATTCGCATGAAGCTGAACCCGATGGATCAGGTGAATTTGCGCACCCAGTACACCACCGCCAAATCGACGGCGGTGCTGACCTTTTGGAACCCGGCCGGGGTGCGGCAGTTCTCGTGGGCGACCTCGACCACCGAACGGGTGGCCACGCGCCTGCGCTGGACGCCGCCGGCTGACATCGTCAAGCTGGTCAAGGACGCGACGCTTGAGCAGGATCTCGCCAAACAGGAAGCCATGTGGATCGAGTATCAGCGCCG
>JANYCX010000112.1 GCA_025360065.1 Acetobacteraceae bacterium | reverse complement strand
AAGCGGGGCGGGTTTCTGCGCCCCGCAGCAAACCCCGCGAGAAATTTCCGACCGCGCCTGGGTGGTTGCTGCGCAAGCTTGGCTATGAGGTGGCAGCCTATGGATCGCAGTTGCAGCATTTGCTGGGCCAAGCCGAATGCGCAGAGTTTTTTGCCGCGATGCCGCAGGCCAGGCGGGTGCTGGCGGTTGTTCTCGAGGTTGTGGTCCCTGCGGCGGGGATTTTGGTTGCGCCCGGTTTTCGTTTTTCGGGGGCTTGAGGTGTAGGTATTTTTGTGCCTATTTTATTACGATATCGTAATTAATAATGCCAAAAATCGCTACCATACGATGGATTGCTTCACAAGAGTTCGCAATGACATACAACGGCCGATGCGAAAGCGGACGGAATTTTGGAAGTTTTTTTGCTTCTTTGTTTTCAAACAAAGAAGACCTTCCTTACCCGCGCAGCGCCTTCACCATAGTACTCCCCAGCGCCGCCGGGCTTTCGGAGATGTGAATCCCTGCCAGCCGCATCGCCTCGAACTTGGCGGCCGCCGTGTCGCGTCCGCCGGAAATCACTGCGCCGGCGTGGCCCATGCGGCGGCCGGGCGGGGCGGTGGCGCCGGCGATGAAGCCGACGGTGGGTTTTTTCACTTTGTTGCCAGCGAGGAACTCGGCGGCGAGGATTTCGCTTTGCCCGCCGATTTCACCGATCATGATGATGCATTCGGTTTCGGGATCGGCGAGGAACATTTCCAGGATTTCGATGAAGTCGGTGCCCTTGACCGGATCGCCGCCGATGCCGACGCAGGTGCTTTGCCCGAGGCCAGCAGCGGTGGTTTGCGCGACGGCTTCGTAGGTCAGGGTGCCCGATCGCGACACGATGCCGACCTTGCCGCGCCGGTGAATATGGCCGGGCATGATGCCGATTTTGCAGGCATCGGGGGTGATGACGCCGGGGCAGTTCGGGCCGATCAGGCGGGACATCGAACCGGACAAAGCGCGCTTGACGCGGACCATGTCGAGCACCGGGATGCCTTCGGTGATGCAGACGATCAGCGGGATTTCGCAGTCAATGGCTTCAAGGATCGCGTCGGCGGCGAAGGGAGGCGGCACGTAAATGGCCGACGCGTTGGCGCCGGTTGCGGTGACGGCCTGATAGACGGTATCAAACACTGGAAGGCCGATATGGACCGATCCGCCCTTACCTGGCGTGACCCCGCCCATCACTTTCGTTCCGTAAGCGAGCGCCTGTTCGGAATGGAAGGTGCCCTGCGCCCCGGTAAAGCCCTGGGTGATCACGCGGGTGTTGGCATCAACAAGAATGGCCATTATGCGGCGTCCTTCACGGCTTTGACCACTTTTTCGGCGGCATCGGCCAGATTATCCGCCGTAATGATCGGCAGGCCGGATTTGGCCATGATGTCCTTGCCGAGCTCGACATTGGTGCCTTCGAGGCGCACCACCAGAGGCACCGACAGCGACACTTCGCGGGCCGCGGCCACCACGCCCTCGGCGATCACATCACAGCGCATGATGCCACCGAAAATGTTGACCAGAATGCCTTCAACGTTGGGGTCGGACAGAATGATCTTGAACGCGGCGGTGACCCGTTCCTTGGTGGCACCGCCGCCGACATCCAAGAAATTGGCCGGCGATGATCCGTAGAGTTTGATGATATCCATTGTCGCCATGGCGAGGCCGGCGCCGTTGACCATGCAGCCGATGACGCCATCGAGCGCGACGTAGTTCAGCGCGTGCTTGGCAGCTTCGAGTTCTTTTGGGTCTTCTTCGGCTTCGTCGCGGAGTTTTTCGATCTCGGGGTGACGGTAGAGCGCATTGTCGTCAAAGCTCACCTTGGCATCGAGGGCGACGATGTCACCGGCGCCGGTGACGACCAGCGGATTGATTTCGACGATGGCGCAATCGAGTTCGAGGAAGGCCTTGTACATCGCCATGACAAACTTGCGGAACGAGGCGATCTGTTTGCCTTCGAGCCCAAGCGCGTAGGCGAGTTTGTTGGCGTGGAAGGGCCAGATGCCGGTGGCCGGATCGACGCCGATGCGGATAATTTTCTCGGGGTGGTTGTGCGCCACCTCCTCAATTTCCATGCCGCCTTCGGTGGAGGCCATGATGGTGACGCGGGCGGTGTCGCGATCGACCAGCAGGGAAAGGTATAGTTCGCGTTTGATGTCGCAGCCGGCTTCGACATAAACGCGGCCGACGCGGCGGCCGGAATCCCCGGTTTGTTTGGTGACCAAAGTGTGGCCCAACATCGCATCGGCTGCGGCGCGCACTTCGGCGGGGGATTTCGCAATCCGGACGCCACCTTTGCCGGTGGGGTCATCGGCGAAATGTCCGGCACCGCGGCCGCCGGCGTGAATTTGCGACTTCACCACGAATACCGGGCCAGGCAACTTTGCGGCGGCCGCTTCGGCCTCATCCGGCGTCCAGGCGACATAGCCGTCCAAAACGGCGACGCCATAGGCCTTCAGCAATTCCTTGCCCTGATATTCGTGGATGTTCATCGGATCAGACGCCTAGCTTGTTGAAGTCTTCGAGCAGGGCCCGCACCGCGTTGCAAGACTTGTCGAACGCGGCCTGTTCGGCGGCATTCAATTCGATCTCGACGATTTTCTCGATGCCGTTCTTGCCAATAACAACAGGCACACCGATGTAAAGTCCGTTAACGCCGTATTGGCCGGTGAGCAGCGCGGCGCAGGGCAGGACGCGGCGTTTGTCCTTGAGATAGGCTTCGGCCATCGCGATCGCGGATGCCGCCGGGGCGTAGAAAGCGCTGCCACGTTCCAGCAACTTGACGATCTCGCCGCCGCCATTGGCGGTGCGTTCAACGATGGCGTCGATACGTTCTTGCGTCGTCCAGCCCATCTTGATCAAATCGGGCACCGGAATGCCGGCAACGGTCGAGTAGCGGATCAATGGCACCATGGTGTCGCCATGACCGCCGAGTACAAAGGCGGTGACGTCTTCGACAGACACGTTGAATTCATGGGCGAGGAACAGGCGGAAGCGGCTGCTGTCCAACACGCCGGCCATGCCGATCACCTTGTTGGCGGGCAGGCCAGATTTCTGCTGCATGACCGACACCATCACGTCGAGCGGGTTGGTGATGACGATCACGAACGCATCCGGGCAGTTGGCTTTGATACCGGCGGCGACTTCGGCAATGACACCGGCATTCTTGGCCAGCAGGTCATCGCGGCTCATGCCCGGCATGCGCGGGAAACCGGCAGTGACGATGACCACATCGGCGCCCTTGATGGCGGCGTAGTCGCTGCCGCCCGACATCAGGCTATCAAAGCCGTCAACCGGGCTCGACTGCATCAGATCGAGCGCCTTGCCGGCGGCAACGCCACCAAAGACGTCAAACATCACCACATCGCCGAGGTCCTTGAGACCGATGAGGTGGGCGAGCGTGCCACCGATATTGCCAGCGCCGATGAGGGCGATCTTGTTGCGAGCCATGGGGGGTCGATCCTTCGCGGAAAATCCTGGAAAAGCTCGTCTAGCTAGCGGATCGGGCAGGGGCCGGCAAGGCGGGTTTGCCGCGCTGCACCATCGCAGTCCGTTGGTGGTGGCCGAAATCGGCGGCCATCGGATATCCTCCCGGCTATGTCAGATGCGGCAAGCCCAGATACTCCTGGCTTTGCATTTCCTCCAAGCGGGACGCCGTGCGCTCGAACATCTTGGCGCCCTCCCCCCGCTGATAAAGCGCGTCCGGCATGGCGGCGGCCGAGGCGACCAGCTTGACCCGATGGTCGTACAGCGCATCGATCAGCACGATGAAGCGGCGGGCCTGGTCGAAATTATTCGGGGACAGGCGCGGGATGCCGTCGAGCAGGATGCAATGATAGCGGTTGGCGAGGGCGAGGTAATCGCCGGCGCCGAGGGCTGTGGCGCAGAGGGCGGAAAAATCGAAGCGGGCAACGCCATTGGCGGTGAGCGGCACAGGCAACGCGCGACCCATCACGATCAACGTTTCGGTTCCGGCGGCGGCGTCGCCTGTCAGATCGGCGAATGCGGCATCGAGCGCGCGGTCTGCCCGTGCGTCGGCGGGCACATGCCAGGTGTGGAGGCCGCGCAGCCGCTCGCGGCGGAAGTCTCGGCCGGCATCCATCGTCAGCAGGTCGAGGTTCTGCTTGATCAGCGCGATGAACGGCTTGAACGCGTCGTACCCTGGCTGGCCCTTGAACAGATTATCGGGGGTTAAGTTCGAGGTTGCCACCACCACCACACCGCGATCGAACAAGGCCTGGAACAGCCGGCCAAGGATCATCGCGTCGGCAATGTCATTGACCTGAAATTCGTCGAAACACAGCAACGCGGCATCGGCGGCAATGCTGTCGGCCAGCGGTGGGATCGGGTCCGAAATCGTGGGGTTGTCGCGCTTGAAGCGATGGATGCGGCGATGGGAATCCTGCATGAAGGCATGAAAATGGATGCGCTGCTTGCGGGCGACATCGGCGCTGGCGAAGAACAAATCCATCAACATGGATTTGCCGCGCCCGACCTCGCCGACCAGATAAAGCCCCTTGGGCGGTGGGGCAGTTTCGGCCGATTTGCGTCGGAACAGCCGGGTGAGCAGCCCCGTTTGTTCTGACCGAAGCTGCGGGCTGTAGCCGCGCAAACGCTGCCACAAGGTTTGCAAACGTTCAGCCCCAAGTTGCTGGGCCAGATCGGGCGCAAGCTCTCCACCCGCGACAAGGGCGCGATAGGCGGGCAGGGGTCCGGCGGAATGATCGGGGGTTTGGGTGTCCATGGCGCCGGCGAGATAGCGGGAAATAGCCCTGGCGCAAAGCCGGCGGAGCACGAAGCGGCCGGCGGAACGTGAATGCCACAGGCTTCGCAGTTTGAACGGAGCTTGAGCATAGCGGGAGGCAGTCCAAGGCCTACCTGTTGCGCCCGCGCCGCGTTTCCCGCATCGTCCCGCTAATCACCTCACGGGAGAACCCGCCCAATGCGCCGTTTAATGCCCCGCCTGCTGCTGGCTGCCATGCTTGGCATGGCCATGCCCGTCGCCGCCAACGCCGCGTCTGACCTTGTGGTGGCCGTTTCGGATAATATCAACGGGCTTGATCCGCATGACCTAAACGACAACATCTCCCAGGCTGTGGCCCGCCTGACGCATGAGGGGCTGTTCAAGCTCGATCGCGACATGAAGCTGGTCCCCGGCCTCGCGGAACGGTATGAAGCCAATGCTGAGGCGACGCAGTTTGTGTTCTATCTCCGCAAGGGCGTCACCTTCCCTGACGGCACCAAGTTCGACGCCAGCGTGGTGAAGTTCAGCTTCGATCGCGGCGGCAACCCGGCGAACAACCTAAAGCGCCAATCGATTTACGTGATGATTGACCGCACCGAAGTCGTTGACGAAAACACGGTTAAAGTCACCCTGAAATATCCGTTCGGCGCGTTCCCGAATAATCTTGCCCATCCTGGCGCGTTGATCGTCAACCCCAAGCTGGTCGCGCAATGGGGCAAAGACTTCAACCGCCACGCCACCGGCACCGGGCTTTATGAATTCGTGTCATGGGATGCTGACACGGTGAAGATGAAGAAAAACACCAAGTATCGCATTGCCGGCCTGCCCAAGATTGACACCGTTACCTATCGCAGCGTCAACGAAAATGGCACAAGGCTTGCGATGTTGCAGGCTGGCGAGGCGCATTTCATCCTTCCGGTGCCGCCGGAAATGATCAAACTGGTTGATAAGAACCCGAAGTTCGTGATCTTCGACAAGCCCTCTCTGCTCAGCCTGTTCACCACCATGAACAACCAGAAGAAGCCGTTCAACGACGTCCGGGTGCGCACCGCGATGAACCTCGCGGTCGACAAGGCGGCTTATCGCAAGGTGATCTGGAGCGGCTATGCCGACGAGCAATATTCCCCCATGGCGCCGGGCATCGATTTCTATGTGAAGCAGCCAGCCTGGGGTTACGACCCGGTCAAGGCCAAGGCCCTGCTGGCTGAAGCCGGATATCCGAACGGTTTTGAAGCCACCATCACCGGCACCCCGGCGACAATTGCCAAGCGCACCATGGAATTTCTCCAGCAGCAGCTCGCGGCCGTGGGCGTGAAGCTGACGGTGGAAACCCTTGAAGCCGGCGTGCTGACCGCGAAGCTTTACACCAACCCGGGGCCCGAAACCGCAACCATTCAGATGCTGCAAACCGGCTGGTCAACGTCCACCGGTGATGCCGATTGGGGCATTCGCCCGTTCCTGTGGGGCAAGGGCTTTCCGCCGGTGTTGAACAACTTCGCCTATTACAAAAGCCAGATCGTCGATGACGCGATCGAGGCTGGCCTCAGCACCATCGACCCCGCCAAACGCGGTGCGGCTTATGCCATTGCCCAGGCGCAGGCCTGGAAGGATGCACCGCTGATCTTCCTCGGCCAATCGCATAATCTCGCGGCCTATACGGTCACTTTGAAAGGCGCCTCGATCCGGGGTGATGCGCAGTTCAACCTGGATGACGATGCAACGCTGAACTGACCTCGGGTGTTCGAATACTTCCTGCGACGGCTGGCGGGCACTATTCCGGTCCTGCTGGCCGTCAGCGTTTTCGTCTTCGCCTTTGTGCATATGCTGCCCGGTGATCCTGCCCGCATGGTCGCCGGACAGGATGCGTCGTACGAGCAGGTCGAAAACGTCCGCAAGGAATTGCTGCTCGATCGGCCATTGTGGGAGCAATATCTCCGTTACCTCAACCAGATGGCGCATCTGGAACTGGGGCGTTCAATTAAGACCCATGAACCGGTGCTGACCCTGATCGGCCAGCGTTTCATGCCGACACTGTGGTTGACGGTTGTATCGATGATCTGGGCGATAATCGCCGGCGTCGGGCTTGGGGTGCTGTCCGGGGTCTGGCGCGGCGGCGTGGCGGACCGATTGGCGGCCGGCGGGGCGATCCTGGGGATATCCTTCCCGAGTTTCTGGCTTGGGCTGCTGCTGATGGATTTATTTTCAGTGCGCCTCGGCTGGTTGCCGACGGGCGGCTACGGCACTTGGGCGCATTTCGTCATGCCGGCCTTCACCCTCGGCAGCGCGGTGGCCGCGGTGATGGCGCGCTTTACCCGATCAGCCTACATCGAAGTGGCTGGTGAGGACTACGTTCGCACCGCCCGATCCAAGGGCGTGCCGGAACGCATCGTTATCTGGACCCATACGCTGCGCAACGCGCTGATCCCGGTGATCACGCTTACCGGGCTGCAATTCGGCTTTTTGCTGGGCGGCGCGATTGTGGTGGAAACCGTGTTCGCCTGGCCAGGGCTGGGCCGGCTGTTGATCGATAGTGTCAGCTTCCGTGATTATCCGGTCATCCAGGCCGAAATCCTGCTTTTCGCGGTGGAATTCGTGTTGATCAACCTGATCGTCGATCTGCTCTACGGCATGGTCAATCCGGAGATACGGTTGAAATGACCATGACCAACATTCGTTCCCCCGGCCGGGAATTCTGGCGCCGGTTCCGCCGCCAGCACGTCGCGATGGTGTCGCTGGCGGTAATCATCATCCTTGTCGCGGCGGCTTTCCTCGCGCCATGGATCGCGCCCTATAGCCAGACCACGCCCGATTACGACGCGCTGCTCGAAGGCCCAAGCTGGGCGCACTGGGCCGGCACCGACAGCTATGGCCGCGACATTCTGTCGCGGATGATCTGGGGCGGGCAGGTTTCGCTGACGGTTGGGTTCTTGTCGGTGGTGCTGGGGTGCGTGGTCGGCGTGGCGTTGGGCATTATCAGCGGGTTTTTCGGCGGCTGGATTGACGGTCTGATCATGCGGGTGATCGACGTCATGCTGGCGTTCCCCGGCATTTTGCCGGCGATTGCGGTGGTGGCAATCCTCGGGCCGGGGCTGGTCAACGTGATCTATGCGATCGCTTTGTCGGCCGTTCCGGTATTCGCGCGGCTGGTGCGGGGCACCACGCTCGCGCTCAAGGAAACCCTCTACGTCCAGGCATCTCGCAGCATCGGGGTGTCCCGCACCAAGCTGATGCTGCGCCACATCCTGCCCGGCACATTGCCGGCGGTGATTGTGTACGCGTCGTTGCGGATGGGAACATCCATCCTGACCGCGGCGGCGCTGTCCTTCATTGGCCTCGGCGCCCAGCCACCCAGCCCGGAATGGGGCGCGATGCTGTCGGACGGGCGCAGCTATCTCGGGGTTGCCGACCACATCACCATCTTCCCCGGCCTGGCGATCCTGATCACCGTGCTCGCCTTCAACCTGTTCGGTGACGGGCTGCGCGACGCGTTGGACCAGAAGCTGCGCTGATGCGGGCGCGCGATCTCGGGCTGGCCTGTGGGGACCTGCCGCCCGGCCCGCGTAACGCGATCAGCGATGTCGCTGGCGTTACCGTGGGCCACTGCACCCTGTCCGACGGCGACATTCAGACAGGGGTCACCGCCATCATCCCGCACCAGGGCAATATCTTCGCCGATAAGCCGGTGGCGGCGGCCGACGTGCTGAACGGCTTCGGCAAATCGGTCGGACTGATGCAGATCGAGGAACTCGGGCAGATCGAAACACCCATCCTGCTCACCAACACCTTCGGCGTCGGCACCTGCGCCAACGCGCTGATCCGCCGGGCCATCGCGGAAAACCGCCACATCGGCCGCCGGACATCGACGGTCAATCCAGTGGTTGGCGAGTGCAATGACGGCGTCCTGAACGACATCCAGGCCATGGCGGTGACCGAGGCGCACGCAATTGCCGCGCTCAACGCCGCCAGCCCAGATTTCGCCAGCGGCGCGGTCGGCGCGGGCCGCGGCATGAGTTGCTTTGGTTTCAAGGGCGGTATTGGTACGTCTTCGCGCATCGTGATACTGGATGGCACCCAACATTGTATCGGCGGCCTGGTGCTGGCCAATTTCGGCCGTGCCGGGGATTTGCGCTTGCCCGATGGCCGCATTGTATCCCCGGCCACACCGCCTGACGCGGAACGCGGGTCAGTGATCGTGGTGCTGGCAACCGACATGCCGCTCGACCACCGTCAGTTGCGCCGGGTCATCCGCCGCGCGGGGGCCGGGCTGGCTCGGCTGGGTTCATTCTGGGGCCATGGCAGCGGCGATGTGTTTCTCGGCTTCTCCACTGCCAACCGCGTGCCACACGATGCGACGACCGATATTCTACCCCAGCATATCATGGCCGAAAATCGGATTGATCTGCTGTTTCAGGCGGTCGCGGATGTAACCCAGGAAGCCGTGCTCGATGCGCTGGTGGCGGCGGAGACGGTGGTTGGCCGGGGTGGCAGAAGCAGGTCTGGGTTGCTTGCGTTTTTGTAGGGTGGGTGGTGCAAGTGCCTACCCACCCTACGTTCTTTCTCCGGAGTTCAAAATGTTTACCCTCGCGATCCACGGCGGCGCCGGCACCATCAACCCGGCCACCATGACGCCAGCCCGCGAAGCCGCCTATCGCACCGGCCTCGCAACCGCGTTGCGCGCTGGGCACGACGCTCTCGCCAATGGCGGAACCGCAGTCGACGCGGTCACAAGCGCGGTGATGGCGCTGGAGGACGATCCGCTGTTCAACGCCGGGCGCGGCGCGGTCTATACGTCGGATGGCAAGCAGGAAATGGATGCCGCAGTGATGCGCGGCCAGGATCGTGGCGCCGGGGCGGTGGCTGGCATTTTCGGGCCGCGTAACCCCATCCTGGCGGCCCGCGCGGTGATGGAACGGTCCGAAAGCGTGTTGCTGATGGGCCACGGCGCGCTCGATTTCCTGCGCGACAAGGACCTGACGTGGGAAGGCCCGGCGTATTTTCATACCGAGGCACGCTGGCAGAATTTGCAGGACGAACTCGCCCGCCGCGCAGCATCTGGCGCCGATACCCGCGACGATGCGGCAAAGCACGGCACGGTTGGTGCGGTCGCCCGGGATCAGGCCGGCAATATTGCGGCCGCGACCTCAACCGGCGGGATGACCGGCAAGCCGCCGGGTCGGGTGGGTGACAGCCCGTTGGTCGGCGCTGGCACCTGGGCCGATAACGCGACCTGCGCGATCTCGGCGACCGGGGCGGGCGAATATTTCATCCGCTGGATGGCCGCCCACGAAATCGCCAGCCGGATGCGTTATCTCGGCCTGTCGCTTGCGGTGGCGGCGGATCAGGTGGTGACCGAACTTGGCGCGGTCGGCGGCTCGGGCGGGCTGATCGCGATCGATGCGGCGGGCAATGTGGCACTGCCGTTCAACTGTTCGGGCATGTATCGCGGCATCGTCGGCATGGATGGGGTCTTGCGGACCGGGATTTATCGCGATCCGTTGGCCGCCACGCCGTGATCGATATCTGGATTCCGATTACGATTTTCGCCGCGCTGTTTCAAAGCTGGCGGACGGCATTGCAACAACGCCTGCGCGGCCGGATGTCGGTCAATGCGGTTGGTTTTGTGCGCTACGTTTACGCGGTTCCCGTCGGGCTGGTGTTATTCTGGGTGCTGCATTCGATTTCGGGCACCGCTATGCCGGTGCCGAACCTTCGCTTCCTCGCCGATTGCATCATTGGCGGCTTTCTCCAGATCATCGGCACGTCCTTACTGATCATGGCTTTTGGCTTTCGCAATTTTGCTGTCGGCACCGCCTATGCCAAGACCGAGGCCGTGCAAGGGGCGATCATGGCCTGGATCATCCTGGGCGAGGCGCTCAGTCTGATCGCACTGGTCGGTATCGGCATTGGGGTCGTCGGCGTTTTGACCTTGTCGCTGGGCGGGCGTGGGTTGAAAGCCAATGAATTGCTGCGCGCCACCTTCCAGCCAGCGGCTTTATGCGGCCTTGGCACCGGGCTGTGCTTCGCGTTCACCGCCATTTTCATCAAAGATGGCAATCGCGCGTTGGGCGATATCGGCGGCGGCGATCTTGGGATCATAACGAAGGCAGTGTTTGCCCTCGTGGTGACCAATATCTTGCAGACCCTGATGCAGGGTCTGTGGATCATGTGGCGCGAACCGCTGCAACTGCGACTAGCTTTCACCACCTGGCGCAGTTCGATGTGGGTGGGTGCGCTATCCGCCTGCGGTTCGGCCGCGTGGTTTTCCGCCTTCGCCTTGGCGCCGGTGGCGCTGGTGCGTGCGCTCGGTCAGATCGAAATGGTGTTCACCCTGGGGTTCAGTCGCTTCTACCTCAAGGAAAAACTGCGCGGCGCCGATATTCTTGGCCTGGTGCTGGTGGTTGGCGGCGTCGGCCTGGTGCTACTTGGACGGTAACGCCGCGATCTGACGGAGGCACGCCGCTTCGGCCTTGGTCTCGCCGCGGATCTGCGCCAGGGCAAGCGTCAGGTTTTCACCATCGCGGTAATACACCAGATCGACCTTGCAGTCCGGACCGGCGGCGTAAAGCCAGACCTCAGCCATGCCATCACGACGGCGGAGGATCGGCGGGCCAAGGGTTGCGAGCATCCGGTCCGGGTTGGTGCCGACCAGCCCGGCAATTTTGTCCGGCGGCGGCAGGCGGGCAATCCGCGCATCAAGGGCTGCGGTTTGGTTGTCAGTAACCACGCCCGGTGCCGCACAGCCGGAAACCACCAGGGCCAGGACCAACCAGCGCGCGCCGATCATGCGGCGGGATCGCGTCCGGCAACCTCATCGGGTGCGGCGGCGGTGATCATCTCGATCTGCCCGCTGATCTGCCCGCCATCTTCGACCTGGAGCCGCGTGCAGCGGGCAACCCCGATCACCCGGCCGGTGGCGCGAATGGTGAGCGTGCCGCGCGCGGTGACAACGCCATCGCACACGCCGGCAATATCGGCGTCTTCAACCATCGCCTCGCCACGAAACACCCCACCGAACGCGACGACGAGCTCGTTCGATTCAATCCGGGAGCTTTCGACAACGCCTTCGACCGTCAGCCGTTCGGCATCTTCGATCGTGCCTTTTACCGAAATGCCCTTGCCGACCACCAGCGCGCGGCGTTCAGCGGGCGGGCGGGCGGGGGCGGCGCGGCCCTGGCTGGCGGGCTGGGCGGCAGCGGGAAATGGTGGGCGGCTCATGCTCGTGGCATCCTTCGACGGTTGGACGCGAAAACTTGGCGGGGCGCCGGGTGGGTCGCGCAAAGGCGGGGCAGGCGGCGGTGTCCCGCCGTCGGGTTGTGTCGCATCGGCGGACTTGCGGCGCATGAAACCTGGCAGCACAGGCGCTCCGATCGGTTAAGGGCTTCGCCGCTTCGCCTAACACGGAGCCGACCGGATCACTAGTCCTTCGACGGATCAAATTCAGCCTTACCCGCCATCACCACACCAAAAGGGCGCAGCGTGTTGGGACGGCGAAGTTGCCGGCAGTGCGGCGGGGTGATAGGCGGCGCAGCTTACAGCATGGAGACGGTTAATGGCTCAGCCGCGTTTCGATATTCTTGGTATTGGCAACGCCATCGTCGATGTGCTGGCGCCGGTGCCCGACGCGTTCCTTACCCGGCACGCCATGCAAAAAGGCGCGATGGCGCTGATTGACGACGCGACGGCTGAAAAACTTTACGCCGCCATGCCGCCGGCCCAGGAGGTCAGCGGCGGTTCGGCCGGCAACACCTGCGCGGTGGCGGCAGCACTCGGGGCAAAGGTCGCATATTTTGGCAAAGTGGCCGCCGACCAGCTTGGCGGCGTTTTCCGCCACGACATCACTGCCGCCGGGGTGCATTTCCCTTCCGCGCCGCTCACCGGCGGTGCGCCGACAGCCCGTTGCCTGATTTTGGTAACGCCGGATGGGCAACGCACCATGAACACCTATCTCGGCGCCTGCGTCACCTTTGACGAAGCCGATATCGACGCATCTATCGTCGCAGACTCAGCCGTCACCTACATGGAAGGCTATCTGTTCGACCCGCCGGCTGCCCAGGCTGCGTTTTATCGTGCCGCCACGATCGCCCATGCGGCGGGCCGTCAGGTCGCCCTGTCACTGTCCGACAGCTTTTGCGTTGGCCGCCATCGCGCGGCGTTCCGCGACCTGGTCGCCGGGCATGTCGATATTCTGTTCGCCAATGAGGACGAGATCACCGCGCTCTATGAAACCGATGACTTCGCCACCGCCGCGGCGATGGCCGCCAAAGACGTGGCGCTTGCAGCGCTGACCCGCAGCGAAAAGGGCAGTTTGGTGGTCCGCGGCGCCGAACAGCACATCATTGCCATCGAACCTACAACCCTGGTTGATAGCACCGGCGCCGGCGATGCGTATGCCGCCGGCTTCCTTGCGGGCTACACTGCGGGCCTTGGGCTGGCGCAGTGTGGCACCCTCGCCAGCATCGCGGCCGCCGAGGTGATCAGCCATTTTGGCGCCCGTCCGCAGCGGGATTTGAGCCGCGAATTGGCAAAACTCGCCGCGCAAGGCTGATCCCCGCGTTTCTTGCTCGCTTTTGCAAAACCTTTCACCTATTTGACGCGCTGCAACATAGCCGATCCTGCCGCACTAGCGGCCGATCGCATCCAGGACTCGCATGGAAATCCGTAATATCGCCATCATCGCACACGTCGATCATGGCAAGACCACCCTTGTTGACCAGCTGCTGAAGCAGTCCGGTGCATTCCGCGAAAACCAGCACGTTGTCGAACGCGCGCTCGATCGCAACGATCTGGAGCGTGAGCGCGGCATTACGATTCTGGCCAAGTGCACGGCAGTGATGTGGAAAGATACCCGCATCAACATCGTCGATACCCCCGGACATGCTGATTTCGGCGGCGAAGTCGAACGCATCCTGAACATGGTCGATGGCGCCATCGTGCTGGTCGATGCCGCCGAAGGCGTGCTGCCGCAGACCAAGTTCGTGGTCGGCAAGGCGCTCGCCCGCGGCATCAAGCCGATCGTGGTGGTCAACAAGATTGACCGCCAGGATTCGCGCGCCGATGAAGTGCACATTGAAGTGTTCGATCTGTTCGCCGCCTTGGGCGCGACCGACGAACAGCTCGATTTCCCGATGCTGTACGCCTCGGGCCGTCAGGGCTGGGCGACTGAAACACTTGACGGCGAACGCGTTGATCTCGCGCCGATGTTCGATCTGGTGTTGCGCCACGTGCAGCCGCCCAAGCTCGACAAGGACGCGCCGTTCGGCATGGTTGCGTCGATTTTGGACTATGACAACTTCCTCGGCCGGGTGCTGACCGGGCGGCTCGAACAGGGCCGCGCCCGGCTTAATATGCCGCTGAAGGTGCTGCGCCCAGATGGCACCGTGGTTGAAACCGGCCGACTGACCAAGCTGATGGGCTTTCGTGGCCTCGATCGGGTGAACATCGACGAAGCCGAGGCTGGCGATATTATCGCCATCGCCGGGCTGACCGACGCCACCATCCCCGATACCATCGGCGCCCTCGATATCGCTGGCGCGCTGCCGGCAACCCCGGTCGATCCGCCGACGCTCGCCATGACCTTCCGCATTAACGACGGCCCGTTGGGCGGACGTGAAGGCAAGAAGGTGACATCGCGCCAGATCCGCGATCGCCTGATGCGCGAAACCGAAGGCAACGTCGCCATCAAGGTCACCATCAGCCACGAACATGATGCGTTCGAGGTTGCCGGCCGTGGCGAATTGCAGCTTGGCGTGCTGATCGAGCAAATGCGCCGCGAAGGCTTCGAACTCACGATCGGCCGCCCCCGCGTGCTGACCCGCGAAAACCCGGAAACCGGCGTCCGCGAGGAGCCGATGGAAGACGTGCTGGTCGATGTGGATGAACCTTACACCGGCGTCGTGGTTGAAAAACTCAGCCGCCGCAAAGGCGTGATGCAGGACATGCGCCCGTCCGGCGGTGGCAAGGTCCGCATGACCTTCCACATGCCGAGCCGCGGCCTGATCGGCTATCACGGCGAATTCCTTACCGACACCCGCGGCTCCGGCATCATGAACCGCATGTTCGCCGGCTACGCCCCTTGGGTCGGCACCATCGAAGGCCGCCGCAATGGCAGCCTGATTTCCAACTCCGACGGCAACGCGGTGTTGTATTCGCTGTGGTATCTCCAGGAACGCGGCGAATTGTTCGTCGATCCCGGCGACAAGGTCTATGTCGGCCTGATCCTCGGCCAGCATTCGCGCGACAGCGACCTCGACGTGAACGTGATTAAAGAAAAGAAGCTCACCAACATCCGCGCCGCCGGCAAGGACGAGGCGATGCTGCTGATCCCGCCGCGCCGGATGAGCCTGGAGCAGGCGATTGCCTACATCGAAGACGACGAACTGGTTGAGGTAACGCCGACCGCCATTCGGTTACGCAAGCGCTATCTCGACCCGCATGAGCGCAAGCGGTTCGAAAAGCGGACGGTTGATATCGACGCGATGGCGTAAGGAAGGCACTTATACCAAGCGCCCTTGATGTTGACCCATGAAGAATGGGTCAACGGCGCTTGGTATAAGTCTTTGCTTGGCGCACCGCCGCCGTCCAACCCGGTGCGCAATACCAAGCGCCCGAATGGCTGGAAGAGTCAGCCATTCGGGCGCTTGGTATTATGCTCTTGACGTTTGGGCGCAGGATTGTGGTTATGGGTCGAAAGGAGACTCCCCATGCCGATCTACGCCCTCGATGATGTCACCCCTGAGCTACCCGACGAAGATCGCTACTGGGTCGCGCCCGATGCCCATGTGATGGGTCGGGTGCGGTTTGCTGAAGATGTCGGCGTCTGGTTTGGCGCGGTGCTGCGCGGCGATAACGACCTGATCAGCATCGGCGCGCGCAGCAACATCCAGGAAGGCGCGATGCTGCACACCGATCGCGGCTTCCCGATCACCGTCGGCGAAGACGTTACCATTGGCCATCACGCCATTCTGCACGGCTGCACGGTGGGCGATGGCTCGCTGATCGGGATGGGTGCCACCATCCTCAATGGTGCCAAGATCGGCAAAGGCTGCCTGGTCGGCGCCAATGCGTTGGTGACCGAGGGCAAAGAATTTCCCGATTATTCCATGATCATGGGCGCACCCGCCAAGGCAACCCGGGTGCTGGATGAAGCCACCGCCGCCCGCCTGCGGTCAGGCGCTAAGAACTATGTCGCCAACTGGCAGCGCTTCAAGAAAGGGCTCCGCCGCATCGACTGATCGGGTCTGCACAGGTCAGCGTCATCCGAACTTGACGTTATACATTGGCGCCCCGCCGCGCTGCACACCCTGCAGGCCGCGTTTATACGCGGTCAGTGGGAAATAACTGCCGAGCGGAATATAGGGCACATCGCGCCATACCAGACGCTGGATGTCACGCGCAATCGCCTGACGGGACGCGAGGTCGGGGGCATTGAACCAATCCTCGCGCCGGGCCTCGATCTCATCGATCTTGGGCCAACCCGACCAGGTGCTGGAAATACCGAGATGGGCTGCCGGATCGTATCGGTTGAAGCCGTTGAATTGGTTTATGAACACGCTCCAGCCGCCCTTGTCCGACGCCTGCCGGTTCGCCCTGCGGGTGGTCTGGGTGCCGTAATCGGTGGTTTGCAGATCGACATTGAAGCCGATCCGCTGCAACAGGTCGGCGGCAACCGTTGCGACGGCGAATAGGCTCGGGTAGTCGGCCGAGGCCATGAAGGCGATGCGCTCGCCCTTGTAGCCAGCCGCGACCAGCGCCCGCCGCGCTTTGTCGAGGTTGCCTTCCATGACCTCAACGCCGACATCGGAGCTCATCGGTTTGCCGACGCTGAACACGCCGACACGATCCCGCCATAGCGCGCGCTCATCACCGGCAACCGCGGTCATGAAATCAGCCTGGTTGATCGCGGGCAGGATCGCGCGCCGGATCGCCGGATTGTCGAACGGCGGATGCAGCGCATTGAAGCGCATGATGAATTCCCCACCGATGAAGTCCTGGACTTGCACGACCAGCTTCGGGTCACGTCGCAGCAACGGCCCGAGATCGGCCGGCACGTCGCTCCACCAATCGATTTCACCCTTTTGCAGGCTCGCGGCCGCAGTCGACGGGTCGGGAATGATCGTCCACTGGATACGATCGAAATGGGCGATCTTCCCGCCGGACAGCCAGTCCAGCTTCTCCTGACGCGGGACATAGTGCGCGAATTTTTCATAGACCACACGCGCACCGACCACCCGCTCGTTCGCCAGATAACGAAAAGGCCCGCTGCCGATCATTTCGATCAGCTTATTGGTGCCGGCAAGTTCAGCCATCCGGCGCGGCATAATGTAGGGCGTGTAGGTGGCTGGCTTGGCCAAGGCCACCGGCAGCAGGCCGAACGGACGCTTGAGCCGGAATTGCACGACGCGGTCCGATAGCGCCCGAAGTTCATCGGTGAGGCTGAAAAGCTTCATGCCGAGCACGTCGATGGTGCCCCATTTCCGCAAACTCGCCACCACGTCGTCGGCCAGTACCGGTTCCCCGTCATGGAACCGCAAGCCCGGCCGCAGGGTCAGTCGCCAGGTCTTGCCGTCATCTTCGACCGTGTAGCCTTCGAGCATTTGCGGGTGCGGATTGAACTGGCTGTCGAGCGCGAACAGCGTGTCCCAGACCATCGACGCGTGCAGCCCGGTAACCTCCGGACCCGCAAACATCGGATCTAGCACGGTTACATCGGCGACCGGGGTGAACTTCAAAATCCGCGTGTCATCCGCCCGCACGATGCGGGGGGCCGCCAGTGCAACCCCGCCCGCGCCCGCCAGAAAATGCCTGCGCTTCATCGTACTACTGCGCGGTCAGGACCGTATCGGGCGAGAACGCCCCCGATACGATCACCAGATCATGGATCAGCCCGGTATAGCGAAACGCTCCATATTTGTTCTTAATCTCCCAACTGACCGGCCCCCGTCGATCCAGGCCGATATCCAAGCCTTCATGGATCGATCCCATGAAGGTCGCGCTGAGTTCCCCCCAGTCGCCGGCGCTATCATCGACCACAAGCCTGCCGCGACCACGCCGTTGCCCGATGGCTTCGTATTCCAGCATCACCCACCGCTCGCCGGCCACAACATCGGGGCCCAGCAACGAAAAATAGCTGCCAAAACCATTATAGAACAGCTTGGCCCTACCATCCTCGATATAGGCGACCATGCCACCGGAAACATCGCCGATCGCCCACAGCACGCCCTGCCCGGCATCCGGCTGGGCCACCCGGATCGTGATGGTATAACACCGATCCACCAGCAGCGGCATCACCGCGCCGGGATGCACGCTCTGCCCGCCAGGCAGGAAGCGCCGCGTTGATGTCGCCGGCGGGCGCTGATGCGGCGGTTGCGAATTGAATTTCTGGGTGCGCGACCGGCTGTCGAGCGGATAAACCATGTTGGCCCATGCGGCCTTGTCGAATGCCTCGGTCATCTCTTGCAGCAACGCCGGGTGCTGGCGGGCAAGGTCGGTGATTTCCGAGAAATCATCCGCGTGGCGATGTAGCGTCCAGTTGTGAAAATCGACTTCTTTACCTTTTACCTGCAACGAAACCGCCACCCAGCCATCGCGGTAATAAGCGCGATTGGCCCAACATTCGTAATATTGCTCGGTGCGCGATGGCGGCGCGGCGGCGTCCCGCAACAACGGCGCCAGGCTCGCCCCATGCGGCTGCTGCGCCGGCTTGCCATTGGCTTCCTGCAAGGTCGGCACGCCGCACAGATCAAGCAATGTTGGCATCAGATCGGTCACATGGCCGAATTGCGGACGGATCGCGCCGACATCCTTGAACTGCGCCGGCCACGAAACGATGCAGGCGACGCGCCGGCCACCACCACCGGTATAGGTCTTGTATGACGGAAATGGCGCGTTCGACACCTGGCCCCAGCCACTAGGATATAAAGCCGTGGTCTTGCCAGTGCCAATCCAGTCCATCCGCGCAACCTCCTCCGCAATGGGCTTGTTCGGCAGCCCGGCGAAGCCACGGTTGAAGTTGATCATCCCGGCCGGTCCGGCCGATCCCGTGCCGCCATTATCGGACGAAAACACGATGATTGTGTTGTCGAGTTCCCCCATCCGTTGCAGATGCGCGACCAGCCGACCGATATTCTGGTCAGCACAGTCCAGCACCGCTGCGTAGGCTTCCATGTAACGGGCGAAAAGCTTGCGCTGGTCTCCGGGAATATCCGCCCACGCTGGCACCGCCGGATCACGTTCGGACAGTTGCGTGTCCGGCGGAACAATCCCCAACGCCTTCTGTCGCGCCAGACGGTCCTCGCGCAGAACATCCCAACCGGCATCAAACCTACCTCGATATTTCGCCAGATCCGGTTCCTTGGCCTGCAACGGGCCATGCACCGCGTTATAGGCCACATAGAGCAAAAAGGGCCGCGTGGCATCGTGGTTGCGGATGTCGGTGGCGAACTGGATCGCTTTGTCGGTCCAGTCATCGGTCGCGTAATAGCCTTCCGGATATTCGTCGATCGATGCAATTGTTGATCCGTTCATGATCCGCGCCGGAAAGAAATACCCGGTTTCACCCTGCAAAAATCCGTAGAACCGATCAAACCCGCGATAGGTCGGCCAGGCGCTGTTCGGCGTCGCGTAATTCGGCGAGTTATGCCATTTTCCAACCATTGCCGTGGCATAGCCTGCTGCCCGCATGGTTTCGGCAATCGTTGGCGCATCAAGCGGGATTTCCCCGGAATAGCCGGGATAGCCCGGCGTGTTCTGCGCCAGCCACCCGGTTGCCACCGAATGGGCATTGCGCCCGGTCAGCAGCGCCGCCCGCGCCGGCGAACAGATCGGGTGGGTGGTATAATGATTGAAACGCAGCCCACGCGCCGCCAGCGCATCGATATTGGGCGTGGAAATCTCCCCGCCGTAACACCCGATATCGGCCCAACCGAGATCGTCCATGAAAATAACCACCACATTGGGCGATCCCTTGGCCGGGCGCACTGGCAGGGTGAAATGTTCCTCCGACTCCGCACGCGTCCGGCCGATCTTGCCAGGGAAACCGGGATAGGAGTTTTGTGCGGTGGTCATATCGGAGTCCTTTCGTAAGATCAGCCGAGCGTCGCCAGCAGCATGCGTTCTTCATCGCGATAGCCAGGGATAACGCGCGACTGCACGTCGAACACCATGGTTGCCCGACTGTCCGGGCGCCACGCGGGCCAGGGTAGGCTCGGTGTTGCGGGACTACCGCTGCGGGCGAAAGCGATCCAGGCCGCGCTCATCTGGTCGGCAACTTTCTGCGCGTCCACGCCGGTGCCGACCATCGCCGCCGATTTCGCAACATTGTCGAACACCAAGGCCAGATCGAGGGAATGCGGGCTCTGCCATTTGCCGCCATCGACCGGGGTGCGCCAGTCGAGCTCATACAAATAGACCGGCGCTGCGTTCTGGGCAGCTTTTTGGGCGGCATGGCTCCACGCGCCTTTCTGAAACATATTTGCCGTGGTGATCCAGAAGAACAAATCGGCAGGACTGGCGCCAGGATGGCTCGCTTTCATGCCGGCGATCACCCGATCAACCTCATCAGGCTTGAACATCGTTGCCATACGCGTCCGCAGCCCAGCGTCATCAAGGGTAAAGCTCGCCGGATCAAAAGTTCCGATCAGCATGGTCATTTCGGTGGCGGTCGTGCCGATCATCAGCGGCACCTGGGCCGATACCGCCGGCGGATTGGGCCACCACGGCCCGGCCGGCAGCACAGTGCCATCCGCAACTGGCCGCCAGACCGGCCGGTTCGATTGCCGCGCCGCCTTGGACAGGCCGGCGACCAAAGCCGCCATCGGCAAATCAGCAAGTTTTGCAGCGTCGGCTGGTGCAATCTCAAGCGCTGCCAGCAGGCTCCGGGCATGGTCGGACGCCTCGGATGGCGACATTGCCTGCAAATGGGCGTTCCGGGCATACGACCCGCTCTGGATAATCGCGCGGTGAAACAGCCCCGCCGCCGCCGGCATCGCCATGATGGTGGCAACTTTGCCGCCGCCGCCAGATTGGCCGAAGATGGTGACATTGCCAGGATCGCCGCCAAATTCGCCGATATTGTCGCGCACCCATTGCAGCGCCGCCACCAGATCGAGCATGCCGGGGTTGGCCACCGCCCCGAGTTGCGGCGCAACCCCACCGAGATACATATAGCCGAACGCGTTGAGCCGGTGGTTGAGCGTGACCACCACCACATCGCCGCGGTTGCACAGCCGCACGCCATCAAACACGTTGCGCGATCCTGATAGCGAGGCGAAATCGCCGCCATGGAACCACACCATCACCGGCCGCTTGCCGCCATCGCGCAATGCCGGGGTCCAGACATTCAGCGCCAGGCAGTCCTCGCTCATGTCGGTATC
The DNA here is from genome assembly GCA_025360065.1 of Acetobacteraceae bacterium. Classification (GTDB taxonomy): domain Bacteria; phylum Pseudomonadota; class Alphaproteobacteria; order Acetobacterales; family Acetobacteraceae; genus CAITOL01. The sequence goes on along the minus strand of JANYCX010000112.1, from coordinate 5,145 downwards.
AAAGGTCCATGATGCGAATAATCCGCCGAGATTAAGCGGCGGCTGCGGTGCCATCGGGGCAAAGGCCAACGTATCGCGCACACCTGCCCAGGGCACCGGCGGCGTCGGTGCGGCAAATCGTTTCGCCGCGCCATAGGGAATGCCCTTGAAGACGCGCACATTATTGTCGGTGCTGCCGCGCACCATGCCATTTGCGGTGGTGGCAATCGGTGTGTCCATGGTTTGTGCCCCGGTTTGGGTTGCGATCAGGCTGGCGGCGACGGCGACGAAATTGCGGCGAAGCATGTCGTGTTCTCCCGGTGTTATTACCAAGTATCGATAAAGGGGTATTTCTTCCCCACCCGCGCCGGCACTGGCGGCAGGCGCTTGAGGCTGTTGGCAATCCAGTCCCGCGTCGTGGCGGGATCGATCACGTCATCAATCCCGCCGCCCATCCCGGCATTGACCGCGCGGGCGTTTTCATAGGCGGTCGCGGTGCGACGATCGAATTCGGCACGGCGCTCCTCAGGGTCGGCAATGGCGGCTAGTTCGTTGCGATATCCCAGCTTAACACTGCCTTCGATGTTCATTCCGGCAAATTCCGCCGTCGGCCAAGCAACGGTAAAAAACCCGACCAACGTGCTCGCCCCACACATTGCCTGCACGCCCAGGCCATAGGCTTTGCGCACCACAACCCCAAACAATGGCGTGGTCATGTTGGCACCGGTGTTGAACATACGGACACAATGGCGCACCAGCGCGGTTCGTTCCACATCAGGCCCGACCATGATACCGGGGCAATCCATCAGGCTCAGCACCGGGATGTCGAAGGCGTCACACAACTGAAGGAAGCGCGCGCCCTTGTCGGCGGCGTCCGAATCAATTGCACCCGCAAGGTGATGTGGGTTGTTGGCGATCACCCCCATCGGCCTTCCCTCAACCCGGATAAAGGCGGTGATAACGCCAATGCCGAATTTTTCGCGGATTTCGAGCACCGAATCCTGGTCCGCGATCGTCGCCATGATTTCCCGCATGTCATAAAGCCGCAGCCGGTTTTCTGGCACGATATGGCGCAGCGCACGCTGGTCAGCGGCCTCCCATTTGGCGATCGGACCCTGGAAATAGGACAGGTATTTCTTCGCGGTCTGCACCGCCGCCGCCTCATCCTTCACCAGGATATCGACCACGCCATTGGGTACCTGGAACGACATCGGGCCGCATTCCTCGGGGGTGTATATGCCCAAGCCGCCGCCCTCGATCATCGCCGGTCCGCCCATCGCGACTGTCGAGCCTTCGGTCGCGATGATCACATCGCAGCAGGCGACCAAAGCGGTGTTGCCGGCAAAGGTGCGGCCATTGATCACCGCGATCATCGGCACCAGCCCGCTGAGTTGCGACAGCGAGGTGAAAGTATGGGTGTCAGCAGCCACCCGCGGGCCAGTATTGTCATCGCCCGGCCGGCCACCGCCGCCTTCGCCAAACAGGATCAGCGGCAGGCGGAAGCGCTGGCAAAGCTCGAATAGCCGATCCTGCTTATAATGGTTGCGTCCGCCCTGGGTGCCGGCAAGCACGGTGTAGTCGTAATGCACCAGGGCGGCGCGTGACCTGGTTTCATCGAACAAATCGCCATTAATGGCGCAGGTGCCCGCCACCACCCCATCTGCCGGGGTCGTGCGCCGTAACGTGTCAAGATCGTAACGCTGATGCTGGCGGGCGACGATCAGCGGCCAGTATTCCTTGAACGATCCGGGATCGACCAGCTCGGCGATATTCTCCCGCGCCATCCGGTAGCCGCGCGCATGGCGTTTCGCCACCGCATCCGGGCGGTTTTCATCGCGGGTAAGGGCGTGGCGATCTAGCACCTCGCGCAAATCGGCGCGGATATGGTCAGGATCGATCGCGGCGCCGGCGGCGATGGCACCCCCGGCAACCTCGCCAGGTTCCACGAAAACGATCGGGTAGCCTTCGCGCACCACGTCACCGGCCGCCATAGTCACCCCACGCACAACACCACTTTGCGGGGCGGCGATGACATGTTCCATCTTCATCGCCTCGACCACCGCCAGTTGCTGGCCCTGGCGCACCTGATCGCCCACGGCAACACTTATCGCAACGATAGTGCCCTGGATCGGCGCGGCAACCCCGACCGAGCCATCAGGGCCGGCGTGTTCGGCAAAGGCGGCCTGCGGTTCGGCGACCTGTTCGGCTTTCACCTGTGCGTCATGGGTAAACAGCGCCAGCGGGTCGCGGCTGCTGACCCGCGCGCCGGCAAAACCCGCTGCAGGGGCGGGGGTCTTTGGCGCGGAGGCAACAAACCGGGCACGCTCGTCGGGCGCCGCAGCCAGGCCGGTCAAGTTTTCATCAACCCAGCGTGTGTGCACCAGCCCACCGAGGAAATCCGGATGCGCCAGGATATTTTGCAGGAATGGAATATTGGTCCCCACCCCTTCCAGCCGGAATTCGCTGAGCGCCCGCGCGGCTTTGCCGACGGCGTCAACAAAGTTCGGGGTTGCTGATCGGCAAATCACTTTGGCCAGCAGCGAATCGAATGCATCACTGGTTTTGTAGCCGGCATAGCCGAACCCGTCGGTGCGCACACCCGGTCCATTCGGGGCTTCATACACCGTGAGCGTGCCGCCGGCTGGCCGGAACGTTCCATTCGGCCGCAAGGTTTCCATGTTGACCCGCGCCTGAATGGCAAAGCCACGCGGCAGCACTGGCGCATCAAGCCCAAGGGCGGCGAGGCTGTCCCCCTCGGCCAGCCTGATCTGGGTTTGCACCAAATCAATACCAGTCACTTCCTCGGTGACGGTATGTTCCACCTGCAAGCGGGCATTGGCCTCGATAAATACAAATGGCTGCACCCCGGGTCGTCCGGAAACATCAACCAGAAACTCGAACGTCCCGAGATTGGCGTAGCCTACGCCGCTTGCGAAGCGCACCGCCGCACCCAGGATTGCGTCGCGGATACCGCTATCCAAGCCCGGTGCGGGGGCGATTTCGATCACTTTCTGAAACCGCCGTTGCACGCTGCATTCGCGTTCGCCAAGATGGATCACGTTCCCGGCGCGGTCGCCCAGCACCTGGACCTCAATATGGCGGGCGCGCGGGATGAACTCCTCGACATAGACATCTTCTCGGCCGAACGCGGCGCGGGCTTCGGATTGGCAACGCTTGAAGGCGTTCTCAATCTCGTCCGCCGCCAGCACCGCCCGCGTGCCACGCCCACCGCCGCCGGCAACCGCCTTGATGATCATTGCGCCGCCATCACCCAGAGTGGCAAAGAAGGCGCGGGCTTGGTCCACGGTAATGGCGTGGTCGAGGCCCCTGATCACCGGAACTCCGGCGGCTATCGCTGCTTCGCGAGCGCGCGCCTTGTCGCCGAACAGATCGAGATGGTCTGGGTTGGGACCGACAAACAACACCCCCGCATCGGCGCAGGCGCGTGCAAAATCGGCACGTTCGGCGAGGAAGCCGTAGCCCGGATGTACCCCGTTAGCCCCAGTTGCGACCGCCGCGGCGACAATGCCCGCGATATCGAGATAAGGTGCAGGGCCTTTCCCGGTCAGCGCGAACGCTTCATCAGCGACGCGGACATGCAAACTCAGCGCATCATCCTCGGAATGCACCGCGACGGTGGGGATGCCAAGATCGGCCGCCGCGCGGGCAATGCGGATGGCGATTTCGCCACGGTTGGCAATCAGAAGTTTTTTCAGGCGCATGTGATGTTCTCGCGAAGGGGTTGGACGGCCCTGGTGCCGATGATGCTGTGATCCAGCCAGGCGGCATAGGCGTCCTTCATTATTGATTGGGCAGGCTTGTCCCCTGCGACCATCGTGGCACGATTTCCACGCCCGGCAACCCCACATCTGGGACTTGACGGCGCGCAGAGGGCGGAGGACCGTGCAACCATGATTGATGCATCAGACCTCCACCGCAGCCTGCTCACCATCGATACCCATATCGATATCCCGTTCCCGGACGGCCCGAGCTTCTTTGAGGACGGCAAACGCAAGGTTGACTTGCCGAAGATGAAACGTGGCCAGATGGCTGCGGGGTGCTTCGCGGCGTATATCGCGCAAGGCCTGCGCACGCCGGATGCCTATAAATCGGCCGTCACGCGCACCACCGCCATGCTACAGGCAATTAACGCGATGGGCGCCACCAATGAAGGGGCGCGGGTCTGTGTCACCGCCGATGAAATCGACAAGGCCCATCGCGACGGCGTCACCATCGTGGTGCCCTGCGTCGAAAACGGCCAGTCGATCGGCGGCGATGTTGCCAATCTGACGACGTTCTACGACCTTGGCGCGCGCTACCTGACACTGACCCATTTCGGCCATAACGCGCTGGCTGACAGTTCCAATCCGCGCGCCGATCTGGCTGACGTCGTGGAAGAACATGGTGGGCTGTCCGATCTCGGGCGATCCGTGGTCGGCGAGCTCAACCGGCTCGGCATGCTGGTTGATATCGCCCATACTTCCAAGAAAACCATGATGCAGTCCGCGCTGCTGTCGCGCACCCCGGTGCTGTCGACCCATTCCTGCATCAAGGCGCTGTGCGACAACGCCCGTAATGTCGATGATGAACAGCTCGACATGCTGGCCCAGGTCGGCGGTGTGGTGCAGGTGACAGCGGTGCCGGCATTCCTGAAAACTGGCGGCAAGGCCGATACGGTCACGGTTGCTGACTACTGCGATCATGTCGATTACGCGGTGAAGCGGATCGGCATCGCCCATGTCGGGATATCATCCGACTTCGATGGCGGCGGCGGCTTCGTCGGCTGGTTCGACGCGAGCGAGAGCGCCAATATCACCAGCGAACTGGTGCAACGTGGATATGGCGCCAGTGATATCGCGGCGCTGTGGGGTGGGAACTTCATGCGGTTGCTGCGGTTGGCTGAGGCGCGCAAAGGCGCTGCATAAACAAGTTCTGCGGTCTAATCAGTTTGGCAAGTATCCAATCCGCCGCAGGAATCCCAGCAACGGCAGGAGCGGTAGCCCAAGAATTGCACTATGATGGCCATCGATGCGTTCAAACAACTGGATACCTTGATCTTCCAGGCGATAAGCGCCCACCGTGGTGGTCGCGTGGTCGCCCTCAGCGGCGAGGTAGCTGTCCAGAAACGCATCAGAAAAATCCCGCATGGTCAGCGATGGCTCCTCG
>JANYCX010000110.1 GCA_025360065.1 Acetobacteraceae bacterium | reverse complement strand
TGCCGATGTGGCGCTGTTCAGCCTGATCGTGCGCACCGCCGCCGCCCAGTCCGACCTGATCGACACCATGCTGGGTGAAACCTTGTCGCCAGACTGGCCAATCGGCCGGCTCGACCCGGTGTTGCGCGCCGCGCTACGCTGCGGCGTGGCCGAGTTGTCGCTCGCCAAAGGCCCGCCAGTGCGGGTGGTGATCAACGAATATATTGACGTTGCACGCGGCTTCTTGGAAGGCGATGAGCCGGGAATGCTCAACGGCGTACTGGAAAAGCTGGCGCGCCGCCTGCGCCCGGCCGAGTTTGCTGGCCCGATCCAGGCGTAAATGCCGGGCGTGGTTCCCTCACCCCGGCCCTCTCCCGAAGGGAGAGGGTGCAGCGCCTTCCCCCTCTCCCTCCGGGAGAGGGCCGGGGTGAGGGCGGGTCCGGCACACAAACAGCACGTGCAATGACGACTGACCTCCCCACCGAATTCGCCCGCATCGCGCAGTATTTCCGCCCGCTCGCCGGCCCTGGCGCACTCGCCCTCGGCGATGATGCCGCCGTCTTCACCCCGCCGCCGGGCCGCGACCTGGTGATCGCCGCCGACGCAATGGTCGCCGGCGTCCACTTCCTTCCCAATGACGCCCCGGATCTGGTCGCCCGCAAGCTGCTGCGCACCAATCTGTCGGACCTCGCTGCCATGGGTGCGGCCCCGCTCGGCTACCTGCTCACCGTTTCGGTCCCGCGCGCCACCGATGAGAGCTGGTTCGCCGGTTTCAGTGCCGGCCTTGCCGCCGATCAAGCCGAATTCGGCCTGCATCTGCTCGGCGGCGACACCACCTCCACCCCCGGTCCGATCAGCCTGTCGCTGACCATCCTTGGCACCGTCGCACCCGGAACCGCGCTCCGTCGCAATGGCGCCAAACCGGGCGACGATGTCTGGGTCAGCGGCACCATCGGCGATGGCGCGCTCGGGTTGCTGGCTGCCAAGGGAGAATTACCGGACCGGAACGGATATCTGTCCGATCGCTACCGCCTGCCCCGTCCGCGTCTGGCGCTCGGCCTCGCTCTGATCGGCATCGCCCACGCCGCGATGGATGTATCGGACGGGCTGGTGCAGGACCTTTCCCATATCTGTCGCGCCTCGGGACTTGCCGCCGAAATCCATGCTGCCACAATCCCGCTTTCCCCCGCCGCCCGCGCCGCTGACCGGCTGGAATTGTGCCTGACCGGCGGCGATGATTACGAATTGCTGTTCGCCGCCCCGCCAACCACCGCCGAGGCAATCCTTGCTGCGTCCCGCGCAACGGGCATCGCGGTTACCCGCATTGGCACCTTCCGCGCCGGCCCCGCCCATGTCACGACTATTGGAATGGATGGAAACGCGCTGTCGCTCGGCTCTGGCGGCTGGAGTCACTTATGAACCGCAATGTCTGGATGTTGTTTTTGTGCCAGGCGCTCAACGGCGCTGCCGGGATTTCCCAGGCGCTGATGTCGGCGCTGGTCGGCTACGCGCTGGCCACCGATAAATCCTGGGCGACGGTTCCCTACGCGCTGCAAATGGCCGGGACCATGGCGGCCTCGATCCCGGCTGGCATCATCTTTAGCAAGCTTGGCCGCCGCGCCGGTTTCCTCACCGGCACCTTCAGCACGCTGCTCGGCATTGCCATTCTGTTTTATGCGGTGCTGACCGCGAATTTCGCGCTATTCTGCGTCGGCTCGCTGCCGATGGGCATCGGCTTTGGCATCGGCCAGCATTATCGTTTCGCGGCCTCCGAAGTCGCCGATCCCGCCGCCCGCGCCAAGGCTATCGCCCTCGTCATGGCCGGTGGCGTGCTGTCGGCGTTGCTTGGTCCGGAAATGGTCAAGCATACCAAGTTGATGCTTGAGCCGGTCCTTTTCCTCGGCACCTACGCGATGACCGCGCTGCTGCCATTGGTGTCGTCGGTCCTGCTCATGATTGTCGCCCTGCCGCCCGCCCCGCCGCCCCAGCGCGTGCCCACCCCGATCAGCATCATCCTCGCCCGCCCGGCCTTCATTACCTCGGCCGTCGCCGGCATGGTCGGCTATGGCGCAATGAATTTGGTGATGACCACCACCCCGTTGCAGATGATGGCCTGCGGCTTCGGCGTCGATGCGAGTGCGGACGTCATCCGCGCCCACGCCTTCTTCATGTTCGCCCCCGGCTTCTTCACCGGCCCGCTGATCCAACGCTTCGGCGTCCACCGCATCATCGTCGCCGGCGGTGTGCTCAACGTCATGTGCGCGCTGATGGCGTTCGGCGACCCGAGTTTCTGGAACTTCTTCGTCGCATTAAGCCTCCTCGGCCTCGGCTGGAATTTCATGTTCGTTGGCGCCACCACCTTGCTCGCCACCGCCCACGCCCCGGCCGAACGGGTCAAAGCCCAGGCCGCCAACGATCTGATCGTGTTCAGTACCGTCACCATCACCGCGCTCACCTCGGGTGCCTTGCAAACCCTGGGCGGTTGGGCGGTGGTCAATACCGCCATCATCCCGCCTGTCATCATCGCCTGCGCGCTGGTAATCTGGCACCGGATCAAGGTCGCGCGGCTGCTGCCGGGGATCACCTCGCCGCTGACGTCGTAGCTGGTTACGCCGCCTGTCCCGCCGCAGCGCCACTCGCCCACGCCCATTGAAAATTATAGCCGCCGAGCCAGCCCGTGACATCGACCGCCTCGCCGATCACAAACAGCCCGGGGACTGTCTTGGCTTGCAGTGTGCGTTGCGACAGATCAGCGGTCGCAACCCCGCCGGCAGTAACCTCAGCCTTGGCGTAGCCCTCGGTGCCGGCCGGTAGCAAGCGCCAGGATTTCAGCTTTTGCGCAATTTCGCCAAGGCTGCGGTCGCGCAATGCCGCCATGGTTTGATTGTCATATTGCGGCGCCCACCCTTGGGCGAGCCGTTGCGGCAGCATTTCGCCCAGAATGGTACGCAGGGCCGCGTTGGGACGTTCGGCCTTGCGCGCGATCATTAGCCGCGCGGCGTCCTGCCCAGGCAGCAAATCCAGCACGATGTCTGACCCAGCGTGCCAAAAGGACGAGATCTGCAGGATCGCCGGGCCGGACAGGCCGCGATGGGTGAACAGCA
>JANYCX010000107.1 GCA_025360065.1 Acetobacteraceae bacterium | reverse complement strand
CAATGGCCGCAGGCCTGGGAAAATTCCTCGCCGAAACACGCCAGCAACGATTGCGTCCGGCACGCCGTTGTCTCGGTCAGCGAAATCATCGCCTCCAACCGAACGCGCTGGCTGCGTTTTTGGGTGTCTGGCGCGTTGGATGTCTGCAACCAATAGCGCGCGCGGGCGATATCCTCACCGCCATAGAGTAGCAAGGTCTCCGCCAGATCGCCATCGCGCCCGGCCCGGCCAATTTGCTGGTAATAAGATTCCGGGCTGTCCGGCATGTCGAGATGGGCAACAAACCGCACATCCGGCCGGTCAATGCCCATGCCGAACGCAATCGTCGCCACCATCACCATCGGCTCGCCAGCGCGGAACCGCATCGCGGCGGCGCGTTTGATTTCGGGTGCCAAACCGGCATGAAACGCCACCGCCGGCAGGCCGCGCTTGATCAGGCTTTCCGCCATACGCTCGGTCTTGGCGCGGCTGCCACAATAGACAATGCCGGCCTGCTGCGGGTGGCGCTTGAGGAATTCCAGCAATTGCGCGGTTTCCGACGACTTGGCCTCGGCGGTCAGGAACAAATTCGCCCGATGGAAACTCGCGGCAAAGACCTCAGCATCCTCCATCCCCAACGCGTGCAGGATATCGACCCGGGTGCGCGGATCGGCGGTCGCGGTCAACGCAATCCTAGGCACCCCTGGGAACAGCCCGCGCAAGGCCGCGAGTTCGCGATATTCCGGCCGGAACTCGTGCCCCCACTGGCTGACGCAATGCGCCTCATCGATCGCAATCAGCGCAATGTTTTGGCGCTGCAAACGCTCCATGGTCCCCGAGGACAGCAAGCGTTCCGGTGAGACGTATAAAAGATCTAAGCGCCCGGCATCGAGGTCGCGTCCGACCTGGCGGGCGGTATCGGGGTCCAGCTCCGAATGCAGCGCCGCGGCGGCGACCCCGAACTGGCGCATGGCGGCGACCTGATCGTCCATCAACGCAATCAAGGGCGAGATCACCAACGCGGTGCCGGGCCGACACAGGGCCGGCACTTGATAACACAGTGATTTGCCGCCACCGGTGGGCATCAGCACCAGCGCGTCGCCGCCCCCCACCACGGTATCAATCGCTGCTTCCTGGTGGCCACGAAAATTGGCAAAGCCGAAAATTCGGCCGAGGATCTCGCGCGGGCTGCCGGTGATGTGAACCGCGTTCATCGTGCCGCCGCGATGGCGTGGCCCGCCGATAACCGCCAGATGCGATCCGGGCGTTCAGTGCCGATCAGGCGATGGGCAATGAGGATCACCGTCCGCCCAGAGGCAACCTGGTTCAGCGTAGTGAAAAAGCGGCGTTCGGTTTCGGCATCGAGCCCGGTGCAAGGTTCATCAAGCAGAAGGATTTTGGCCGGCGAGATCAGCGCGCGGGCGAGCGCGAGGCGGCGCCCCTGGCCGCCCGAGAGGTTCTTGCCGTCCTCACCGATCCAGGTTTCAAGTTGGTCGGGCAAGGCACGGATTGTGTCGCCGATCTGGGCGGCGTCGAGCGCGGCCCAGAGCTCGGCGTCGGTCGCATCGGGGCGGCCAAGCAGGAGGTTGCGGCGGATCGTGTCATCGAACAAATGCGTCGCCTGACCGAGCCAGGCGATGCGGGCGCGCAGATCCGGTGCGGCCAGGCTTGCGATGTCGATGCCGTCGATGGTGATCCGCCCGGCCTGTGGCATTGCGACCTTGAGCGCGAGGGCGGCGAGGCTGGATTTGCCGCTCCCGGAAGGACCGAGGATGGCGACGAACATGCCTTGCGGGATCTCAATCGACAGCCCGTCGAAAAGCTTCGGGCGGTCGGGTTGCCAGGCAAAATGGATGGCATCGAAGCGCAGTGTGCTGCCCGCAGGCATTGGTGCGGGGGGGGACGGATCGGGGTGGGCAATTGGCCCATCGGCGGCGGCGAGCACGCGGGCGGCGGCAGCCGCAGCGGTGCCGGCCAGAACACCGGCGCGCGGCATGGCCGCGGCGAGTTCGAAGGCCGCTGCCACAACAAAGACAATCGCCGGATGCGCGCCGGCGGCCAGTAAGGTAAGCAACATCCCGGTCTGGGCGATCAGAAAGGCGATGGCCTGGGCGCGGGCGGATTGGACGGCGCGGGCACGTTCGGCCGCAATCAGATCGGTACCCGCGCGCTTGATCTGGTCAGCGACACGGTCCTCGGCGGCAAAGGCCCGGATTTCGCGCAGGCCGCTGGCGGCATCAAGGCTCGCGACACGCAGCGCGGCTCCGGCTTCGGCGACAATCTGGCCGGCCAGCAAGGATTGGCCGGCGAGGATGGCCGGGACACCGAACCCGGCAAGGCAGAACAGGGCGCCGACCGAGACGGCGAGCCACCAATGCACCGTCGCCAACAGCACCAGCAGCGCCGGCAGCAGCACCACGCAGCCGGCCAACGGCAACAGCAGACGCAGATAGATCGCATCAAGGGCTGCGATGTCGTTGACCATGCGCGCGATCAGGTCGCCGGCGTCGCGAAACCCAAGCCCGCCTGCCCCACGTTCGGCGAGGCCGCGGAAAAACCACACCCGCAAAGCCGCCAGCGCGCGGAACAACGCCGAATGGGTCAGCAGACGTTCGCTGTAGCGCAACACCACCCGGCCGATGCCTAGCGCCCGCAACCCAACCAGTCCGCCGGCGCCCAAGGCGAGGCCCGCCGCCCCGGCCATCAGCCCGAGCAGGGTTGCGAGGGCTGCCAGTGACACCAGCCCGCCGGCAAACAGCCAAATCACCTGGCCGCGCCACAGCCCGACAATGCGGATCAGCGCGGTCATGCTGCAACCTTGGGGGCATGCAGGTCCAGCCGGCGCCCATCGAAGCTTTGCACCAAGCCCTGGGCGGCGAGGCTGTGGGTCGCCACAATCACCGTGCGGCCCGCCATCAGGCGACGCAGACTGTCCAGCAGCTCGGCTTCGGTCGCCGGATCGAGATGGGCGGTTGGCTCATCGAGCAGCAGCAGCGGAGCATTGCGCAGGAATGCGCGCGCCACCGCGATACGCTGCGCCTGCCCCCCGGACAGCCCGTAGCCGCCCTCGCCAATCCGGGTCGCAAGGCCATCGGGCAGGGTTGCGAGGACGGTGTCGAGCTTGGCGGCCCGGACAGCGTCCGCCAAGGCGACCGCGGTGGCATCAGGGTCGGCGAAACGGATATTGTCTTCGATACTGCCTGCGAACAGCATTGGGCGCTGGCCGATCCAGGCAATAAGCTTAGCGCGGGCGGCTGGGACCAGGGTCTCCAGATCGGCACCATTGATCCGCACCACGCCACGATCAGGGCGGACAAAGCCCAGTAGAATTTCGAAGACGGTGGATTTTCCCGCACCCGACGGCCCTGCGAGCACCAGGGTTTCGCCCGCCGGAAGCCGGAAGCTGAGGCCATCGAGCGCTTTGCCGCGGCGCGCGTCCCAGGTGAAGTCCACGTCTTCGAACGCAATTGTCAGACCCCGTGCGGCGACGTGGCGGACCGGCAGA
>JANYCX010000097.1 GCA_025360065.1 Acetobacteraceae bacterium | reverse complement strand
TGGTGGCAGCAATTGCGCCGGCTGCGCTATGTTCCGATCATCATCGGCCTCGTCATGCTCGGCGGTATCATCGGTCTTTATTTCCAACCGCCCGGATTGCGCGCGGTCTTCGCGCTGCTGAAACTGCAACCTGGCGGCGGCACCAGCACGCCGATCGCGGTGCCGGTCGCAGCGTCTGGGTCGGCGGCGCCCAAGCCCGCCCCATTGCGGCAGATTGTCGGGCTGGGCAAACTTATCCCGCTCGGCGATGTCACGACGGTGTCGCCCCCGTTTGGCGCCAATGACGCCCGCATCGCCACCATCAAGGTTGCCGAGGGCGAGGCGGTGGAAATCGGGGCAATCCTTGCAACGCTTGATAACGAACAGCCCATGCGGGCGGCGCTTGAAGCATCACGCGCACTGGTTGCGTCGCGGGAGGCGTTGCTTGCCCAGACCCGTGATGCCATCCGCGCGAGCCGCGATGAAACCAAGGCCGCGCTCGATCGGGCGGTCGCCACGCTTGCCAATGCCGAGCGGGAGTTCGAACGCACCGATGGCCTTTCCAAGCGCGGCATTTCGACCGCTGTGGCCGCTGAACAGAAGCGCACCACCCGCGATGAAGCGGCACGCGAAGTCGAACGCCTGACCGCCACGCATTCGCGCTACAGCAATTTCGCGCCTGAGGATCAGCCCGAAATCGTCGTCGCGTTGCGCAATCTGGACGCGGCGAAGGCCGATTTCCGGCGGGCCGAACTGGATATGGAAAAGGCGTTCATCCGTGCGCCGATGGCGGGCACAGTGCTCACCATCCATGTGCGCTCGGGCGAAAAGCCGGGGGCCAAGGGTGTTCTCAACATGGGCGATATCGCGCATATGACGGCGGAGATCGAGATCTACCAAACCCATATCGGGCGCGTTTCGATCGGCGATCTGGTCGATGTCACCGCCGATGCGCTTGGCGTGCCGCTTCAGGGCGCGGTGTCGCGCATTGGCCTTGAAGTCAGCCGGCAGACCGTGATTGATGCATCACCTGCCGCCAACACCGATGCCCGCGTGGTCAAGGTCGAGGTTCGGCTCGACCCGGCGTCGTCCGCGCGGGCAAAACGCTTCACCAACCTGCAGGTGACTGGCCGGATTACCGCGCGGGTGCAGCCATGAGCGGGCTGCTTGAGGCGATCTTTGAGCGGCTGACCGGCCGGCTGCCGATTGGCTGGCTGCAACTGGCCCATAATAAGATGCGTTTGGCAGCGGCCCTTGCCGGGGTCGCGTTCGCCGACATCCTGATCCTGATCCAGCTCGGCTTTCTCGGCGCGTTGATCGAAAGTACCAAGTTCCCCTATCGGCAGATGAACGCCGATATCCTGCTGTCGTCGTCCGACATGAACACCCTCGCCGATAGCAACCCGCTGCCGCGCCAGCGCATGTATGAAGCCCTGGCGGTGCCGGGGGTCAGCGCCGCAACCCCGCTCTATTACGGCAGGATCGATTGGAAGCAGGCCGATGGCACGATCCGCACCCTCGATACGTTCGGCCTCGATCCGACGCAGCTGGCCTTCAAAACGCCTGGCATCAATGCAGCGCTCGACCTGTTGAAGCTGTCCGATGTGGCGCTGATCGACAGCAGGACGCGCAACGTGGCGAAATCGGTGTTTACCGACATTGACGCGGGTAAGGCGCTGTCGTTCGAAGCCCGCGGACGCACGCTCAGCGTTGCCGGCACGTTCGTGATCGGTGGCGGCATGACCACCGATGGCTATCTGATCGTTTCGGACCAGACGTTCCTGAAGCTGTTTCCGCAACGTGTCGCCGGCGCGCCGAACCACATTCTTTTGCGACTTGAACCTGGTGCGGATCGCGACGCGGTCACCGCAGAGTTGCGCGAACGCATCCCGCAATACGACACCGTTGCGCGCTCACTCGAAACGGCCATGGCCAAGGACACCGCGTTTCAAACCACGCAAAAGCCGGTCGGGGTTATTTTTGGCTTCGGGGTGGTGATCGGCATCATGGTTGGCTGCATCATCGTTTATCAGGTGCTGTCAACCGACGTTGCCGATCACATCCGCGAATATGCCACCTTCAAGGCCATCGGCTATCCGCAGTCTTTTTTCCTGGGCATTGTCTTCGAGGAGGCGTTTATTCTCGCGGTGTTCGGTTTTGTCCCCGCCGTGATCATCACCACAGGGCTTTATGCGATCATCGCTGCCGCCACCGGCCTGCCGCTCGATATGACGGTGGCGCGGGCGATCGGGGTCCTGCTTGGCACCATTGCGATGTGCGCCCTGTCCGGCGCGGTGGCGACACGGCGGCTCGCCAAGGCCAACCCTGCGGACCTGTTCTGAGGGCGGGTATGAAAGCGCAAAGCAGTGCAATGATCGAGGCGGGCGCGGCGATTGTCCTGCGTAACGTCAATCACTGGTTCGGTGACGGCGAGGCGCGCAAGCAGGTGCTGTTCGATATCGACCTCGCCATCGCGCGCGGCAAGCTTACCGTGCTGGTCGGCGCGTCGGGTTCCGGCAAGACCACATTGCTCACGCTCATGGGCTGCCTGCGAAGGGTGCAGGACGGCAGCATCGCGCTGCTCGGCACCGAACTTCGCGGCGCGACCGAGGAACTCCTGGTTTCCTCCCGCCGCCGGCTCGGGTTCATCTTTCAGGCGCATAATCTGCACGACAGCCTGACCGCGATGCAGAACGTCCGCATGGGGCTTGAAGTGCATGGGGCAGAGGCGATGCGGGACTGGCGGGACGCGGCGGCGCATGTGCTGACGACACTCGGCCTCGGCGACCGGCTCGACTATTTGCCGGCCAAGCTGTCAGGCGGGCAAAAACAGCGTGTGGCGGTCGCCCGGGCGCTGATCGGCAATCCTGACATCGTGTTCGCCGACGAACCGACGGCCGCCCTCGACAAGGACAGTGCTGCCCTTGTGGTGGGCATGTTGAAGCGGCTGGGCACCGAACGCGGCACCACGACGCTGATGGTCACCCACGACACCCGCATTATCGAACGCGCTGATTGTATCGTGGCCCTGCAGGACGGGCGGATTGTGGATGGCAGTGCGGTGGGTTGAGCGGCGTTAGGCAATCCATCCCGGCACCGGCAGCCCCTTGCTGCGCAGGAAGTCCGGATTGAACAGCTTGCTCTGATAGCGGCTTCCGCCATCGCACAGGATCGTGACAATCGTATGCCCCGGCCCCATCGCCCGCGCCACCCTTGCCGCCGCCGCCGCGTTAATCCCCGATGACGTCCCGACCGACAGACCCTCATGGATCAACAAGTCATAAATGATCGGCAACGCCTCGGCGTCCGAAATGCGTTCGGCATCATCAATCGGCGCGCCCGCCAAATTCCCTGGCACGCGGGACTGCCCGATGCCCTCGGTTATCGAGCCGCCCGCAATCGACAAATCCCCCGATTTTACCCAGCCGTACAGCCCGCTGCCCTCCGGATCGGCCAACACAATCCGCACGCTTGGATCATACGCCTTCAGGGCCATCCCCACGCCGGCCAGAGTCCCGCCCGATCCGCACGCGCAGGTGAACGCATCGAGCTTGCCGCCGGTCTGGGCCCAGATTTCCGGCCCGGTGGTCAGCCGATGGCCTTCCCGATTGGCGAGATTGTCGAACTGATTGGCCCAGATTGTGTTGCCATTGGCCGCGGCCATTTCGGCGGCCATGCGCTGGGACACATGCACGTAATTGCCCGGATCGCTGTAGGGTTTGGCCGGCACCAGGCGCAGATCGGCGCCGATCATGCGCAGAAAATCGATCTTTTCCTGCGATTGGGTTTCCGGCATCACAATCACGCTTTTATAGCCCAGCGCATTGCCGACCAGGGTAATGCCGATCCCGGTATTGCCCGCGGTGCCTTCAACGATTGTCCCGCCCGGCTTGAGCGAGCCATCGGCCTCCGCCGCGCGAATAATCGCCAACCCGGCGCGGTCCTTGACCGATCCGCCGGGGTTCATGAATTCCGCCTTGCCGAGAATAGTGCAGCCGGTTTCCTCCGACAGGCGGCGCAGCCGGATCAGCGGGGTGTTGCCAATCGCCCCCATCAGGCCGGTCGCGGATGGTTGGGCAAGGGCGGGGTTGTTGTCGAGTGTGATCACGGAAACGCTTCCCTGTTGATGGCGGACGCCCGCCATGGCAATCATGCACCCTTACACGGAGAAATTCGATGGTCGAGAACATCCACCCGAAACAGGTCTGGCAGGCAATGCTGGACGATCCCGCGGCAAGACTGGTCGATGTCCGCACCGATGCCGAGTGGACCTATGTTGGCCTGCCCGACCTGACCGAGGCTGGCAAACAGACGGTGCTGATCCCGTGGCAGATTTTTCCCGCTATGGCGGTGAACGGCGATTTCGTCGGCCAGATGGCCGAGGCCGGGCTGACACCATCGCATAAGCTCTATTTCCTCTGCCGTTCCGGAGTGCGGTCACTCGCCGCCGCCGCTGCCGCCGAGGCTGCTGGCTATTCAGCCGTGTTCAACGTGCTTGACGGGTTCGAAGGCCCGCCGGACGGCGATGGGCATCGTGGGCGGGTTGCGGGGTGGAAGGCGGATGGGTTGGCTTGGCGGCAGCGGTAGGGTGCGGTTTCCAACTGCGTCAGCAGCGCAATATGCAACTGCCGGCCGATAATCTCGGGGATATCAAACAGCCGCTCGAAATTATGCCGCAGCACCGGCAGCATGTCGTAGTAAATGCTGTGCAGATCGCCGATTGAAACGGCAGCGATCTCTGACAGCCCCTTATGCAGCGCCACCAGCCGCGCCGCCGCATCGGGTTCTTCGTCGTAGCCCGCGCCAAACGGGGTCGGCGTTTCGAACCCGTGGCCGCGCAGTGCTGCCAGGGTGCCACTTTGTCCGAACAGCAGAAATGGCTGCATGCCGGCGATCGCCTTGCAGGTTTTCTCGGTGATGAAAACGTCGCCGGGGGCACCCTCGAAATAGGATTCCGTCACCACGGACAAATAGCTTTGCAAATAGGGCTCACGCGGATGCTGGTCATAGGCGAATTCCGCATTGCGCCCTGTATTGTCGAGATTGACATCGATCACCCATGGCAAGCTTGCGAAGCTCGCGTCCCGCACTTTCTGCAATGCAGCCTGCATCGCTTGCGGTAACGTTGCCAGATGATTGTCGAGGTCTACCGTCTCCGGATGCCAGTCACCGGCGAAAGCCAGGCTCGGCATGGACGCAATCGTATCGCCGCGCAGTTTGATCTGCCCTAGCATCATCGCCAGCATCAGCCGATGCCAGCGCGGCCGGCGATTGAGCGACAAAATCTTGTGCGATCGCAAGGTCCCACGCTTGGCGGCGATTTCCGTGGGCGAAATCAGCACGTCTGGCCGCCCATACCAGCGATGCCGGGCGAACTCGACCGCTGAAAACGCCAGACGGAGATCGCACCCGACAATCTGGTAGGCGAGGTGAGCCCCCGTGTTCGCACGTGCGCGATGCCGCGCGGCCACGCCCCGATTGGAAACAAGCACGACAATCCGCGATGGATCGACGGACAGCAGACTGATCACTTCGTCCAATGCCGGCAGGAATTCCGCGCCCAATCCAGCCTCTGAGGAGTAGTCGAGCAGGAGTTTCAACCCGGCGTGCCGCGCAAAGATACCGCCAAGATCGGGCATGACCTCCGCCAGGATCGGCGCACCATCGCGTCCGAGCCATGAGTGCGGGCTGGCCCACAGGCCGACCGGGAAATAGGCGGCGTCGTCCCCCAGGCCGGAAAGCCGGCGCTCGCCAAAATATCGGCCGATGGCGCTGAACTGGGCAGCCTTCATCAACAAAGAAGCCTGAATATAGTCGGCATTGCCTTTGAAATTGGCGGGAACGCCCTCTGCCACAACCGCATCGTCAAGGAAGGCGAAATCGATCTGTTCTGGCAGCCCCAAAGCCTCCAATGTCGGGGCGCGCCAGCGTCGGGGCGGCGGTTCGGTAGAAAAAATCATGTGCCGGATCGCAATCGCCAGGGCACGACCGTCCTGGCTCGGCGCCAGAGCC
The DNA here is from genome assembly GCA_025360065.1 of Acetobacteraceae bacterium. GTDB lineage: Bacteria > Pseudomonadota > Alphaproteobacteria > Acetobacterales > Acetobacteraceae > CAITOL01. The sequence goes on along the minus strand of JANYCX010000097.1, from coordinate 3,188 downwards.
GAAGGCGGGGTGCCATGGGGATGGACCACGCGTAATTCCAACGGGACACCACGCCCGGCGACATCGGCCGAAATGCGGCAGGCGATTTCTTCCTCGCGATCGAGAGAGCCGCTGTAAATCTGGTGCCCATTTGCGTAAATTGTAAATGGTTGGGTCACCAACAGGGGCGGAAGGATATGCGGAAACAGGGTAATGCGAAGCCATAAGTCCGAACCGGCAGGCAGAGTTTCGATCCGCATGCCCGATTCGCCGCCGATCATCCAGATGAAGCCATCTTCGTCGGTCGACCACCCATCGGTCAAAAACGGCTGCGCATTGCCCACCAGGCCGAACTGAATATCCTGGACGGAATCGTGCCCGCGTGCCCCGTCAAGCATATGATGTCCCATCAAAAACAGCTCCCGTTCGGCCCGATCCAGACCGGTTCAGACTAGGCTTTCGCCTATCTCTGGTGTCGTGCGCACAATGACGCGCGGAAATAGCTTAAAGTGCTTTTATGCGTCGTGAAAACGACGGGTTCCGCATTCACGCGGAATTCCGTTGTGTGCGTCCCATAATTCCATTGACGTGGGCTATTGCAATGTTTGATCGGGACCGCACTGGCGCTAGGTTGTCAGAATGAAGGGCAAGTGCCGTCCGTCGACATCGGTTGCCATCTCCGCGATTTTGCGGCCAATGCGTAATCCATGGGGTCAGGATGGGCTTGTCGTCAGCGATACAGGAGTCTCCGTGTGAGTGAAATGTTGGCGGTAGATATTCAATTTACCTCGAGGGATGGCCTCGCGGACCTTATTAAGGCTGCTTTGGGGCGTGGGGACGGGCCGGGCGCGCGGATCTGCACGGAGGAGTTTCTGCGGCGCTTTCCGAATCACCTGCCCGGGTATTTTGACGCGTGTGAGGCGGCCCGGCTTTGTGATGACCGAACGGCCGCCGATCAGCTGATGGTTTCCGCGATGGCGCGGTTCCCGGATCAATCCTGGCCGACCACCTATTTCGCTTACAACGCGTTTCGGCAACGCGAATGGGACGTCGCCGCCGGTCGCTATTTAGTTGGGCTGAACAAATTCCCTGGCCATCTGCCTAATGGGCTGGGGTTGGCGGAAACCCTGCGTCGATGCGGATTGCCATTCCTGGGGTTGCAGGTGTTGGAAATAGCCATCGAGAAATATCCAGCCGATCAGGAGATTTACGCAGCGCGACTTGCACTCGTTGTCGAAACCCAGGACTGGGGCAGGGTCCCGGACCTTTTCCGTGAGCTCGTGGACAAATTCCCCGACGCGGCCAGCCGGGCATTGCAAGGCATATTTGCCGTCGGGAAAGCGGCCGGAAATTCAGTTGCTCAGGAATGCATTTCCATAGTTGTCGAAAAAACAGGCGTCAGCGAAAACATATTGATAACGAAAATTGAATTATTCCTCGATGCAGAAGATGTAAAATCTTCGCTGGAATTATGGGATGATAATTTTTCGCTTTTTGTCCACTCGGATCAGACAAACAGAACCGCAGCCAGGATTTTGATGGCGGGGTTGACGAGCGCTTTGCCCCGCGAGTCCTTACGGAAGGTCGTGCGGTATTTTCTACATCAGCCATTTGTGGAGCATTCGTCCTGGCACCCTTTCATTGTTGGTTTGCGCTCTGAATTGCAGATATCCAAGAACGATCTAGGTGTTCAGGCGCTGAAAAGTTTGGCGAACGAATGCTTGGCGTCGGAAGTCGACATGTCAGCCTGCGCGTTGTTCACCCGCGTCGCTTTTGGAGACAACAGCAACTTCGAAGAGTTCGCAAAATTGGCGGATACTGGTCTTAGTTATTTGCAGAAGGCCAATATATGGCTGAAGTTATTTGCGCCTGAGTTTGTGTCTACGCAATTTTGTGTCAGGTATATCAGGCGATATGTTGATGCGGGTTATCCGGGGACCGAATCAAACCCGCTTCCTCAGCTGGCAGGCAGCGACGTAGCGCGCTGCCTGTTGCTGCTGGCAACGTTGCATGATCCGCTCGCCGCCGAGGAGTTGTTGGCCCGACTGCGGCAGGCCGCGCTCGTTGAACCTTCGCGCGCGTCGTCATGGGACAACGCCGTCGGGTCGGTCGCCCAGGCATACAGGTTAGACGGCGATCCACCTGCGGTGATATTTCGCCGCGGCGACAAGTTACGCATCGCACTGTGCATTTCCGGTCAATTGCGCGGCTATCGGCGTGCGCACGCGAGTTGGGACTATTTGGGCCTGGCAGCGCACGACGTTCATCGCACAGTCCATACTTGGCACAATGTCGGCCGGCGCTTCCCCGACAATCAATGGCATATTCCGCGCGCATTTTCCGGTGCTTTTGCAGAAGCGCTTTTGCTTGCGTCCGGGCGGGAGGGGTATGACACAATTTTGCGCCGATATCCAAAACTGTTCAACGTCTTTCGCAGCAGACAGGACGCCGATCCGGCGCAGGTGCGTGCCACGTTCGGGACAGATGACGTTGTATTCGAAGAAGATGAAGCCCAGCCGTTCGCGGCAATGCATAACCAGGAAAAAATGCTCTACAAAATCGAGCGTTGCTTTGAACAGGCGTTAATAAGACGGATCGATTACGACCTGATCATTCGGATGCGGCCCGACAAAATGCTGTCGGCGCCATTTGAACTCGACTGGAACCGACTGTTTTTCGAATCGCAGCGTAAGCGCAAAATATACACCGATATCGGAAGATTTAATGTCTTTGGCTATGGATATTCCATCGGCGATCAGTTCGCCGTTGGGATTGCCGAAGCCATGACGCCATATTCCCGCACGTGGAGCTTTTCAACCGCGGCCGAGACCCGGGCCGCCGGTTGGCTCCCGCGCGGCCCGTTGGCCCATACCAGCATGGCTTACGCCACGTTCATTGCAGGGGTCGTCGTCGAAACCGTCGAGGGCGCGCAACTCGGTGATCTGATCAGTGACGACCCGCTGACATCAGCGGAGATTCGGCCGTTGATTCTAGCCGATATGGGAGGCGCCCCACGCGATGAACTCGACCGGATATTGTTGAATGCCTGCCTTGCGACTGTCGAGGCCTGATTGGCATGAAAACCGCCCTAGTCTGCGGCGCCGGCGGCTTCATCGGCGGCCATCTCGTCAAGCGCCTCAAGGCCGAGGGCTTCTGGGTCCGCGGCGTCGATATCAAAGCCCACGACTACGCCGAAACCGAGGCAGATG
>JANYCX010000076.1 GCA_025360065.1 Acetobacteraceae bacterium | reverse complement strand
TGGCGGAGGGAGAGGGATTCGAACCCTCGGTACGCTTTCACGCACACACGCTTTCCAAGCGTGCGCCTTAAGCCACTCGGCCATCCCTCCAGCCGTATCGTCACGCCAAGCCGGGCGCAAAATAGCATCACACCCTCACAGCGCAAGCCGTGCCGGCGGATGCTTTCCACGCCGGGCTCACTACCCTAGAGTTGGCGGTCTAACAACCATGGGATTGAACCATGTCCAAGACCCCGGCTTCAGGGCCGCTCGCCGGCGTGCGTATTGTTGAATTCGCCGGCATCGGACCCGGGCCATTCGCGGCCATGCTGCTGTCGGATATGGGCGCCGAGGTGGTGCGCATCGACCGGCCGGGCACCCAGCGGCGCGCGACCGATTTTACCATGCGCGGGCGCCATCACCTTGAACTCGACCTTAAGCAGCCAACCGATGTGGCGGCCACGCTGGCAGTGCTGGCCTGTGCCGATGCGCTGATCGAAGGGTTCCGGCCGGGGGTGATGGAGCGGCTGGGGCTAGGGCCAGATGTCGTTCTGGCGGCCAATCCAAAGCTGGTTTATGGCCGGATGACCGGCTGGGGGCAGACCGGGCCACTGGCCCACGCTGCGGGCCACGACCTCAACTACATCGCCATCACCGGCGCGCTGCATGCAATCGGGACTGGCGGCGATGACGGCCATCCGGTGCCACCGCTCAATTTGATCGGCGATTATGGTGGCGGGTCGCTCTATCTGATCATGGGCATGCTGGCGGCGTTGCTGTCGGCCAAGACATCGGGCCAAGGCCAGGTGGTCGATTGCGCGATTTCAGACAATGTCGTGAGCCTGATGACGATGTTCTATGGCATTTCCGCTTCTGGCGCCTGGGCGGATCGGCGCGAAACGAACATGCTGGATGGCGGCGCCCATTTTTATCGCAATTACCGCTGTGCCGACGGGAAGTTCCTGTCGGTCGGCTCGATTGAGCCACAATTTTACGCGATCCTGCGCAAAATTGCCGGATTGGACGATCCGGCCTTCGATGCGCAACGCGATCCAGCCGGCTGGCCGGACCTGCGCGCCAAGGCGGCGGCGGTTTTCGCCACCAAGACCCGCGATGAATGGTGCGCCCTGCTTGAAGGCACCGATGCCTGCGTCGCCCCGGTGCTGACCCTGGCCGAAGCGCCCGATCACCACCACATGGCGGCGCGGCAGGCGTTTATCGAGGTCGATGGAGTGCGCCAGCCCGCACCCGCGCCGCGCTTTTCGCGCACCCAATCTGGGGTGCAGGCAACCGTCACGCACGCGTCGCCGCAATCGGTGCTCGACAGCTGGGGTGCGCGATAGAGTCTTGATGTCACGATCATCGTTCCCCTTTCAAACGAAGGCGTTCGCAAGCGTGACGCTCTATCTGGCGCGGTCGCGCGCCACAAGCAGGCTGCGTCGGGTCAACAGGAGCCACAGCAGACCAAGGGCGACAAGCGCCAGGTTCGCCATCAATGTCGGGCTAACCCAATTCGGCACCGAGGCAGCGGTCCAAATGGTATCCATAATTTCGGTCCATGGCTGGCAAAGGGTACGATCTACACAGAATGCCTCGCCCGCAGGGGCGGGTGCCAGCGCGACGTTTTGCAAAGTCGCTGGCAGTTCGACCGCCGCCACTACCCTGACCTGGGCCGGTAGAACGAATACCGCGTGCGCCGGGACCGGTGCACACAGCCCAATCGCCGCCAACGCCTCAGCCAACAGATAACGATACGCCATCCTCTGCCCCCAGCGCAGTTTTCTAATGCGTCCGCTGTCAGGTAAAGCAATTCACATGCCACATCGAAATTTCAATGACTTAAATTTACATTGGTCAGGAAGTTGTAAAGATTCCTGACGCTTTTTTGCATTACCCTCACTCAAATAGATCCTGCGGAGCCACGCCATGCCCGACCCGAATTCCCCCGATCCCGTCCTGGACCAGCTGCGCGCGATTGTCGGGCCGGCTTGGGTGATGACCGCGCCCGGCGAAACGGTCGGCTATCTCGAAGACTGGCGCCGGCTCTATCGCGGGCGGACGCCGGCAGTGGTGCGGCCGGGCAACACCGACGAATTGTCGCGGGTGATGGCGGTGTGTCACTGTCACGGCATCGCGGTTGTGCCGCAAGGCGGCAACACCTCAATGGTCGGCGGCGCCATCCCGTCAGACGCCGGGGACCAAATGGTGATCAGCCTGTCGCGCCTGAATCGGGTCCGTGCGATCGATCCGGTTGACATGACCATGACTGTTGAAGCCGGTGTCACATTGCGCGCCGCCCAGGAGACCGCGAGCGCACATGGTGGCCTATTGCCGCTGTCGATCGGTTCGGAGGGCTCGGCGCAGATCGGCGGCGTGCTTTCGACCAACGCCGGCGGCAACAACACGGTGCGCTACGGCAATGCGCGCGATTTGGTGTTGGGGCTGGAAGTGGTGCTGGCCGACGGACAGGTGTGGAACGGGTTGCGTCGGCTGCGCAAGGACAATACCGGCTATTGCCTGCGTCAGCTATTCGTTGGCGCGGAGGGTACGTTGGGGATCATTACCGCTGCGGTCCTTAAGATCGTTGCCCGGCCACGCGAAACCGCCGTGGCGTTTTGCGCGGTCGCCAGTCCCGAAGCGGCGCTGGCGGTGTTCGCGCGCTTTCAGGCCCATGATCCGGCGGCCATCCAGGCGTTCGAATATATGTCCGGCCTGGGCGTCGATCTGGTGTTGCGCCTGGTTGAAGGCACAATCCTGCCTTTGGCAGCACGGGCCGATCACTACGTGCTGATCGAACTCGCCACCCCGCGCCCCAATGCCGGGCTGCGGCAAAGCCTTGAGGATGTGCTGGAAGCGGCGATGGCCGATGGCGAGGTGATCGACGCCGCAATCGCCGAAAGCGAGGCGCAAATCAGGGCGATCTGGCGCCTGCGAGAAGAACATACTGAAAGCCAGAAGCGCGCCGGCGCCAGTGTAAAAAACGATGTCTCGGTCCCGGTGTCGTCGGTGCCGGCGCTGATCCGGGGGGCGACTGCTGCTTGCGAGGCGCTGCTGCCCGGCATTCTGGTGGCACCGTTCGGCCATATGGGCGACGGCAATATTCACTTTAATCTGGTCCAGCCGCCTGACATGGCGGCAGCCGATTTCGCGGCACTCGATCACGCCATCATGGACACGGTGGCCGAGATCGTCCGCACGCTTGATGGCAGTTTCTCGGCCGAACATGGGATCGGACAGCTCAAGACTTACATGATGGCGGATTGGCGTGGCGGGGCGGAATTGATGATGATGCAAAAAGTGAAGCAGGCGCTTGATCCGGCCGGACTGCTCAACCCAGGGAAGGTTCTGCCAAAATCGTGATCGCATGGCTGTTTTACCGATGCGATCAGGCAAGCTAGGCTGGCCCGATGATCGTCGCCAGCACGCTGTCGCTTTATGTCGCGCGGGTATTCTCATTTTTCATGATGGGAATGCTGGCGATGCTGACGCTTGTGTTCAGCCTGTTCGATTTCATTGAATTGCTGCGCCGCGCTGCACCGCGCCCAGATGTCAGCTTTGCCCTGGTTGCTGAATTGGCAGGGCTGCGCATGCCGTGGATTGCGATTCAGACCTTGCCGTTCGCGGTCCTGCTGGGCGGCATGTTCGCCTTCGAAAAGCTCACAAGATCATCCGAGCTCGTCGTTGCCCGTGCCGCAGGGCTGTCGGCGTGGCAGTTTTTGGCCGGCCCCACCGCCTGCGCCATCGCGCTGGGGGTGTTCGCCACCACAATCGCCAACCCGCTCGCCGCGGCGATGTTCGCACGCGCCGATCAGCTTGATGCCCAGTTCCTCAAGACCGGAGGCGGCCCGCTCGCGCTCAACGGCGGGCAGCTTTGGTTGCGCCAGGGCGATCAGGTGCTGGACCCCAAAGGCATCGCCATCATCCACGCCTATGACGTGAAGCTGCGGGCGGGCCAGCTGACGGCGGGCCTGCTCAGCGTGATGCGACTCGACAGCGCCGACCGCCTGCTCGAACGGATCGAGGCATCGGCCGCGACCCTTGACATCGGTATGTGGCGCCTGTCGGGGGCGACGGTGAGCAGGCCTGGCAAGCTGTCCGATCCGGCAGGCAGCGTGCGATTGCCGACCGATGTGACAGTGGGGCGGGTCGAGGACAGCTTTGCCTCCCCCGACGCGCTGTCGTTCTGGAGCCTGCCTGGCTTCATCCGCGAACTGGATCGGGCGGGATTTTCGTCGATCCGCCAGCAACTGCGTTTCCAGTCCCTGCTCGCGCTGCCATTGGTCGCCGGGACCATGGCTTTGCTCGCCGCCGGGTTCTCGATGCGGCCAGCGCGGCGGGGTGGGGTGGGGCAAATGATCGCGAGCGGCATTGGCGCCGGGTTCGTGCTATTCCTGATTACCAAAATCGCCGAGGAATTCGGCCAGTCCGGGGAGCTGCCGACGCTGCTCGCCGCCTGGGCGCCGGCGGCGGCTGGGATGATGCTGTCGGTGGCGTTGTTGTTACACTTGGAGGACGGTTAGATGAATGCGGCAAGCACGCCGATCAGCCGGTTCCTCAAGGGGACGCTCGGGGTGATTGGCCTGGCGTTGGTGGGGCTTGCGGCGCTGTCGGCGCTGCTGCGCGATGATGCCCAGGCGCAGCCCCAAACGCCGGTTCCAACCCAACCTCCCGCCAGACGCGGGCCCGCGATCACGTTGGCGCCGATTTCCCGTGATGCGCCGGTGTTCTATCAGGCCGATCGCGGCGACTATGACAGCACCACCGGCATCGCCACCCTGAGCGGGAATGTCGAATTCTGGCAGGCCGACCGGGTGTTGAAGGCCGACCGCGTCACCTATGATCGGGCCACCGGCATTGCGGCGGCAAGCGGGCATGTGGTGCTGCTCGAACCCGACGGCCAAGCCGTCTTCTCCGATTACGCCGAACTGTCCGACGGCCTCAAGAACGGGGTGTTGTCGGGGATGCAGGCATTGCTGCCGGATGGCGGGCGGCTGGTCGCCAATGGCGTGCGGCGCACCGATGGCCGCATCAATGAATTGAGCCGGGCGGTTTATTCGACCTGTCTGTTGTGTCCCGATGACCCGACCAGGCCGCCGCTGTGGCAAATCCGCGCCACCGAGGCAACCCAGGACCTCGACAACCAGCGCATCGAATATCGCGATGCAATGGTGGAGTTCTTCGGCATCCCGGTCGCATGGTTTCCCTATCTGGCCCATCCCGACCCATCCAAACGCCGGGCCAGCGGCATTCTGCCGCCGAGCATGGGCTATTCCAAACATCTCGGCGCGTTTTTCGGCGTGCCGTATTACTGGGCGATCGATGCGCAATCCGACCTGACGATGGAGCCGCTGGTCGGCACCAGAAACGGCCCAGCACTGAATTTGGACTACCGCCGCCGCTTTAACAGCGGCATGGTCACCATCGATGCCGCGATCGCCAATGATCGGTCAGTGCTGGCTGGGCATGTTTTCGCCAAGGGTGATTTCGTCATCGACGACACTTGGCGCTGGGGCTTCGACATCAAGCGCGCCAGCACCGATACGTATCTGCGGAACTTCCGGGTGCATGGCTGGAACGAAACGCTCACCAGCAGCATCTACCTCGAAGGCTTCGGGCAAGGGTCCTATGCGCGGCTCGATGCCCGGGCTTACCAGGGCCTGTCACGCAGCATCTCCGCCACCCGCCTGCCCCTGGTGTTGCCACGCTATGCTTACAGCCTGACCACCCCGGTTGAAGGTGTGGGCGGACAGCTTGGCGTCGACTTTGATGCTTTTAACGTGCTGCGCACCCTCGGCACCAACACCCAGCGCACCCGCGCGAGCGTGAACTGGGAGCGTCCGTTCATTGGCCGGGCCGGGGAGGTGTGGAAGACCACCCTGCATTTCGATGGGGCGGTTTATCAGGCATTCCAGTTCAATCAGCAGCCGAATTACGGGCAGTTCAGCCGGTTGTCTGCGGTCCAGACCCTGCCGACCGCCGCGGTGGAAATGCGCTGGCCGCTGGTCCGCAACGCCGGCGCTGGTGGCACCCAGTTGCTGGAACCGATTGCCCAACTGATCCTGGCGCCACGCGCGCCCAGCTATGCGCGCGGCCTCACCAATATTCCCAACGAAGACAGCCTGGATCTCGATTTCACCGACGCCAATCTGTTCGCGCTCAACCGCTATCCCGGCATCGATCGGCTGGAAGGCGGTATGCGCGCCAATGTGGCACTCCATGCCGCGTGGAATTTTCCGTCCGGCGCACTGATCGATGCCCAGATCGGGCAGGCGTTTCGCGTCCGGCGGGATACCAGCTTCGCCCAAGGCTCGGGGCTTGAGCGCACCACGTCCGATGTTGTTGGGCATCTGACGGTTGCGCCCAACAAATACCTCGACATCACCACCCGCGAACGGATCGATCCGCGCCGCGGCCAACTGCGCTATGCCGATGTGCTGGGGAGCGTGGGCAGCGATCAGCTGCGGGTGACGGCGGGCTATATCTACACCTTCAACAACCCGTATTTGTTGTATGATACCGCCACGCCGCCCGCCGCGCTTGCCAGCCCGCGCAATGAACTAACGCTCGGCATCAGCACCCGGTTGGAGCATTGGCGCTACAAGGCATCGGCCCGCCAGGATGTGCGAACCCGGCAGATGGTGGCGCTCGGGCTCGGGGCCGCCTATGAAGACGAATGCTTCATCTTCGACGCCACGATGTTTCGCCGCTATACGTCTGTCAACGGTGATCGTGGCGCCACCACCATCCTGTTCCAAATCACCCTCAAGACCGTTGGGGAGTTCGGCTTCAATGCCCAGTGAGTGCCCACGCATGTATCGTTTGACCCAGGCCGCCCTGCTGTTGTCGCTGTGTTTTCTGACCCCGCTGAGCGGCGTGTTGGCGCAAGGCACGGCCACAAAGCCGCCTGCCCTGTTCACCCAGGATGCGTCGCGGATTGCCGCCGTGGTCAATGGCGACATTGTCAGCGATGGTGACATCGACGCCCGGCGGCGGCTGTTTGCGATCTCGGTCGCGCTGCCGACAAGTTCGGACGTGCTCAATCGCCTGACCCCGCAGGTCAAGCAGCAGCTGATCGATGAACGGTTGCGCCTGCAGGAAATGCTGCGTCGACATGTCATCGTCCAAGACAGCGAAATCGCCACCATAATTGGCAGCATTGAGCGTCGCAATGGCATGGCGCCGGGCACGCTTCAGCGTCGTTTGGCAGCGGACGGGCTGTCGATGCGCAGCATGATCGACCAGTACCGGGTGCAGATCGGCTGGACCCGGGTGTTGCGAACCATTCTCGGGTCATCCGCCGAACCAACCGAGGCTGAAATCCAGGAGCGCGAAAACCTGCTGAAAGGCCAGACCGGGCAAACCGAATACGACGTCAGCGAAATCTTCATCCCGATCTCGGACCCGGCCCAGGGCGCCGATGCCCAGCGATTTGCCGAGCTGGTGATCCAGCAACTCCGCAGCGGTGCCCCGTTTGCGGTGGTGGCAGCCCAGTTCAGCCAGAGCCAGACTGCCTTGCAAGGTGGCGACATGGGCTGGGTGCAGGCGAGCCAGCTTGACCAGGAAGTTTTGGCGGTCGTGAACGTGATGCCGGCCGGTGCGATCAGCAATCCGGTGCGCGTTGCCGGCGGGATCAGCATTATCCGCCTGCGTGGCAAGCGCGAAATCGGCAATGACGTGGCAATGATGGCCCATATCAAGCAGGCGGTTCTGTCGTTCGACACCCCGCTGAGCCAGAACCAACCGCCGACCGAAAATCAACGCCGGGCCATCGACCGGATGCGTGCAATTGCGCCCACCGTACAGGGCTGCGACGCGCTTGAAACGACGATGAAATCCATTCCGGGCGCCAAGATAACCGAATCTCCGGATGTGCGGATTGATCGGATCGGCAACCCCGGCTTGCGCCAGCTTGCCGCCTCCGCGCCGGTGGGACGCCTGGGTGATCCGGTGATCGCCCAGGATGGCGTTGGGCTCATCATGGTGTGTTCGCGGGAAACCCGGAATGTTGGGGTGCCGGGCAAAAAGGAATTGGCCGATCAACTGTTTTCGGAACGCGTCGATCTGCTGTCGCGACAAATGATGCGCGGCCTGCAACGGCGCGCGGTTATTGATGTCAAGGCATGACCGAGCCGACGCTGCCGGCGCTGCGGGATGTTATTTCGCGCTATCGGCTGGCGGCCAGGCATAAGCTCGGGCAGCATTTTCTGCTCGATGCCAATCTGCTGGACAGGATCGTGCGCTCGGCTGGTGACCTCACCGGGCGCCACGTGGTCGAAGTGGGGGCGGGTCCGGGTGGGCTGACCCGGGCGTTGCTGGCCTCCCGTGCCGCAAGTGTCACCTCGGTGGAAATCGATCCGCGGGCGATTGCAGCAATGGGCGAGCTTATCGCGGTTTACGGTGATCGGTTTATCCTGATCGAAGGCGACGCGCTCGCGGTTGACCTGGCCGCACGCGTGCAGGCGCCGCGCCAGATCGTGGCCAATCTGCCGTACAATATCGGCTCCCCCCTGCTGGTCGGCTGGCTGCGCCAGGCTGGTTCATGGGAACGGATGACGCTGATGTTCCAGCAAGAAGTTGCCGACCGGCTTTGCGCGCTGCCGGGAACCTCGGCGTACGGTCGGTTGGGTGTGCTGGCGCAATGGACCTGCGAGGTGGCGCTGGCGTTGCGGGTGCCGCCCGAAGCGTTCGTGCCGCCGCCCAAGGTGCATTCGGCGGTGGTGCGGCTGACCCCGCATGCGGTGCAGCCGCCGGCGGAGTTGTTCGCCGCGATGGAACGCCTGACTGCCGCAGCCTTTGGTCAGCGGCGCAAAATGCTGCGTGGATCACTGAAAAACCTTGGGGGAGAAGCCCTGCTCGACGCGGCCGGGATCGCACCCGACCGCCGCGCCGAGACACTCACGATCGCGGAATTCGATATTTTGCTGCGCCAGATGGTAGCGCGCGCATAGGGGCTGGCAAAATCGCCGGCGACCTCCTATCGTAGCCCCAAGCGGTTAATTCCGCAGCTGCATTGGGAGGCTCACGAACGCGCATGGCCACAGTTTCGATCCGCGCAGTGCGCAAGGCGTTCGGTAGCACAGAAGTGTTGCATGGTGTGGACGTGGAGGTCGCCGATGGCGAATTTGTCATTCTGGTTGGCCCGTCGGGCTGCGGTAAATCCACTTTATTGCGCATGATCGCCGGGCTCGAAAACATCAGCCGCGGGGAAATCGCCATCGGCGGCACCGTGGTCAACAATGTTGCGCCGAAAGAGCGCGATATTGCCATGGTGTTCCAGAACTACGCGCTTTATCCGCACATGACGGTGCGCGACAACATGGCGTTTTCGCTGCTGCTGGCCAAGGCGCCGCAAGCGGTGATTGACGACAAGGTTGGTCGCGCCGCCGATATCCTTGGCCTCGCACCCTATCTGCATCGCTATCCGCGCCAGCTATCCGGCGGCCAGCGCCAGCGCGTGGCGATGGGCCGCGCCATTGTCCGCGATCCGCAGGTGTTCCTGTTCGACGAACCGCTATCGAACCTTGACGCCAAGCTGCGTGTGCAAATGCGCGCCGAAATCAAGGAATTGCATCAGCGCCTGCGCACCACTACGGTCTACGTCACCCATGACCAGATCGAGGCGATGACGATGGCCGATAAAATCGTGGTGATGAACAGCGGCAATATCGAACAGATCGGCGCGCCGCTCGATCTTTACGACAATCCGGCCAATTTGTTTGTTGCGGGCTTCATCGGATCGCCGGCGATGAATTTGTTGCCGGGAGAGGTGGTCGGCGGGATGTTTCGGGTGGGCGACACGAGCCTCGCCATGCCGCCACGGACCGAAGCCCTGGAGGGCCGCAAAGTTACCTACGGCATCCGCCCCGAACATCTGCGGCTCGACCCTATCGGCGGCGTTGGCGTTCAAGTGACCGTGCTTGAGCCGACCGGGGCTGAAACCCAGGTTCTCGGGCGGCTTGGCGGCAAGCCAGTGGTTGGCGCGTTTCGTGAACGCATCACCACCAAACCGGGCGAGATGCTGATGGTGTCACCCGACACCGCACTGGTGCATCTGTTCGATACCGAAACCGGCCAACGCCTTAACTGAGGGCTGGATCAACGGCTAAAACCCGCGGTCGGTCCGACCGCTTTTCTGGGAGGCTACGATGGATCGTCTGACACGTCGTGAAACTATAGCAATCGGAGCGAGTGGACTTGCCGCGACCGGCTTGATCGGACAGCCGGCACATGCCGCCATTCCGGTGGTCAATGTACCGCTGCCCAAGCACCCGCTTGAAGCGGGCGCCACCTTGCGGGTGATCCGTCCGACCAAGTTCGTCGATCCCGATGAAACCATCTGGCGCGAAAACACCGAAAAATTCACCAAGGCAACTGGCGTTCCTGTGCGCACCGATTTCGTCGGTTGGGAGGACATCCGCGCCCAGGTTGCAGTTGCCGCCCGCACTGGCGCCGGCCCCGACATCGTCGCCGGCTGGGCCAATGATCCGCATCTGTATGAGGATAAGATCCTCGACATGACCGAGCTTGCTGGCTATCTCGGCAAAAAATATGGCGGCTGGGGCGCGCTGCCCCTGGTCTATGGGCGCAAGCACGGCACCCAGAAATGGCTGTCGATCCCGATGGGCTGCGGCGGCGGCGCGCTCGTTTATCGCAAATCCTGGGTCAATCAGGCGGGCTATGAAAAGCCGCCGAATGAACTCGACAAATTCCTTGACCTGTGTCGCAAGCTGCACGCTGCCAAGCACCCGGTCGGCTGGGCGCTGGGCAACAGCCAGGGCGATGGCAACGGCACCGCGACGTGGCTGCTATGGGCGCATGGCGCCTATCAGGTTGACGAGGCCGGCAAGGTCGCGATCAATTCTAAAGAAACTGTGGCGGCGCTGAAATATTCGGCCGAGTTGTACAAGACCTTCATTCCAGGCACGCTGTCCTGGCTCGATCCGTCGAACAACAAGGCCTACATCGCTGAAGAAATCAGCATGACGTCGAACGGCGTGTCGATCTACTTTGTGTTGAAGAACGACCCGAAAACCGCCGCTATCGCCGCCGATACCGAACATATGCGCCTGCCGGGCGCCAAGGGTAACGTCTACCCAGAAGCTGCCAACACGCTGAATGCGATGGCTTTTAAGCACACCAAGTATCCCAACGCAGCCAAGGAATATCTCCGCTTCATGATGGAAGCCGAACAGTATGACCCCTGGCTGACCAAGTGCCTGGGCTATTGGGCGCACCCGCTGCTGGCCTATGACCAGTCCGATTGCTGGAAGCTCGACCCGAAAATTCTGCCCTATCGCGATGCGCAGAAAATGACCCGCTATGACGGCTACAAGGGCCCGATTTCGTCGGCGGCAGCTGCCGCCACGGCGGAATATGTGCTGGTGCAGATGGTTGCCTCGGCGGCATCCGGCCAGTCAACGCCCGAGGAAGCGGCCAAGGAGGCTGAACGCCGTCTGGCCCGCATCTACCGTAAAGCCTGATTGAAACCTCCGGGGCGTGACGCCACGCCCCGGAGCGCCTGCCTGATTTCGAAGGGATGTCGATGGACGCCACCACTTGGGTTGCGAAACGGACCAAGCCGAACTGGCTTGCGCGGCTGTTCGACTACAAACCCTTTCTGATCGCTGTTTGCTTGGCGCCGGCTTTGGGCCTGCTGCTGGTGTTCCTGACTTATCCGTTGGGGCTTGGCATTTATCTTGCGTTCACCGACACCGAAATCGGTGGCAATGGCAGCTGGGTCGGGCTGGAGAACTTCATCGCGCTGGCCGAG
>JANYCX010000069.1 GCA_025360065.1 Acetobacteraceae bacterium | reverse complement strand
ACCCGAACTGTGCTATTTACGCCACAGTGTTTCGGAAATGCCATAAACCAGACGCGTTCACCATTGCGCGTTGGCGAAACTGGCGGCATTACTCTGTCCAGGTCTGGCTGCCCCGGTAACGGGACGGGGCCTAAAGACATCAGCCGGGGAATCCGGCGATATGAGGAGAATACAATGCGTAAATCCATCTTGGCGGCTTCCACCGCCCTGACGATCGTGGGCCTGGCCGGCGCTGCCGTTGCCCAGACCACCGCCCCCGTCAATCCGCTGGTCGCCGGCGCCCCTCCGGGCCTTTATGGCGTGTATGGCCCGTCCAGCGCCCCGTCGGCGGGTAACGAACCCGGCACCGTGCAGGCTTATGTCCGTGGCCGTCTGTATTTCGACGCAGCCTTTCTGTCCGACAGCGCCGACAAGAACGTTGGCAATTCCTCCCCGTACGCGATCGGTGCAGCCGCGCGTCTCTACTGGGGCTTCCAGGGCACCACCGCCCAGGGCCTGACCTACGGCGCTTACATGGAAACCCGTGAAAACAACGGTGGCGCGACCGCTTCGGGCAATACCGGCGGCGCGACCCTGAAGTACCAGCGCGCCGTTGGCTTCGTCGCCGGCAGCTGGGGCACGTTCCGCTTCGGCGGCAGCGATGACCCGATTGCCCTGATGATGACCGGCACCTTCGAAGGCATCGGCGACACAACCTGGAACGGCGACCTCGGTGCCCTGATCCATTCGTCGACCTTGGTGAACTGGCCGTTCGCGGAAAACTCCGGCACCTATGCCAACCCCAAGCTGGTGTATCTGTCGCCGCGTTGGAATGGCTTTGACTTCGGTGTTGGCTTCACGCCGTCCTCGAACGGCGTTTCCTATCCGCAGACCACCCAGGGTGGTGCTGGTGACCCGCGCACCACCACGATCTCCACTGGCACCTTCCAGGCTGCCAACAACACCACGACCGACCTTCGTCGCACCCGCAACCTGTTCACCGCAGCGGCACGTTATGCCGGCGCGATGGGCCCGGTTGGCGTTGTCATCGAAGGCGGCGTCGCTGCTGGCACCACCATCAAGAATGGCGGCCTTACCGGCCTGACCACCTCGGGTGCGGCACAATACGGCTATCGCAACCCGCTCGCGTTTGACGCTGGCCTGATGCTCACCTATGGCGGCTTCGCCGTCGGTGGTCACATCGTGACCGGCGCGATCAACCCGAACGGCTCGAACAACCTGATGCCTGTCGCTCAGGGCAAGGGCAACTCGACCGCATTCGTGGTCGGCGCGTCTTATGTCACCGGCGCGTGGGGCTTCAGCACCTCGTTCCTGCAGAGCCTCACGCCGGGCGCTTACACCGAAGACTTCGCGGGTGCCGGCACGTTCGGCAAGCGCAAGGAAATCGGCGCGGTTGCCGCCGTGTCCTACGGCTGGGCGCCGAATGCGACCCTGTCGCTCAGCTACGAATATGGTGGCCGTCGTCAAGTCGGTTACAACTTCTACACCAATTCGCGCGGCACTGCAGGCAACAACACCAAGGCTCAGGGCCTGATCCTGACCAACTACTTCCAGTGGTAAGCCCTTTCCGGACCGTGTCCCACGGGACACGGACTGGAAAAGTCTGATCGTTGGATCGTGAAGAAGCCGGATCGCAGTTCGCTGCGATCCGGTTTTTTTTCGCTCCGATGCCATGCGTCCGCTCCCCTAGAGTTGACATCCTGCCCAGGCCATGATGTCCAAGCCCCGCCGACCGCATTGCAGTCGGATTATCGTCCACAGGAGATCGCTGAATGGCTGCACCCCAATCGACCGGCAAACTTGGCGTGCGTGTTGCCGCTATGGTCGGAATTGCCATGGCCGTGGCGCTCACTGGCTGCGGGAAATCGACGCAGGTGCGCGAAGACGAATATAACGACTCGCGCTTCAAAGGTGCGCTCGGCAAATACCAGGGCGACGGCTCGCTATTTAATCTGGGCACTGGCGGCAAAAGCAGCGGCCAGAACGATGGCGCCGGTACCGGAGGCGCCGGCCTCGGGGTGAACGCCTATTTGTGGCGCGGCACCCTCGACACGCTGTCTTTCATGCCGCTCACCTCGGCCGATCCGTTTGGCGGCGTGGTGATCACCGATTGGTATCAGCCGCCGTCGGCCCAGGGCGAACGTTTCAAGGCCACCGCCTATATCCTTGGCCGCCAGCTGCGCGCCGATGGGGTGAAAGTGTCGATCTTCCGGCAGGTGAACCAGGGCGGCCAATGGGTCGATGCCGCGGTGAACCCGACAGTGGCGACCGAACTGGAAAACAAAGTGCTCGAACGGGCGCGCGAATTGCGCGGGCTGGGCGGCTCGTAAGCCCCTGCCCCTTTGCCGACCTGCTGACCATGTGCCATGAGGCGCGCCGTATTTAACGATTTTGAGGGAGACCGTTTATGTCTGCAACCCAATCCGCCCCGCAGCCGGCACCGCCAGCGCCGCTGGTCATCAATATCCAATATATTAAAGACCTGTCTTTTGAAGTTCCCGGCGCCCCGGCGATTTTCACCACCTTGCGCAATGCCCCGCGCGTCGATCTCAACCTCGACGTCCAGGCCCGCCGCATCACTGACGGCCAAGATGTGTTCGAAGTGGTGCTGTCGATCCGCGCTGACGCCGTTGACCCATCAGCCCCCACCAACGGCGCCGAACCGGCCGCCAAGGTATTCGTGGTCGAACTCGCTTATGCCGGCGTGTTCACCTTGGCCGGCATCCCCGCCGAAACGATTGAACCGATCCTGCTTGTTGAATGCCCACGTTTGCTGTTTCCGTTCGCTCGCAACATCCTGTCCGACGTCACCCGCGACGGCGGCTTCCCGCCAGTGCTGATGCAGCCGATCGACTTCCTGGCGCTGTGGCAATCGCGCCGCGCCGCCGACGCGCCTGTTGCCAGCGCCTGATTGCGTTCACCCTTGCCCGTTCTGACGGGTGGGGGCGCTTAAACCGGCCGGCCCTCGATCGGATAAGCGGGGTCGTTATAGCCCGGCGTTGATGGATGGCCCGGCACCACGAGACGATCACCAGCGCCTCATCCTCGGCGGTCAGCTTCACGTTCAAGCTCGCGACATAGTCCCCCCACTGCGCCTCGGTGCGCGGCCCGGCTATCGTGCCGGTGACGAGTGGATTGTTGAGCACCCAGGCCATAGCGAACTGGCTCGGGGTAACTCCCCGCGCGGCGGCATGTTCGGCGATCCTGGCCGCGATGGTCAGGCTTTCCGCCCGCCACTCGGTTTCGATCATCCTTTTGTCCTGGCGCCCGGCGCGGGTACCCTCCTGCGGCGGCATATCAGGCCGGTATTTGCCGGTCAGCACCCCGCGCGCCAGCGGGGAATAGGGAAACACCCCCAGGCCGAAATGCGCGCAGGCCGGCAAATGCTCGACCTCGATCATCCGGTTGAGCGCGTTATAGAGCGGCTGGCTCACCACCGGGCGGTCGATCCCGGCCTCGTCGCACAGCCGGCAGAACTCGGCGATGCGCCAGGCGCGATGGTTGGACAGGCCGAAATGCCGCAGTTTGCCGGCGCGGATCAGGTCGGCCAAGCCGTGGACCACTTCCGAGATCGGGGTCGCGTGGTCTTCCTTGTGCAGATAAAGCACGTCGATGGTCGCAATGCCGAGGCGCGTCAGGCTGCGCTCGACGGCCCCGATCATGTAGCGCCGCGATAGGCCGCGTCCGTTCGGGCCAGGCTCGGTCGGGTTGGCGATCTTGGTTGCCAGCACCCACCAGTCGCGGTTGCCGGCAATCGCCCGCCCGATGATTTCCTCCGATCGCCCGCCATTATAGGCGTCGGCAGTATCAATAAAATTCACCCCCTGGTCGCGGGCGTGATCGATAATCCGGCGCGATGTCGCCTCGTCCGTCGGTCCGCCGAACATCATTGCGCCAAGACATAGGGGCGAAACTTTGAGGCCGCTGCGACCCAGATTGCGATAGTCCATGATGTTCTCCTAGCGATTACGCATCGTGGCAGCGTTCCATCTCCAGTGCGAGTCTCGCCCTCGGCAATAAACGTTATTTGGACAGCGATAATGTCGTGACGGTTGCGTCAAAGCCCCGCGATCCGCCGTTTTTGAATTTACCCAGCCGTTGCTTTGCCTAGTGTGCCGGAATGGTTGCGATCGCAGGCAACAGGGACAGCAGATGAACCAAATCCGGGGTAGCGTTTCGTGAACGAAATGCCGACACGCGGCCTGCATGGCGGCGATGGCTGGTCGGTCGCTGATGGCTTTGGCATCCACAACGATGCCGACCGCATTGCGATGGAAGCCAGCGGTCTGTTCGATGCCGAATGGTATCACGCCACCTATCGGGACCTGGTCGGGCACGATCCGATGACCCATTTCTGCCTGCATGGCATAAAGGAGGGCCGCCGGCCCAACCCCTATTTCGTCACCGATTGGTATTTACGCGAAAATCCCGACGTGCAACGCAGCGGGGTCAATCCGTTGCTGCATTATATTCGCTTTGGTGAGGCGGGGGGCCGGGCACCCGCGCCATTTTTTGATCTTTGCTGGTATCGAACCCTGCACCAGGCCGATCCGGGCGAGACCTTGTTGCGACACTTCCTGGAACTACGTTTCAGTGGCACGACCAGCCCGTTGCCGGAGTTTGATCCGGTCTATTATCTCGCCACCTACCCCGATATCTCGGCTGCCGGCGTCGATCCGTTCGAGCATTTTTTGCTGTGGGGCTATCGCGAGGGGCGCAATCCGTCTGCCGGCTTCGATACGGGCTATTATCAGCGCCGCTACCTCGATGGCGCGACCGATGAAAATCCGCTGCTGCATTATCGGCGGGTGCGCAACGTTCTCACTGTGCATCCGATGCCGTCGGAAGCCGAAACCGGCGTGTTCGCCACCCAGCGCGCCAATGCCAGGCCGGGGCCGTATTTCGAGGAATTCCAGCCGCTGCCACGCAGCGTACGGCGCCAGGCCAAGCTGTTGGCATACTATTTGCCGCAGTTTCACGCTATCGCCGAAAACGATGAATGGTGGGGCAAGGGCTTTACCGAATGGACCGCGATTGCCCGCGGCATGCCGCGTTTTGCCGGGCACTATCAGCCACGCATCCCGCGCGACCTTGGGCATTATTCACTCGATGACAGCGAAACCATGCGACGCCAGATCGCCATGGCGCGCGATGGCGGACTGTTCGGATTTGTGCATTATTTCTACTGGTTCAACGGGCACCGCCTGCTCGAACGGCCGATCGAAGTGATGATGGCCGATCCCAGTCTGGATTTCCCGTTCTGCCTGATGTGGGCGAACGAAAACTGGACACGGCGCTGGGATGGCTCCGACCAGTCGGTGCTGATGTCGCAAGACTGGCACGACGCGGATGAACCTGCGCTGGTCGATTGCTTCGCCCGCCATTTCCGCGATCCGCGCTATATCCGTCTGGTCGGGCGGCCGGTGCTGATGGTTTATCGGCCGGCGCTGATCCCAGACACAATCGTGACCGTCGCGCGCTGGCGGCGATTGTTCCATGATCGGCACGGCGAGGATCCGATCCTGTTGATGTCGCAAAGCTTCAACGCGACCGACCCGCGTGATTTTGGCCTCGATGGCGCCATCGAATTTCCCCCGCACAAGGTGGTTGGCGGACTGGCGCTGCAGAACCCGACACTGTCCTATTTCGACCCCGAGGCCAGCGCCCAGGTCTATGCCTATGACGATGTCGTGGTGGCATCGCTCGCCGAACCGGTGCCGGCCTTTCCGCAAATCAAGACATTGGTGCCGGGCTGGGACAATGACGCACGCCGGCAGGGCGCCGGGCTGGTTATCCATGGCGGGACGCCGGCAAAATATGGCGCATGGCTGGGCGCACTGATTGCACGCGCGCAGGAGAACCGGTTTTTCGGCGAGGCGATCGTCGCGGTAAACGCGTGGAACGAATGGGCCGAGGGCGCCTATCTCGAACCCGACGTGCATTTCGGTGCGGCCTTCCTCAACGCCACCAGCCGGGCAGTCACTTCGGTGTCGGAAACCGCGCCCGGCCTATTGCTGGTCGGCCATGATGGGTTCCCCGCAGGTGCCCAAATGCTACTCCTGCATCTGGCGCGCCAGTTGCAGCGGCGGATGGGGGTGCGGCTCGAGATTTTGTTGCTCGGCGATGGCACATTGCGGGCGGGCTATGCGGCGGTCGCCCCGACCACCGTGCTTGATGGAGCGGTCGGGTTGGACGGCTTCCTCGCCGGGGCTGCGGTGCGCGGGGTGACCCATGCCATTGTCAATTCCGCAGCCTGCGCCAGGGCCGTCGCGGGGCTGCATTTGGCGGGCATCCCCAGCATCCTGCTGGTCCATGAACTGCCGGGGATGATTGCGGCCCACGGCCTGCAACCCGCGCTCACCGAGGCCGCGCGCCAGGCAACCAAAATGGTGTTTGCCGCCGAGGCAGTGCGCGATGGCACGGCACGGCTGGTTCATCTCGACCCGGCCCGCAGCCTGATTGCACCACAAGGCTGTTATCGCGCCAATAGTTTCACCACAAGGGCCCGCACCAGATTGCGCACCCGCCTCGGCCTTGCGGCCGATACCAGAATGGTCCTTGGCGCCGGCTATGCCGACTTGCGCAAGGGCTTCGACCTGTTCCTCCAAGTCTGGCGCGCGGCACGGCGGCGGGACAAGCAGGTGGTGTTCTGCTGGATTGGCGACATTGACCCGGTGCTGCGGGCCCATCTTACCGGAGAGATCGCCGCGGCAATTGCCACCGGAACCTTCCTGCTGCCCGGCCATCAAACCGATTCGGGGGACTGGTTCAGCGCGTCGGACGTCTTTGCGCTGACCTCCCGCGAAGACCCGTTCCCGAGTGTTGTGCTCGAAGCCATGACCGCCGGATTGCCGAGCCTTGCCTTTGCCGGATCGGGCGGTATTCCCAAAATGCTCGATCAGCTTGATGCCGGGCAAGTGGTGCCGATGGCCGATTGCGAGGCGATGGCGCGGCAGTTGCTGATGCTGTTGCGCCAGCCCGGGCTGGCGGCGGACCGTGGGCGGTTAGCTGCCATCGCCCGCCGGCATTTCAACTTCGATCGCTACACCGAACAATTACTGACCACCCTGATACCCGGTCTCGCCAGGGTGTCGGTTGTGGTGCCAGGCTATAACTATGCCAGTTACATGCCGGCGCGGCTGGCCTCGATCTTCGCGCAAACCACCCCGGTGGTCGAGGTGATCGTGCTCGACGATGCCTCCACCGACGCGAGTGCCGCCGTGGCCGTCCAAATCGCCGCCGATTGGGGACGTGACATCAAACTGGTAGTGAGCGCGCGCAACTCAGGTTCGGTATTCCGCCAGTGGCGCCGTGGGGCGGAAATGGCAGTGGGTGATTTCATCTGGATTGCCGAAGCCGATGACGAAGCCGACCCAAGCTTCCTCGCGACCCTGACCAGCCGCCTCGTCGCGACCCCTGACATCGACATGGTGATCTGCGACAGCCGCAGCATTGATGCCGATGGCGGGGCAATGTGGCCGAGCTACCAAGGCTATTACGCCGAGGCAGGCGCGCTCGGCCTCGGCCGCGATGCGATCATGCCGGCGCGGGAATTTGCCCGCACCTATCTTGGCGAACGCAATCTGATCCTGAACGCCAGCGCGGTGCTGTGGCGAAGAACCGCATTGCTGGCAGCCTTGGATCGGTGCCGCGCGGAACTGGGTAATCTGCGTATGGCGGGTGATTGGCGGCTCTACGTCGATCTTCTGGCCCATAGCGACGGGCATGTTGCCTGGGTGGCGGCACCGTTGAATGTGCATCGACGCCACGCGGCGAGCGTTACCGGGGCCTTGGCGCGCGATCGGCAAGCGGTGGAGATCGCACTCGTGCAGGCGGCGGCGCGCAAAATCCTGGATCTCGATATGGCGATGGTGGCGCGCCAGGAAGGCTATTTGAAAGACGTTTCGGCAGGTTAGTATCAACCGCCCGAATGACTGGAACGATAAGTCATTCGGGCGGTTGTATGACTCACCCTGGCACTGCATCCCATTTAGGCCCGGTCGCCGGATTAACAAACCGCTCATTCTTCGGCAGGGCCGCAATCGCCGCCCGGTCCGCATTATCAAGCCCGAACTTCATTGCATCGAGATTGGCTTGCTGGCTTTCAGCCCGGCCAGCCTTGGGGATCGCGGCGACATTGTCCTGGGCAAGCAGCCAGTTCAACGCCACCTGCGCCGGGGTCACGCCGTGCTTGCGGGCGATCTCGTCCAGCACCGGATGTTCGGCGAGGCGGCCCTGGGCCAGCGGGCAATAGGCGGTCAGCGCCATGCCGTGTTTGCGCAACATCGCCAGCACCGCAGTCTGGTCGCGCAGCACATGGTATTCCACCTGGTTGCACACGATCGGCGCGCCAATAACCTCAACCGCTTCGCGCAGCATCGCGCTCGGAAAGTTCGACACGCCAATATGGCGCGCCAAGCCCTGTTCCTGGAATTTCACCAACTGGCCGAGCGAAGCGGCGAGGTCCATCGTCGGCGACGGCCAGTGGATCAGATAGAGATCAACGTAATCGACCCGCAACTGCTTCAGGCTGTTATCCATCGCCGCCCGCATCCGGTCCGGTGCCAGATTTTCGTGCCAGACCTTGGTGGTCAGATGGATGTCGCCGCGTTTGATGCTTGTGGTGGCGAGCGCCTCGCCCACCGCATCCTCGTTGCCATACATCTGTGCGGTGTCGATATGGCGATAGCCGCGATCAAGTGCGCCGAGCACCGCCGTCGTGCATTCCTCGCCCTTCATCCGCCAGGTGCCGAGGCCGAGTTTGGGCATACGCATTCCGCGCGCTTCGATCATGTGCATGTCGGCTCCTACTTCTTCGAAAAATCCACCACAGCTGCGAACCCGGTCTCGGTCCCAATCCCCAGCAAGGTCCCGTTATCATTCCACGCCAGTGCCGATATCGAACCACGCCCGCTATCGGCCACCGGCAGGATGCGCGACGAACTGATGTCGGCGACCACCACCATGCCATCGGCAAAGCCTGCCGCCACCACCTCGCTCAGCGGATGCACCGCGATCATGGTGCAGATGATGTCATCGCCGCCAGCCAGTTCGGTCGGCGCCTTGCCCATCGGGCCGCCGCCAAAGAACGGCCATAACACGATCGAATCAGCCCCGGACGACGCCAGCCATTTGCCGTTCTTGGTGAAGCCGATTGCGTTGGTTTTGCTCGGGTAGCCGGTCATCCGCATGTGCTGAGTTTCGGCCAACCGCCAGCCATGCAGCGAATTTTCCTGCATCGCCGTCACCACCGCCTCGGCTTCGGGGTGCATGGCGACCCCGGTGTGACTGCCCTTCCATTCAAGCCGCTTGGGGTTGTCGCTTTTCGACGCCACGAACCACACGCTCGCACCATTGTAATGCGACGCCGCCAGGCGTTTGCCCTTCAGGTCAAAGGCAATCCCGGTCACCGATGATGGGTGTTCCAGCGATTTCAACATCTTCCCATCGGCCGCGAACACATGCACGAATTTGCCCACCGTGCAGACCACCACGCCGGTTTTGCCATCCGGGGCGGCGGCGACATGCTCGACCCATTTCATCCCATAGCTGGCCAATTCGGTAATCGCACCATCGGCGGCAATGCGCAGGAAGCGGCCATCATCGCCGCCGCTGAGCCAGCCGCCCGACAGATCTGTGGCGAGCGACAACACCCCGCCATCATGCGCGGCAATTTCCTGCCAGTCGGCAACCCCCTTGCGGGCGATCAGAATGCGGCCATCACCGGTCGCAAAGGCGCAGGCGCCATCGCGATTGAAGGCAGCGGCCACGACCCAGGCATCCAGCCCGCGCTGCACGCCGCGGGTTTGCAGGATGGTGTCGGGATTGACGGTGGCGCTCATGCGATTTGGCAGGATTCAAAGCCGCGCCGCAGTTGCGGGCGGTTGAGGTTGCGGCCGATGAACACGAGGCGGCTGGTGCGCGGGTCGCCGTCTTTCCATTTGCCGATGAAATCGCCATCGGCGATCATGTGGACGGCCTGGAAGGCGAAGCGGCGATCATCGCCCTCGTAGGCCAAGATCCCTTTGGTGCGCAGCATATCCGCGCCTTTTTCAGCGAGCAGCGCGCCAATCCAGGCGTTGAAGCGCTCCGGATCGAGCGGCTTTTCGGCTTCGAAGCTCATCGAGGCGATGTCGTCGTTATGTTCGTGCTCATCATCGGTCAGGAAGTCCGGCGTATGCGCCAGCACCCGGTTGAGGTCGAATGCGCCCTGGTTCAGCAGTTCGGCAATCGGCACGTTGGATTTCTGCGCATGATGGATGCGGGCGAATTTGTTGATTTTGCGGACCTGCGCTTCAACTGCCACCAACTGCTCGGGCGTTACCAGATCGGTCTTGTTGAGCACAATCACGTCGGCGAAAGCGATCTGGTCGGCAGCTTCGTGGCTATCCACCAGTCGTGCCGGCAGGTTCAGCGCATCGACCACAGTGATGATGGCGTCGAGCTTGGTTTTGGCGCGCACCGTGTCATCAACGAAAAACGTCTGCGCCACCGGGGCCGGATTGGCGAGGCCGGTGGTCTCGATAATGATGCCGTCGAACTTGTCGCGCCGCTTCATCAGCCCAGCAACAATGCGGATCAGGTCGCCGCGCACGGTGCAGCAGATGCAGCCGTTGTTCATCTCGAAGACTTCTTCGTCGGTATCGACCACCAGGTCATTATCGACGCCAAGTTCGCCGAACTCATTGATGATGACCGCGTATTTGCGGCCATGCTGTTCGGTGAGGATGCGGTTGAGCAAGGTGGTTTTGCCGGCGCCAAGATAGCCGGTCAGCACGGTTACGGGGACGAGGTCGGGTTCGGCCATGATGGGCTCCAGTCGCTGCTTTGCGACCCTATATAGGGGCGGTTGGTCCGCGCGACCATGCGTCCAACGTTTGTCGGCGCAGCGCCCCAAGCGCGGCCCCAACAGGACGGAGGCCAAACCGGACGGCGCGGGCCGGACAGGGGGCGGGATTGGCAGCGGCCTGCACCAAAGCCGCGACCATGCCTTCGATATTTTCCGCGTCGATGGCAATACCGGCATCACCCACGACTTCCGCCAGGCCGCCATTAGGCGCGTAAAGTAACGTCGCCCCGCAAGCCAAAGCCTCCAGCGCGGTCAGGCCAAACGGTTCCGGCCAACGGCTTGGGACCACGACGATCGCGGCGCGTGCCATCGCCGCCAGCACATCCGCGTGCGGGCGATAGCCAAGCATGGCAATGCCGGCGGCCTCGGCGACGGTGCGCAAACCGCGCAGGAACGGCGTATCCGGACTGTCAGCGCGGAACCGGTCGGCGCCGATCATCTCCGCGCGCCACCCTGGCAGCAACGGCAAGGCACGGGCACAGGCGGTGACAAAACGATCCGCACCCTTATCGGCAACCACCCGGCCGGCGAACAGGATTACCCTGTCGCGCTCGGCTGGGGAGGCGGGGATGGCGGCCAGATCCAGGCAGTTGGGCAACACCGCAATCTTGTCGCTCGACGGCATGCGGCCAGCGATATAGGCCGAAACCGGAATGATCCGCGCCAGTCGGTCAATCAGGCGCTGGCGCTCGGCCGCGGTTCGCGCGCCGCGCATGCCCTGCGGGTCGTTGTGCAGGAATAGCGCCACCGGGATCGTCGGAAATCGCCCGGCAAGAAACAGCGCCACGTCCGGCCGGTTATGCACCTCGATCAGATTGGGCCGCATCGCGCGCAGTGCCCGTGCAATGCCGCCGGCGTAGCGGCGCGTGGCGTTGCCGGGAAACCAGCTTGGGCGCACCGGACAGAAATCGACCTCGGGGAACCGGCGCGCTTGTGGCAGGCCAAACACCACCGATCCAAATTCCGGACAGGCCTGGACGTGGCGGCGCACCAGCAACCCGACAGCGCCAACGGCTTCTTCGGCAAAGCCTTCGCGCGGTGGCAGGATGATGGCAACAATGGGGCGCATGGCCATGGCTTAACCCGCCATCGCGCGACGGGCCAGGGGCTGCCATGCTGGGGAGATGATACGCATTGTCTTCTTCGCGATCCTGGTGATCGCCGCCCTTGGGCTGCTGGCGCTGATGGTCAACGTCCTGGCACCGGGCGGCTGGACCATCATCAAAGCGCTGATCCTGATCTGCTTCGTCGGCGTGGTGCCCTGGCTCGGCATTTGCGTTGGCAACGCGGCGCTGGGGTTTGCCGTCCTGATGCTGGCCCGCAACCCGCCACGCGCCCTCCTGCACGGAATTGGTGACATCGAAACCGGCGCGATTACCGGCAAAATCGCGCTCGCGGTCACCATCCGCAACGAGCCGATGGACATCGTTTTGTCGTCCCTCCGGGCGTTGCTGGCAGCCCTCGATGCGACCGGCCACGGCGCGCAATTCGCCGTCTTCATCCTGTCCGACAGCCGCGACGACACCGCCGAAGCAGCCGCCATTCAGACATGGCCCGACCCGCGCATCCACTACCGACGCCGCAGCGTGAACGCCGGCTTCAAGGCCGGCAATGTGATGGAGTTCCTCGACCGTCACGCCGATGATTTCCCGCTGACTGTGATGCTCGATGCCGACTCGGTGATGACCGCAGACGCCGTGCTGCGCCTGGTGCGGATCATGCAGGCCGATCCGGCGATGGGGATTGTCCAGCACCTCACTGTCGGCCTGCCCGCGCGTTCGGCGTTCCCGCGTTTGTTCCAATTCGGCATGCGCGCGGGCATGCGGAGCTGGGCAACCGGACAGGCGCTGTGGCAAGGCGCCGACGGTCCCTATTGGGGCCATAACGCGATCCTGCGCAGCGCCGCATTCCGCGACCATTGCAAGCTCGAACCGCTCCCCGATGGCAGCGCGATTTTGTCGCACGATCAGGTCGAAGCCGCCCGGATGCGCCATGCCGGCTACAAGGTGTGTGTCTGGGCCGGCGAGGATGGCTCGTTCGAGGCCAACCCACCGGCCTTACCCGAGTTTCTGCACCGCGATAGCCGCTGGCTCGCCGGCAATTTGCAGTATTGGCATTTGCTGCACCTGCCTGGCTTCACCGCAATGGGGCGCTGGCAGTTGGTGCAGGCGATGCTGCTGTTCGCTGGGGCGCCGCTTTATGCAGCGATCCTGCTGCTCGCTGCTCTGTCGGCCGCCACCGGAGGGGGTGACGCCACCCCGCACGGCGCGTTGCTGGCGCTGACCATCGCATGGCCGCTCGCTTTGTATTCGCCGAAATTGCTGGGCTATTTTCAAGTGCTTGCGCTTGACCGGGCCCGTTATGGCGGGTTCTGGCACTTCTCGGCCGGCGTGCTGGCGGAAACCGGCTTTACCCTCCTGCTCGATGCAATTGCGACAATCCATAAAACCTTGGCGATGGGTGGGCTGTTGCTCGGTGCGCATACCGGGTGGGACGCCCAAAATCGCACGGATCGCGGCGTCGGCTGGGCAGAGGCGACGCGGATGTTCTGGCCGCACACGCTGATCGGGCTTGTGGCGTTTGCCGGGTTCGCCGCCTCGTCCTGGGCGATGGTGCTGTGGGCAATGCCCTGGGCAGCAGGGCTGGTGCTGGCCATTCCGTTTTGTGTTGCGACCGCCAATCCGGGGGTGTCAGGCTGGTTGCAAACACATAAGATCGCTGCGGTGCCGGAAGAACTCAACCAATGAACCGGATCGCCACCCCGGCGGCGGTTACAATGCGCCCGATCAGCGCCTGGTCAGCGGTTTTGATGAGTACACCGGCGACGAAGGGCTGGCTCGGCACGGCAAGTCCGGGGAAGATTGTCGTGATGTCGTCGAGCACCCGAACCTCCCCAATACCGAGCCGCAGCGCGTAGCCAGCTTCGGGATCGGGCACCAGCACCCGGCCGGCAATGCGCGCCAGATCAGCGGCGGCAATCGCGGGGATTTCGGCGGTCACCACCACCGCAGCTAGCGCCTGCGCGCCGTTGGGGTGAACGCACTCCGCCGCCCGCCACACTAAGTCCGGCGTCAGATGCTGGATCAGTTGCAGCCGCGGCGTAAGCTCGGTCGCCACAACCCTGGCAAACTGCGCCACGCCAACATCGGTCGGGCGTTCCGAGCGGATCACCTCCCGCCCCAAGCGTTTCCCTGCCGCTTCGGCATCGTTGGTCGCAAGCGTGATGACATGGATGCCCTGGTAGCGGCCGAGGAATTTCTCGACTGTCGCACTGCGCCCGGCCGGATCAATCACCGCCAGCAATTCGAGATAGCCTTGCCCGAGCATCACGCAGCGATTGCCGGTGATGCCGCCGGGCAGATGCGGGGCCGTGGGCGTGACCTGAAAGCCGAGCGCTTCGAATTCCCCCGCCGCCGCATTCAAATCATGGACCGCGATGCCAACATGGTCGAGGCCGGTGGCAAGGCTCACGATATGGGTTTCACGGGGCGGTTTCCATCGCCGGCAAATACCAGTCCTGCGGCTCGGCCGCCGCGCCGTCATACCATTCCGCCATCAACGGATGGGCGCGCACCGCGGCGCAATAATCGGCTGCGACCTTGGACAATTTCGGCTGATAGGTGAGCAACCGACAGACCACCGGGGCGAACATCACATCCGCATTGGTGAAATCTGCGCCGAACAAATACGGCCCACCCGCGCCGAACCGCGCCCGTGTGTCCTGCCAGATCGCGTCAATTCGTGCGATGTCGGCCAGCGCGCCATCAGTGCCGCATTTCCCCGCCGCACCGGGGCGAAACAACGACATCGGCATCGCCATGCGTAATTCGCGGTAGCCGGCATGCATTTCACTCGCGATCGCGCGGGCATGGGCGCGCACCACCCGATCGGCCGGCCAAAGCGCGGGCAGGAACTCGGCGCAATATTCCGCGATGGCCAGCGATTCCCCGATTTCCGCGCCCTGGTGCCGCAGATAAGGCACCGTCCCCCCCTTGGTCGCCGCCTGCACTGCTGTCGTGACGCCTCCCGCCAGCGGAATGGTGACGTCCTCCACGGACAGTTTCGCGATGCGCACCGACAGCCAGCCGCGCAGGGACCAGGACGAGTAGCGTTTAGTGCCGATATAAAGCGTGCCGTCGGTCATGATTGGGGTTCTCCGCAATTTATTGGCACCATGCCCGGTAAATGCTTTCCGTGGAACCGGCGCGCGCACCATCCTCCCCGGCGGTTGTTTTCACACAAAGAAGGCCCTGCCCTACCCTATCCGGGCGATCCCCCATTTGACCTGCTGCGGTCCGTCCATCAGCCCGGTCAGCACCACCTGCTCACTTTTTCGAGGGGCGGGGCCGGCGAGATAGATGCTTTCGTCAAGCGACATCGCCGCACCTTCTGCTTCGAGGCGCCAGAAGCCGCCCTGGGGGAGGCGGAGGAGCACGGCAAGACCGTCGTGCTGCAAGCTGGCATCGACATCGGGGTGGAGATGGAAGCGGATGACGAAGGGTTGCGGGCTGTCGGATTCGACCGTGTCTTCGCCGAGGAGTTCCTCCCCACTGGCGGCGAGATAAAGGCGGCGGCGATGGATGGCGCCAAAAGGGCGGACCCAGCCATCGTGGCTGGCATCGAGCCAATGGGCGCCGTGGGCTTCCTGGCGGGACGCGAGGACTTCGATCGGACGGCGGCCAAGGCCGGTGTCGCGCAGTTCAGACGAATTGGTATCGGCAATAATCAGGGTGGAATGGGCGTTGGTGGCGCGCCCAGCGTCGCGCCAGGCGTCGGACGCTGCCGGCATGGCGCCGCAATTGGTAATCAGGCGATCGCGGCCGACCGACATTTCGAAGCCCAGGGTTCCGGCATGGCTGAAGCGGTCGAGCTTGGCGGGGGGCGGGGCGCCGCAATCGATGATGACAATGCTGCGCTCGGCTTGCAGGCGATGAAAGCCGCCTTCGGACAGGAAAGCGGGGGCGCGGCCGGGGCGGCCGGCCTGGGTGAGGGCGAGCTCGATGAGTGCCGCCGATTCGTCGCGGGTGCCGTTGAACAACGCCAACCGGCCATCGCCGTGGCGCAGCATGCGCAGCGCGAGGCTGGTGCGCTCGATACCGGACGCGAGGGCGGGCGGGGCGACGATCTGGCCGGCCTGGAGCAGCGCGCGAATTTCGGTGAGGTCTTGCAGCACCGCCAGTTGCTGGGCGGGGCTGCGTTCGCAATGGGTGCCGTCGGCGAGGATTTGCCGGCGGAGTTCCTGCGGCAAAACCCGCAAGGCGCGGGACATGAAGGCGGGGTGGTCAGGCAAGGCGACGGCGGCGGCAACCAGGCCCTTGATGGCGATAAAGGCTCGGGCATCGAGTTCCTCGGTCGGGAGGGACGCGGCGAGGGCACGAGCATCGGCCATTAATTGCTGCATCAGGCGCTGGCGGAATCCGTCATCGGCTGAGGCGGCGAAGAAATCATAATGACCAAGCCAAGCCGCGATCCGGCTGCCGGCAACATCGGGGCGTTGGGCGATTTCGGGCAGGTCGGCGGCGCGGTCGATCCATTCGCTGACCAGGCTGCGCGCCCGCATCCGTGCGCCATCGGTGCCGAGGGCACGCAGGTCGCGCAACCACACGAAGCCGTGGGCGCCCGCGAGCAAAATTGGATTGCCGGTGATGCTGGCAAATCCGCCGCCAGAATCGCCGCCCAATCGCAGGGTAAGGCTTCCGCCGGCGAGCTCGAAGGTGCCCCGCATCAAAATGGCACCGCGGGCTGGGTCACCGGGCCAAGGATCTCGCGTCGGCTGGGCGGGACCGTCGGGCACCCGGCCAAGCCCGAGCCGCGCCGCAATAGGGGGCATGCGGGCAATGGCGCGACGGATATTGCGCAGCCAGTCGGTCATACCCTGGGTCCGCGCAAGCCAGCGATGGCGGCGGCGTAATCGGGGGCGCCAAAGATCGCGGTGCCAGCAACCAGCGCATCGGCGCCGGCCTGGAGTACGGCGGGGGCGGTTTCAGCGGTGATCCCGCCATCGACCATCAGGCGGATATCGCGTCCGCTGGCGGCAATCATCGCGCGGATCGCGGCAATGCGCGGCAACGTGCCGGGGAGGAATTTCTGGCCGCCAAAGCCTGGGTTGACCGACATCAGCATGATCAGGTCACACTGATCGATCAGCGGCGCGATGAATTCGAGCGGGGTGCCGGGATTGAGCACGAGGCCGGGCTTTTTACCGAGGCTGGCGATCAATTGCAGCGCCCGATGCGGGTGGGGGCCGGATTCCGGATGAATAGCGATATGGTCGCAGCCGGCCGCGGCGAAGGCGGCGATATAGGGCTCAACCGGGGCGATCATCAGATGGGCATCGAATGGCATGCGGCTATGCGGGCGCAACCGGCGGATCAGATCAGGGCCGAAGCTGATATTGGGCACAAAATGCCCATCCATGATGTCCAGATGCAGCCAGTCTGCACCCGCGTCGGCCACGCGACGAAGCTCGGTGCGCAGATCCGCAAAATCGGCGGCGAGCAGACTTGGGGCGATGATCGGGAGCAAGGACATGGTGCCTGTTGTAGCGAGGCGAACCGGGCGGCGGCAAGCGATTGTGGGTGGGGTGCGGTGCTACCCTTTCGGCAGCATCACGGTAAATCGTGCGCCGACCACCGCCCCGGTCGGGTCACGTAGGTTCTCGGCGGTGATCCGGCCTTTGAGGGCCTCGACGATTTGCCGGCTGATTGACAGGCCCAGCCCGGAATGCTGCCCGAAGCGTTCACCTTGCGGGCGCTCGGAATAAAAGCGGTCAAAAATGTGTTCGAGCTTGGCATCCGGGATGCCTGGGCCTTCATCTTCGACGCTAATGGCAACCATGGTTCCGGCATTGATGGCGCGCAGTGTGATGCGGCCATTTGGGGGGGAAAAGCTTTGCGCATTGCCGATCAGATTGCGCAGCACCTGAACCAGGCGGCCCTCGACGGCCTGCACCACCGCCCCGCCTTCGGCGCCAGCAAGTTCGATGCGCGGATCACCTGGTTTTCGCGTGGCTTCGTCGATTTCAACCAGAATTTCGAGGATCGGGATAACGTCCATCTGGGCCACCGCCGCACGCGACAATTCGGCATCGATGCGCGATGCGTCCGAAATGTCGCTGATCAGCCGATCAAGGCGCCCGACATCCTCGGCGATAATGGCGAGCAGGCGGCGTTGCTTGTCAGGTTCCTCGATCCGCCGCAGGGTTTCGATGGCGCTGCGGATCGACGATAGCGGGTTCTTGATTTCGTGGGCGACGTCGGCGGCGAAGCGTTCGGTGGCGTCCATCCGGCCCCACAGCGCGGATGCGGATTCGTCGAGGGCATGGGCGAGCTCACCGATTTCGTCGTTGTGCATCAAAAGCGCATCCGGCACCTCGCCGGCACGGCCGCGGCCTTCGCGCATTTGCTGGGCGGTATGGGCCAGTTGCAGGATCGGACGGGCAATGGTGCGCCAAAGATACCATGACAGCAGCACCGTCAGCGCGAGCGCCAGGGTGAACAGCCCGAGGATCGACAGGCGGACGGCCAGCAGGCTGTTATCGACCTCACGGGTTTCACGGGTCAGCAACACAATGCCGACGGTGGCGCGGTTGCGGGTCACGGGTTCAGCCACCGAGATCAGCAACCGATCATCGGGGGTGCGACGGATGTAAGGCGGCACCTGGCGACCGGCGGTGGTGCTGAGCAGCCGCAATTCTTCCCGCATATCGGGCTGCCAATCGGGTCCGGCCCCGGTATCAACGCGTTGCGGCTTGTTGCCATGCAGCAGGGCCAGCATGGTGTCGTAAAATGCGCCGATCGAGCCGAGCAACTGGCCGCGATTGACCGCCGGCGGCAGCGGCTGGGTCGCGACAATCCCGCCCGGACCCTGGCGCAGGCGGCTATCGGCGATCATCTCCCCGTCGGGGGCAAATAGCCGCGCCTGGGCGGACGGCGTGGGTTCGGTCAGCCGGCGCAGCAAAGGTCGGGCCTGATCGGGCTGCAATTTCGGCGGCTGGCCGTCTTCCTCGTGCACCGCGGTTTCGCCGAGGGCACCGGCGTAAATCCGGGCGGTTTCGCGCAGCGTCGTCACCTCGGCGTCCAGCAGCCCGGTCTGGTACTGGTCGAGGTACAACAACGCTGCCAGCAGCAACACCAGCGGCATCGCGTTGACCAGCAGGATGCGGCGCAGCAAAGGTGGCACCCAACCGCGATGTGCGGCCGGTCTGGCGACGATCCGCGACTTCAGCCCGGCCGGAATGATGCCGAAATCAGGCATCCTTGTAGCGGTAGCCGATGCCGTAGAGCGTTTCGATCGCGTTGAAATCGTCGTCAACGGTGCGGAATTTCTTGCGGACCCGTTTGATATGGCTATCAATGGTGCGGTCATCGACATAAATGTTCTCACCATAGGCTGCATCGATGAGCTGATCGCGGGACTTGACCATGCCAGGACGGGTTGCCAGCGCCTTGACCAACAGGAACTCGGTCACCGTCAACTGAATATCACCGCCCTTCCACAGGCATTGGTGCTTGTTTTCGTCGAGCACCAATTCACCCCGCGTCATCACCCCCGATGGGGTCGCACCCGAACCTTCAGCCCGGCCGGTCTCGTTGCGCCGCAGCAGCGCGCGGATGCGTTCAAGCAGCAGGCGCTGGCTGAACGGCTTGGTGATGTAATCGTCCGCCCCCAGGCGCAGGCCCATCACCTCGTCGACTTCCTCGTCCTTGCTGGTCAGGAAGATCACCGGCAAACTGGTGCGGGCGCGCAGCCGTTGCAGCAATTCCATCCCGTCCATACGCGGCATTTTGATGTCGAGCACCGCCAAATCGACCGGCCGGGCGATAATGCCCTGCAGCGCGCTTTCGCCGTCAGTATAGGTGCGAACCTGATAGCCTTCCTGTTCGAGCGTCATCGAAACCGAGGTCAGGATGTTGCGGTCGTCGTCCACCAGGGCGATGGTCTGCTTCATGACACGGGCACTTTCTGCTGCGGGAAGGCTTGGTTTCGATATATGGCGCGCAAATTGTGGCAGCACGAGGATGGAGAGTGAACAAATTATGGCAGAGACCGAAGAACCCCCAAGCTGGACGGCGCGGAAACTGCTGAGGGCAGCACGGACAGCAACCTTGGCGACCACCACCGGCGGCCAGCCCTTCACCGCGCTGGTAACCCCGGCAACCAGCCACAACGCCGACATCCTGCTATTTTTGTCGTCATTGTCCGAACACACCCGCCACTTGCGGGCCGATCCGCGTTGCGCGGTTTTGGTCAGCGGAACGACCGACGACCCCAACCCGCAAACCACGCCACGCCTGACCGTGACCGGCCTTGCCGAAATTATCGACGATGCCGGGCTGAAAGCGCGCTGGCTTGCCCGCCATCCCTATGCAGCACTCTACGCCGATTTCGCCGATTTCGCTCTATGGCGGATCGCCCCCAAGGCCGGGCTGCTGGTCGCGGGGTTCGCACGCGCCACCCGGCTGCGTCAGCCCGATTTGCTGTCGGACAATGACGCTATCGCGGCGGCCGAGCCCGACATCATCGCCCATTGCAACCATGACCACGGCGACGCGATGGCACGGATCGCGCGCGCGGCCGGCGCGCATGGCGATGTTTGGCAGATGGTGGCAGCCGACGCCGATGGCTGCGATCTGTCGGACGGGGTGCGCGTGCTGCGGATCCCCTGGTCCGCGCCTGCGCAGGATGCCAGCGCCATGCGCAACGAACTGGTCCAGCTTGTCGGGCATGCGCGCCGGATATAGGTGTGGTTGCGCTATCAAGCCTTGCCGGGCTTTACCGATCGAGATGTGCCGCCTAATAGCCCGGCATCGTATCACTAACCGCGCCGATCCGGGGGGACAGATTTATGACCAAAGCATCGGCCAAAGCGGCCCATCGCGTGGCGAGCCTCGCCGGAACTGGCGTTACCGCCGGCCAGAATGTCCACGCCAATCTAGCCGCCCCGGCGCTGAGTGCTGCCGCCATCCACCGCCGCGAAGGACAGTTTTCCGCCGATGGCGCCCTGATGGTTTCGACGGGTGTGCATACCGGCCGGTCCCCACGCGACAAGTTCGTGGTCGAGGAACCCGGCGTCACCGACGACGTCTGGTGGGGCAGCGTCAACACCAAGCTTGCGCCGGAGAAATTCGCCCTGCTTACCGCCCGGGTCCGCGCCTACCTCCAAGGCCAGGAACTTTTCACCCAAGACCTTTACGCGGGCGCCGATCCTTCGCACCGCATCAAGGTTCGTCTGGTGACCACCCAGGCCTGGTGTGCCCAGTTCGCCCGAAACATGTTTATTCGCCCGCCCGCCGAAGATCTTCCCGGCTTCACCCCCGATTACGTGATCCTGCACGCGCCGCTGTTCCAGGCTGACCCAATAATTGACGGCGTCCGCAGCACCACCGCCGTGGCGCTGTCATTCAAAGAAAAGCTGATCGTGATCGCCGGCACCGAATATGCTGGCGAAATCAAGAAATCCATCTTCACCGTGATGAACTGGCTGCTGCCGCCCAAGGGCGTGCTGCCGATGCATTGCAGCGCCAATGTCGGCGCCAACGGCGATGTCGCCTTGTTCTTCGGCCTGTCCGGCACCGGCAAAACCACCCTGTCATCTGACCCGTTCCGCCCGCTAATCGGTGATGACGAACATGGCTGGTCACAAACCGGCGTCTTCAATTTCGAAGGCGGTTGCTACGCCAAAGTCATCAATCTGTCCGAAGAAGCCGAGCCCGAAATCTGGGCCGCCAGCCACCGCTTCGGCACCGTGCTGGAAAACGTCGTCGCCGATCGCCATGGCAAGCTCGATCTTTCCGACCACAGCCTGACCGAGAACACCCGCAGCTGCTACCCGGTTGATTTCATCCCCAACGCAGTCCCCGCAGGCGTTGGCGGCCAACCCCGCAACGTGGTGATGCTCGCAGCCGACGCCTTCGGGGTGCTGCCGCCAATCGCCAAACTATCCTCCGCCCAAGCCATGTACCATTTCCTGTCCGGCTACACCGCGGTTGTCGCCGGCACCGAAAAAGACGCCGGACGCGAACCCACCGCCACCTTCAGCGCCTGCTTCGGCTCCCCCTTCCTGCCGCGTCGGCCGGAAGCCTATGGCAAAATGCTTGCTGGCCTGATCGCCCAGCACGGCGCCGATTGCTGGCTGGTCAACACCGGCTGGTCGGGCGGCAAATTCGGCACCGGTTCACGCATGCCAATCCGCTACACCCGCGCGCTGATCAGCGCCGCCCTCGACGGCAGCCTCGCCCGCGCTGAATTCCGCCGCGACCCGTTCTTCGGCCTGATGATCCCAACCGCCGTCCCCGGCATCCCCCCCGACGTTCTCGACCCCCGCCAAGCCTGGGCCGACAAAGCCGCCTACGACACCATCGCGCGCGATCTGGTCGCCCGCTTCGAAAAAAACTTCGCCGAGTTCCTGCCGTTCGTCGGCGATGACGTGAAGGCGATTGCGCTTAAGGCAGCTTGAAGAAAGCGCCCTCTTCCTTCGAAAACGAAAAAAACTTTATCCGCCTGGTTCTCCCTCGCCCGCACTTAAGCGGAACAGGGCCGGGGTGAGGACCCTGCTTTCTCGCCTATTAGTTTCGATATCGTAACAAATAAGTCGCAAAGTTCCCCGAACCCCTCAAACATAAATTACCCGCCCCCTCGGCCCGAGCACCAACCCGACCGGCGCGCCCATCACCGGGTCAGCCCTCGGCACCTGCCAAACCGCCCGAGGCGTCCGCCCCACGGCCAACGGCTTGCCCCCAATCCCCAACATCCGACACAACGGTCGCAAAATCCGCCCCGCCTGCGGCACTGCGGCGAGAAATTCCACGAACTCAGCATCCGTCAACAGATGCTCCAACCGCGCCCGCGCCGACGCAGCCTCCCGCACCGCCACCAACAACCAGGCCGGCACCGTCGGAATTATCGATGCCGCCCGAACCCGCGCCGCCCGAACTTCCCCAGCCCGCGATTTCCGCGCCAACGGCAGCTTCCCCGCCCGCCAAAGCATGATCAGCCGCTCCAGCCGCGCCCGCATCCGCCCAAGCCGCCCCCAAACCGCCACCAACAGCACGGTAAGCGCCCGCTCACGCGCCGCCACCACCGCAATCGCGGCTTGTAGGTCAGAGAGGAGGGAGGAAAAATTGAACATAAGTAAATCTAACATGTCACGCCGCGCTTGTCGAGATTTTTTTCCTGTGGGGCGTGAAAGCCGCTTAAAGGCAATATGAAGGAAGAGCCTTCTTTGTTTGAAAACAAAGAAGCAAAAAAACGTCCTCCATGCCTTGCCGTTGGCTCGGGAGCCCGGAAAATGCGTTATTGCGGGGCGAAGGGCTGGCAATCCAAAGTCAATCACAAATCCGTTGTAGTAAACTTCCCAACCTACCGAGCTGGGCGGCTTCGCTGCTCCAATCTCCACGCAGACCAATCCACCGGCTCCGTATCCTCAACTTTCAGCCGCTCACCAACGTCCAGCGTCTCGATAAAAACCACCAGATTGAGTTCCACGCTCCGCGCGCTCGGGACAATCAAGCCATCAAAGCCCAGAAACGCCGCCGCCGCCGCGATCGCCTGGCTGGCAGCATAATCGAAGCTGGCATAACGCTTGGCATCAACCCCCAACATACCAAGCGCCCGCACATCAGCGAAACGAAGCGTATTATCGGTGCGCGCCGTAATCCGATGCAAATCGTGCGCAAGCCGGCTTGGCCACACAGGCTCAATCGACAGCCGAAATCCGATTTCTGCCAGGGCGCCGACACGCGCAAGGCTGGTGTAAAGCACCTCAAACTCCCCAGCCGGGCTCCAGCGACCGCCGGCGATCGACCCGCGCAGCGCATCGCGGCCCTGCGCGGTGATCCGCCAAACTTCACCGATGAACGCCTCGGCCGGATGCTGCTCAAGCGCGTCCAGCAATTCCCGATCATGACGGCGAAAGGACGGCGGCATCGTCAGGTGAAACTGGCGTCGGCCAAGCTGTCAATCACCGCCAGAACCGCGTCCGCGCCACCTTCATGGATCAGGTCGATGGCACGCGCCCCGTTCAAAAGCGGATGGCGCGCATAGAGCCATATCCGGGTCTCATCGGGACTGTAAAACTCCGCGAGCCGGTCCACGACGTAGCGCAGGTCGGAAATAACCAACTGAGTTTTCGGCGGCGGTGCCGCCTTACCCGCCGCCCAGCGCGAAACCGTGGCTTGGGAGACATGGGTGATATTTGCAACATCCGACCCCTTGAGCCCGCCGCGGGAGCGAAGGTCCTCAACCAGGCGGGCGACCGCGCCGCTCATGGCCGGCCCCCGTGGATAAGCCATCGATGGCCAGAAAGCAGAATGTGGCAATTCGGGTGGTTCATGGGACAGCACCTTCCATTCACCTTGCAGAGAATGGGCGTCGTGAAAGGTTTTTGCAAGGCTGCCGCCATAACTTCATTGACCGTTGCAGACGGCAGCCCTGCCCTAATCCGCCGCATCACCGCAATCTCAGCCGCCGTCCGCGATGACCCACCCCCTACCCAGCCGAAATCGCGTCGCCGGTTTGCAGGCGCTCACCACCGACCACCACGCGTAGCGCATCCAAAAAATACATGCCACACTCCATGACCAACGCGAGCCTATCGCGCCACGCCACCGCCGGGAAAGAAGCAATCATGGGTCAATTTCCGCTACCCACCACCGATCTCGCCGCCGTCAACATGCGCGGCGAGCAAATCGATCGCCTGGTGCAACTGATTGAGGCTCATATCGCCGAAGGGCGCTTCCCCGGCGGGCAGATCGCCATTGCCCGCCACGGCAAGCTCGCCTACGCACGCAATTTCGGCCACGCCCGCGCCGGCGTGCCAGTCACCGACGCCACCCGCTTCCTGCTCTATTCCAACACCAAAGTCATCACCGCGGTCGCCACCTGGCTGCTTGCCGAGCGCGGTGCTTTCCGCTTCGTCGATAAGATGGCCGACCACGTCCCCGACTTTGCCAGGAACGGCAAACAGGACGTTACCATCCTGCAAGTGATCACCCACCTCGCCGGCTTCCCCAGCGCCCAGGTTCCATTTGCTGCCTGGGAAGATCACGAAAAACTCCGCGCCGCCGTCTGCGATTTCAGCCTGGAATACACCCCCGGATCGCGGCTGCACTACCACGGCCAATCCGCCCATTGGACGCTCGCGGTGCTGATCGAAGCCCTCACCGGCCAGGATTTCCGCATTTTCATCCGTGACGAAGTCCTGGTCCCGCTCGGCCTGTCCGATGATGTCCATGTCGGCCTGCCCGATGCCTTGCACGGTGCAACGGCTGACATGCACGTGCCGGATGGCGACAGCGTCACGCTGCTGGCCGAAAATAACTCCCCGGAATGGAAGCGCGCCGGATCGCCCGGCGCCGGCGGCTATGCCAGCGCGCGCGGCATGGCGGCGTTGTATCAAATGATGCTGCAAGGCGGCGAACTCGGCGGCAAACGCCTGCTGTCGCCGCGCACCCTGCAATACGCCATCCGCAACTGGACCGGCGATATGGTCGATATGAACATGGGCATGCCGATGCATCGCGGCCTCGGCCCGCATCTGCGCGGCACCACGCCGTCGATCCGCGGCCTGGGCAGCTTTGCCTCCCCTGGCACGTTCGGCCATGGCGGCGCGGGGATTGCCTATTGCTGGGGTGATCCGGAATCTGGCGTGTCGTTCGCCTACCTCACCAATTGTCGCATCCCCGATCCGTGGCATTCGCGCCGTTTGGATCTGGTGGCGAACTTCGTCCATTCGGCGATTTTGTAACGCATGTCTGCAACCCGTTGGGCGGCTAATGCCCGCCCAACGGCACCAGATGCGACAAAAACATCTCCGCGCACGCCCGCCAGCTGAACCGTTCCGCATGACGCCGCGCCGCTGTCCGATCTGCCCCAAGTGCCGCCAGCGCCGCGGCTCGCAAATCATCATCAACCGCCCCGATATGCCCATCCGCATCGGCCAGCACATCCTTCGGCCCGGTTACGTTAAAGGCCGCAACCGGCGTGCCGCAAGCCAACGCCTCCAGGATCACCAGCCCGAACGTATCGGTCCGGCTCGGGAACACGAACACATCAGCGCTCGCATAGGCCCGCGCCAGATCGGCACCGTAACGTGGCCCGGCGAAATAGACTGCCGGATAGTCCCGCCGTAACGCGGCAAGCTGCGGCCCGCCGCCAACCACCACCTTGCTGCCCGGCAGATCAAGGTCGAGGAACGCGCGGATGTTTTTTTCCACCGCCACCCGCCCAACATAGATGAAAATCGGTCCGGGCAATCCCCAATCCTCACGCGGTTGGGGGCAAAACAGATCGAGGTCAACCCCGCGTGACCAGGCGCGCAACGATTTGAACCCCCGCCCAGCAAGCTCGCCACGCAAGCTCGCGGTCGCCACCATCATCCCCTGTCCGGCGCCATGGAAGCGGCGAAGAAACCCGTAGAACAATGCCGGCGGTAGCCCGGTCCGGGCATGCACGTATTCGGGAAACCTTGTGTGGAACGCGGTGGTAAACGCGCATCCGCGCTTGCGCGCCCATTTCTGTGCCGACAACCCCAACGGGCCTTCGGTGGCGATATGAAGCGCGTCCGGGGCATAATCCTCGATCAACCGGCTGAGTTTGCGGCGCGGAAACAGCGACAGCCGAATATCGGGGTAGGTCGGGCAGGGAATGGTGCAAAACCGGTCCGGTCCCACAATCTCCACACTATGCCCCAGCGCGCGCAACTCCCGTGCCACCGTCTGCAAAGTGCGCACCACGCCGTTGACCTGCGGCTCCCAAGCATCCGAAATAATCAGGATGCGCGCCGGCAAAGGCCCAACCGCGAGCAGGCGGGCGCGAAAATCATTGGGGGCCATGCTGTCAGGCAGGTTGAACCGCCTCAACCTTGCGGGGCGCGAAGAACGATAGCCGGTTCATCGCCGCCCAGTCGATCAGTTCCAGCCGTCCATCGTGATGTTCAACCAGCGCGGTGCAACTTTCCACCCAGTCGCCGTCATTCAAGTATAGCACCCCGTTTATCTCACGCATTTCGGCATGGTGGATATGCCCGCACACCACACCGTCAAAGCCGCGTCGGCGCGCTTCGCCAGCCAATGCCGCCTCGAACCGATCAATCGCCTTGACCGCTTCCTTGACCTGCCGCTTCGCCCACGCCGATAGCGACCAGTAAGGATAGCCCAGCTTGCGACGCCCGAAATTGAACCACCGATTAACCACCAGCGCGCCGGTGTAGGCCCAGTCGCCGAGCAGGGCCAGGAATTTGGCGTAGCGCACCACGCTGTCGAATTCATCGCCATGCATCACCAGCAGACGGCGGCCATCGACCATGCTGTGCACAGCGTCTTTGCGTAACTTAATTCCCGCGATCTCCAGCCCCATCGGCAGCCAGGCGCGAAACATCTCGTCATGATTGCCGGGGATGTAGGTCACTGCGGCACCGTTGCGGGCATGCAGCAGGATCAGGCGAATAACCTCGTCATGGGTCGCATCCCAGTACCAGGATTTCCGCAACCGCCAGCCATCGATAATGTCGCCGACCAGATACATCTGCTCGCACGAAACCCGGCGCAGGAAATCGGCCAGAAAGTCGCTGCGGCAACCGCGCGTGCCAAGATGTAAATCTGAAATGAAAACCGAACGGTAGCTCGGACCCGATGTTTGCTGGTCAGTGGCGTTTGCAACGTTCATGACCGCAGCAAATACAACCCCGCTCGCGTCGTGCCAGTGAAGATTACATGACGGTCAGGTCGCAAAAAATATCACGCGGATGACTGCGAACCGACATCGAAGTGCAATCAAAACGGCGCATCAAGGGTGTTTCCCGGGCGGTAAACCAAAGGCCATCATGCTGATCATCTTCAATCCGGTTGCGGGCCGCCGTCGTGCGCAACGGTTGTGGCGGGTGCTCGACATCATGGCCACCAGCGGCGTGCGGCTCGAAATCGTCGAAACCCAGTATGCCGGGCACGCCACCACCCTCGCCCGCGCCGCCGCCCATGGCGATGGGCGAACATTGGTGGTTGCAGCCGGCGGTGATGGCACAATCGCCGAGGTCGCGGCGGGGTTGGCCGGCACTGACTGCAAACTCGGGATCATCCCGATCGGCACCGCCAATGTTTTGGCGCATGAACTTGGACTGAATTTTGCCCCGGCCGGCGTTGCAGCGGCCCTCGCCTTCGGCCGCACCGTAACCCTGTGGCCAGGCGCCGCAGCGGGCAGCACCGGCACGCGATTATTCGTCCAGATGCTCGGCGCCGGGTTCGATGCGCAGGTGGTGCGCAACCTGTCCCTGTCGCTGAAGCGTGCCATCGGCAGGGCATCCTATGTGCTGCAATCGATGCGTGAACTTGGGCGCTACGCTTTTCCACCCATCGCGGTCTCACTCGACGGCGTGGTGTCAGAAGCAGGCAGCGTCATCGTCAGCAAGGGGCGGCTTTATGCCGGGCGCTATCTCGTCGCTCCTGGCTGCCGCCCAACCGATCGCGGCTTCAGCGTGGTGCTGTTCGAACGCCCCGGTGCGTGGCAGGCTGCCCTGTGCGGCGCGGCTTTGCCGTTCGATATGATCCCGCAAATGCCCGGCGTGCGGGTCATACGGGCCGCGCATGTCGAACTCGATTGCAGCACCGCCCCCGCCCAGACCGATGGCGATCCGTGCGGCAGTGGCCGGCTGGTGATCGACGATGCTCCGGGTTCAATCGCGGTGGTCGTGGGCTAAACCGCAGGCAATGGCCACCAGCCGTGATGCCGGATCAGCCAGTTCCCCCACAATGTCGAAATGGTGGCGCCCGGCACTGGTTTCCCAATTGCCCCCCCAGGCTGCGGCCAACTCCCGCGATTGGCGGGCGTATTCGACGCCTTCATCCCCGCCCACCATTGCGTGCATGGGCCGATGCGGCGATGGCATGAACATTGGCGACAGGCTGCGCGCGACCGTCGCGTCCATTCCCAATGCGTCATTAACATGGGTCTGGCAGAGCGGCGCCAGATCGAACAGCCCGCTGATCGGCAGTGCGGCATACACCAGATCGGCCGGCAATCCCTGCGCCGCCCAGTCCCGCGCCAGCAGCATCGCCGCCAGATGCCCGCCGGCCGAATGCCCGATTGCCAGCATTTTCCGCCCGTGCCGCCCATACAAGGCCGGCGCCACCGCCAGCAGGTTTTCCACCACCACCGGCATGGTCACGGTCGGGCACTGGTCATAGGACGGCATGGCGACCGCGATGCCGTGGGTGACCAATCCACAAGCGAGGTGGCTCCACGCCGCGCGATCGCTATGTTGCCAATAGCCGCCATGGACGAAAATCGCGATCGGGGCTGTGCGACCGGCATCGGGCCAGAACAGATCGAATTTCTGCCGTGCCGACGGGCCATAGGCCACCCCATAATCGGCAAATGCGTGCCGCAACCGAAACTCCGCCGCCAGCCCAGGCAATGCCGCAAGCATCGCGTCCGATCCCGCCACTTTGGCGCTATTGTCGTATTCGGATTGCAAAAATGGGTCGATCATCCACGTTGTTCCTCGGCGTTCACCCACCGATCCTACAGGCAGATTTCCCACCGACAAAAATGACGTGCGAAGCGCGCGATTGTACGGGATGAATGGTGCATGCGCGTCCCGAATTTCCTCAGCCCACCGGTGCCTCTCCCTGGAATCATTGCAGCCTTGCTGGCAGTGGTGTTCGCCTGCGCAAGCGTGGTGCTCACCGCGTCGCT
Source organism: Acetobacteraceae bacterium (assembly GCA_025360065.1). Classification (GTDB taxonomy): domain Bacteria; phylum Pseudomonadota; class Alphaproteobacteria; order Acetobacterales; family Acetobacteraceae; genus CAITOL01. The sequence continues at coordinate 19,155 of JANYCX010000069.1, read as the reverse complement.
CAGCCTGGCGGGTGCGTCCGCCGCCGCACTTGCCGCAATATGCGGGGCGTTTGCCTGGCGTCAGGCAACCCGCACCCTGCGCGAAGCGCGGGCATCGTTCCGCGCCTTTGGCCGCACAATCCCCGGCGTTATCTGCGGCGCCACCCGCGCCGACGATGGCACGTTGCTGTTGACCCAGTTTTCCGCCCCGCCGCGCCGGACCTTGCCAGCCGGCACCAAGTTCGAGGTGATGCTGGGGCTGATCCATCCCGATGATCGCCAGTTGATGCGCGCGGGCTTTACCGCGGCCGAAGCCATCATCGGTCAGCGCGCCGTGGGACCAACCATTTTGATTGTGCGGTCGCGCCTGCCGGTTGACCCGGATGACTGGATCCCGTGGGAAGACAGCGATAGTACCGAATTCCGCTGGCTGCGGGTCGCGGTGCGCGGACGGCGCAACCTGGTGGGCGCATCCATTGTCGAAGGGGTGGCACTCGACGTCACCGACCTGATGGAAGCGCGCGAACTGGCCGAACGGGCAGCACGGTTGGAGGCCGAGAACCGCCTGCTCGCCGAACATCGCGCCACCGAAGCCGACCGCATGGCAGACCGGAAGTCGGAAATCCGGTCGATGATGGCCCATGAAATCCGCACTCCGCTTACCGGAGTGATCGGGTTCGCCGAGATTTTATGCGCAACGACCGATCTGCCGGAAGAAGCGCTCAAACATGCCCAGATCGTGCACAGCACCGGCAGCGTGCTGCTGAGCGTGGTTAATGACATTCTCGACCTCGCCAAGCTCGAAGCCGGCAAGGTCAGTATCGAACGGATCGCGTTCCGCCCGGACGACATGTTGCAGCAGGCCCTGGCGCTGGCCGGCGCGATGGGGGCCGAACACGGCCTGACGCTGCGGCTGGATGTTTCCCCGGACTTGCCGCCGTGGATTTATGGCGATCCGTTACGCCTGCGTCAGGTGATCGGCAATCTGCTCGGCAACGCAGTGAAATTCACCGACCGTGGCGCGGTGGTGCTGCGCGCCTGGCCCACCAAAGATGCCGTGCCGCGCCTGCGGGTCGAGGTCGAAGACAGCGGGATCGGGATCGCGCCCGACGTGGTGGACCGGCTGTTCACCATGTTTGAGCAGGCTGATATCGGCACCACCCGGCGCTATGGCGGCACTGGGCTTGGCCTTGCGCTATGCCGTCGTCTGGTCGAGGCGATGGGCGGACAGATCGGGGTCCAGAGTACGCCGGGGGTCGGCAGCGTGTTCTGGTTCGAGGTCGCGTTGTTGGCCGCGCCTCCGCCCGAGCGCGAGACCGATAAGCCAATGCCAGCCAAACCCACCCGACCGCTGCGGATTCTGGTCGTCGACGACATCACCACCAACCGCGAATTGCTGCGCACCATGCTGACCCGCATGGGCCATACGCCAACCCTTGCCGAAAGTGGCGTCGATGCCATTGCCGCCATCCAGCGGGAGGCGTTCGACGTGGTGCTGATGGATATCAACATGCCCGACATGGATGGGCTGGAAGCCACGCGCCGCATCCGCGCCATGGGCGGGCTGATTGCCGCTACGCCGATTTTCGCGCTAACCGCCGGCGCGACCGCCGCCGACCGGGCGCGGAGCGAGGCCGCCGGCATGAACGCCCATGTCACCAAACCGGTTAGCCGCGCCCAGCTTGCCACCGTGCTGGAACCGCTGCTGGGATAGCAAGGCGAGGTCGAGCGCCGCCTCGCCTACCTTGTCGCAACACCGCGCACCAGCTTGCCCGGCAGCGCCCCGGTCGCCGCGCCGTCACGGTAGGTCACGGTGCCGGATTTGATCGTGGCCTTGTAGCCGCGCGCGGTTTGCATCAGCCGGCGTCCACCCGCCGGCAGGTCAAAGCGCATGGTGGGGAAGTTGAGCCCGAGCTTGGCAAAATCGATGATGTTGACATCGGCTTTCTTGCCCGGTGCCAATGTGCCGCGATCATCCAGCCCAACCGCGCCGGCGGTGTCCGAGGTCTGCCGGCGCACCAGTTCCTCAATCGGGAACGGGTTTTCAGCCACGTCGCGGCCCCAATAGGCCAGCAGAAAGGTCGGGTAGGACCCGTCCGAGATAAACCCGACATGGGCGCCGCCGTCAGACAAGCCGACGATGGCGTTCTTGTGGCCCATCATCGCGCGTGACGCATCGAGGGTGTAGTCGGCATAGTTGACCAGCGGGGCGAAAATGAAGGCGCGGCCGTCGTCTTCAAGCAGCATATCATAGGCGACCTCTTCCGGGGTGCGGTTGCTCGCGGCCGCGATCGCGGTGATCGAGGCGCTTTCCGGCGGCGCGTAATTCGGCGGATCGGTGAAGCCGAACATGCGGGCAAACGACAGGCGCGGCAGCAGCGGGAAGTTGCTGCCGACGAAGCGGTCTTCGGACAGAAGCTGCGCGCGAAAGCCAGGATCGCGCATGATCGCAACCCGCTCGGCGAGCGATTTGGCAGCGATGGATTTATAGCTCGGGGTGCCGGCGAACGGGTTCTGGCTGCCTTCCAGCCCGAGCAGGATGCCAATCGAGCGCGGCGGGAATACCGGGCGGATTTTCAACCCATCGGCGGCGGCCTGGTCGGCGAGGTCCATCAGAATGTGCCACGCCTCGGGCCGGTCATGGCGCTGGCCCATCGAAAACACCAGCGGCCGGCCCGATGCCTCGACCAGCCGGCGGACCATGGCGAATTCGGTTTGCGCGTCGGGCATATTCCAGTCCGACACGATTTCAAGCTGCCCGCTGCCGGCATCCCGCAGACCGAGCGCGATGCCCAATAATTCGTCTTCCTGCGCCCGCAGCGTCGGCGTCGGGTCGCCCGCCAGGGTTTTGTGGCTGATGGTGCGCGAGGTGGTGAAGCCGAAGGCCCCGGCGCGCATGGCTTGTTCGGCAAGCGCCCGCATTTCGGCGATATCAGCCTGATTGGCGGGTTCCAGGCGCAAGGCGCGTTCGCCCATCACGTAAACCCGCAACGCGGCATGCGGCAGTTGCGCGCAGATGTCGATGTCACGCGGCCGGCGTTCGAGCGCATCGAGGTAATCGCCGAAGCTTTCCCAGTTGAAGTCGAGCCCTTCATGCAACGCCGGCGCGGGGATGTCTTCGACGCCTTCCATAAGCTGGATGAGCTTGTCGTGGTCGCCGGCGCGCACGGGCGCAAAGCCAACCCCGCAATTGCCCATGACGGCAGTGGTCACGCCATGCAGCGACGATGGCGCCAGTTGGCTGTCCCAGATTGCCTGGCCATCATAATGGGTATGAATATCGACAAAGCCGGGGGTGACGAGGTGGCCTTTGGCGTCGATTTCCTCCGCCCCGCTGCCGGTGATGTTGCCGATCGCGGCGATCAGCCCGTCCTTGATCGCCAGATCGCCGTCATAGCCGGCGGCACCCGTGCCATCGATGATGCGTCCGTTGCGGATAACGATGTCGTAATCGGCCATGATGCCCCCCGGGCGATAAACTCTGGTCAAAGACTAGGGCGTTTATGCCGACACGACCAGCGCCTTACCGCATGATCGCCTGATGCGCCGCCAAAGTGGCGATATCCAAAATCTGGCTCACCGAACTATCCATTTTCACCAACTGCACCGCATGGGTCAGCCCGATCACCAACGGCCCGATGGTGCCACCGCCACCCAGACGCGGCGCCAACCGCGAGGTGATATGGGCCGAATGCAGCCCCGGCATCAGCAGGATATTGGCAGAACCGGTCAGTCGGCAGAACGGATAAAGCGCCCGGTAGTTGGGATCGAGCGCGACATCGGGCGACATCTCGCCGTCATATTCAAAATCGACCTGCCGATCATCGAGGATGCGCACCGCGTCGCGCATCGTGTCCGCGCCGGCATGGGCCGGGTTGCCAAATGTCGAATGCGACAGCAACGCGACCCGCGGTTCATGCCCAAGCCGCCGCGCCGCCGCCGCCGCGCCCACCGCGATATCGGCCAGTTCCATCGGGCTGGGCCGGAAATGGATCAGCGTATCGGCAATGAAAATGGTCTGTCCACGCTCGCCCAGCATCAGGGTCAGCCCGAAACTGATCGCGTTCGGGGCCGGATCGATGACGTGGCCGATATCGGCGAGGCACACCGCGGCTGAGCGGGTCAGCCCGGTCACCATCCCATCCGCATCCCCGGTCGCGACCATGCAGGCTGCAAACACGTTGCGGTCCTGGTTGACCATGCGTTGGCAGTCACGCGCCAGATAGCCGCGCCGGTTCAAACGCGCATACAGAAAATCGGTGTATTTGCGATTGCCGGTGGACAGCCTGGCATTGTGGATTTCAATGCCTTCGACATCGGCAAAGCCCAGCGCCGCCATGGTTTCCAGCACCCGATCCTCGCGCCCGATCAGGATCGGGGTGCCGAACCCGCCATTGCGGAAGGCGACGGCAGCGCGGACGATTTTTTCTTCTTCGCCCTCGGCAAACACCACCCGTTTCGGGGTCGCACGCACCCGTTCCATGATGCCATCAAGCGCGTTGGCGGTCGGGTCGAGCCGCCCCGACAATTCGCGGGCATACCGCCGCAGATCGGCAATCGGCTTGCGGGCAACCCGGCTGTCCATCGCAGCCTTGGCAACCGCCGGCGGCAAATGGCTGATCAGGCGCGGATCGAACGCATTGGGGATGATATATTCCGGCCCGAATTGCAGGCGCTTGCCGCCGCCGGCAGCGTTGACCTCATCGGGCACGTCTTCGCGGGCCAACAGCGCCAGTGCCTCGGCGGCGGCGATCTTCATCGGCTCGTTGATGGTGCTGGCCCGAACATCCAGCGCGCCGCGAAAGATATACGGAAAGCCTAAAACGTTGTTGACCTGATTGGGATAGTCGCTGCGCCCGGTGGCGATAATTGCGTCGGGGCTGGCGGCGCGGGCTTCTTCGGGGGTGATTTCCGGATCGGGATTAGCCATCGCGAAGATGATCGGCTTTTTGGCCATGCGGCGCACCATGTCCTGGGTCAGCGCGCCCTTGACCGACAGACCAAAAAACACGTCGGCCCCTTCCAGCGCATCGGTCAACGTCCGCGCCTGGGTCTGCACCGCATGCGCCGATTTCCACTGGTTCATGCCCTCGGTGCGGCCCTGGAAGACCACGCCCTTGGTATCGCACAGCGTAATGTTGCCGTGCCGCATGCCCATCGCCTTGAGCAGTTCGACGCAGGCAATCGCTGCCGCCCCCGCGCCGTTCACCACCAGCCGCGTTTCGGCCATGCTGCGTCCGGTCAGGTGGCAGGCATTGATCAGCCCGGCCGCGGCAACAATCGCGGTGCCGTGCTGGTCGTCATGGAAAACCGGAATATCGAGCAATTCGCGCAAGCGTTGCTCGATCACGAAACATTCCGGCGCCTTGATGTCTTCGAGATTGATGCCCCCGAAGCTCGGGCCCAGGAAGCGCACGCAATTGACGAATTCCTCGACATCCTCGGTATTAAGGCAAAGATCGATGCCATCGACATCCGCAAAGCGCTTGAACAGCGCGATCTTGCCTTCCATCACCGGCTTCGATGCCAGCGCGCCAAGATTGCCGAGGCCCAACACCGCGGTGCCGTTGGATATCACCGCGACCATGTTGCCTTTGGACGTGTACTCATACGCCAGCGACGGATCGCGCTCGATATGCAAGCACGGTTCGGCAACCCCGGGGGAATAGGCCAGCGATAAATCGCGCGCCGTGGTCAGCGGTTTGGTGAGCCGGGTCGCGAGCTTGCCGGGCGGGTAGGCCGCATGCATCGCCAACGCTTCTTCGCCCGACACATGCGCGGTTCGGGTGGTGGTGCCTTCGGCCATGCTGTTTATTCTCCCTGCTTGGACGCTACTATGGACGCCGGTCCAGCATCAAGGGAAGCGCCTTCGCAATCCGGCGCTGGCCGGCTACACCTGGATCATGTCCAACCCCACCATTCCCGATGGCGCCACCCCCGCAATGGCGCAATGGTTCACCCTCAAGGCGCAGCACCAAGATGCGTTGCTGTTCTTTCGCATGGGCGATTTCTACGAGATGTTTTTCGATGATGCGCTGGCAGCCGTCGCCGCCCTCGACATCGCGCTCACCCATCGCGGCACCCATGCCGGCGCCCCGATCCCGATGTGCGGGGTACCGGTGCATGCGTCGGAGGCCTATTTGAACCGATTGATCCGGCGTGGCTTTCGCGTCGCGGTTGGTGAACAGATGGAAGACCCCAAAACCCGCCTCGGCAAAGGCCCGATCCGGCGCGAGGTGGTGCGCCTGATCACGCCAGGCACCATCACCGAAGACAGCCTGCTCGACGCGTCCCAGCCCAATCTGCTGCTGGCGTTGGTCGGCGGCAAGGACGGGCTGGGCGCGGCCTGGCTCGATGTCTCCACCGGCCGGTTTGAAACCCTGGCCCTGGGGCTGGGCGATCTACCGGCTTTGCTGGGGCGGCTCGACCCGGCGGAAATCCTCGCGCCGGAAGGCCTCGATCTTGGCGAGTTCGCCCCGCGTGGCCGCACCGAACGCGCAACCAGCCCCGCGCCGTCCGCACGACGATCACTCGCCGAGGCTTTTGAAGTCGCCGATATTTCCACCCTCGGCAGTTTCACCGATCTGGAGGCCATCGCCGCCAGTTGCGCGCTTGACTATGTCCGCGCGACACAAGTCGGCAAGCTGCCGCATTTGTCGCGGCCGCAGCCAATCGGGGTTGGCGGCACCCTGGCGATGGACGCGGCCACCCGGCAAAGCCTCGAAATCGACCGCAGCCGCGATGGTGGCACCGTGCATACCCTGCTCGCCAGCGTGCAGCGGACATTGACGGCGCCGGGCGCGCGCATGCTTGCGGAGTTTCTTGGCGCACCGCTGACCGATGTCGCGGCAATCGCGGCGCGCCAGGATGGCTGGGGGTGGATCGCCGCCAATGATGCCGCAGCCCGCGATATCCGTGCCGCCTTGCGTGGCGTGCCCGACATGGCGCGCGCGCTCGGGCGCCTGTCGCTCGGGCGCGGCAGCCCGCGCGATCTGGCCGCGTTGCGCGACGGCATGGCGGCGGCGACCCGGATTGCGGCAGGTCTTGGCGGGCCGAAGCTGATGATGGAAATCGCCGAAGCCTGCGCAGTGCCGCCCGATCTCGCGCAATTAGTGGCGGCAGCACTCGCCGATCCGGCGCCTGTCCGCATCGAAGACGGTGCCATTGCCGCCGGCTTTGATGGCGAACTCGATGCCGAACGGGCCTTGCGTGATGACAGCCGCCGGGTGATCGCCGCCCTGCAGATGGATTTCGCCCAACGCTTCGGCGTCGCCAGCCTCAAAATCCGCCACCACGCCCAGCTTGGCTACATCGTCGAAGTGCCGTCGGTCGCGTCTGACCGGATGCGGGGCTTCCCCGACCTCATCTTGCGCCAAGGCATGGCCAATGGCGCCCGCTTCACCCATCCCGAACTCTCCGCGCTTGACCGCCGCATTACCGAGGCCGCCGATCGCGCCGCCGCACGCGAACGGATTATTTTCGCCCAACTGGTTGCTGCCACCTTGCGCGCCGCGACCCCGCTTGCCGCCTGCGCGGCGGCACTGGCGCAGTTGGATGTGCTGCAATCCTGCGCCCAGCTTGCCCAATCCACTACCAGCGCCGGCGGCTGGTGTCGGCCCGTGTTGGGCGACGACGACGCCTTTCAGATCGAGGATGGACGCCATCCGGTGGTCGAAGCCGCCTTGTCAGGCAGCGCCGCCTTCGTGCCAAACAGTTGCGACCTGTCCCCCGCCCGCCGGGTGCTGCTGTTGACCGGCCCGAACATGGCCGGAAAATCCACCTTTCTGCGCCAGAATGCGCTGATCGTGATCCTTGCCCAGGCCGGTCTGCCGGTGCCGGCCGGCCGTGCCCGGATCGGGGTGGTGGACCGGCTGTTTTCCCGCGTTGGTGCGTCCGACGAACTGGCGCGCGGGCGCAGCACCTTCATGGTCGAAATGACCGAAACCGCCGCCATCCTGCACCAGGCCGGCCCGCGCAGCCTGGTGGTGGTCGATGAAATCGGGCGGGGCACCGCAACCTCTGACGGCCTCGCGATCGCCTGGGCAGTGCTCGAAGCATTGCATAACACTGTGCGCTGCCGGACCATCTTCGCCACCCATTTTCACGAACTCGCAGGCCTCAGCACTGAAATGCCGCGCCTGTCGCCGCACACCATGCGGGTCAAGGAATGGAAGGGCGACGTGGTGTTCCTGCACGAGGTCGCCGCCGGCGCCGGCGGGCGCAGTTGGGGTGTGCATGTCGCCAAGCTTGCCGGCGTCACCGCGCCGGTGGTGCGCCGGGCCGCGGCCTTGCTGGTGGAATTGGAACAGCGCGCCACCAAACTGACCGACGCCGGGGCGTTGCCGCTCTTCGCCCTCGCCGCCAAACCCGCCGCGCCGCCGCCCGATCCGTTGCACCAGGCGATGGCCGCGATCGACCCGGATAAGCTGACCCCGCGTGAGGCGCTGGAGGCCTTGTACAAATTACGCGAACTAGTCCCTGTGCACGGCGCGACGGACTAGCTAACATCCCTCCCCATGCTGCCGCCAACCCCTTTCCCAGACCAACCCGCCGCCGCCGCTGACCAGTTGCGGCAGGCCCTTGCCGCCGCGACACACGATGGCGAACCGATGTCACGCGATGTCGCGCTGGATGTGTTCCGCCGCCATCTCGCCCGGCTCCAGGGCCATGTTCGCGATGTGTTCGAACAGGGCAATCTACCCGGGCTGAAGGCGGCCCGGCTGCTGTCCGACCTCACCGATGGCCTGATCTCGGCGTTGTTTGATTACGCCGTCAGCCTGCTTCCAGGCGCTGCGAAGTCCGGCAAGCTCAAGCTCACGATCGCGGCCTCCGGCGGCTACGGCCGCGCGGTGCTGGCGCCGTTCAGCGACCTCGACCTGCTGTTTCTCATCCCCGACCGCCGCCGGATGGCGTTCCTCGGCAAGGCCCGTGCCGAGGCCGATATCCAGCGTACCGTGGAATTCATGCTCTATTTCCTGTGGGATCTCGGGCTGAAGGTTGGTCATGCGACACGATCGGTGCGGGAGTGTATTCAGGAAGCCGCCGCCGATGTCACCATCCGCACCTCACTGCTCGACGCCCGCCTGATCACCGGTGAGGGCGCCACATTCACCGATTTCGCCAAACGCTTCCGCAAATCCTGCCTCGATGGCGGCCCCGGCGGGTTCCTCGCCGCCAAGCAGGCCGAACGCGATGCCCGCCACAAGCGCTACGGCGAAACCCCGTTCGTGGTTGAACCGAATGTCAAGGAGGGTCGCGGCGGCCTGCGCGATTTGCAAACCTTGTATTGGATGGCGAACTTTGTGTTCGGCACCGGAGATTTCGGTGCGCTGGCCGATCCCGCCGGGCCGGGCGGCGGTATTCTGACACCCACCGAAGCCCGCCTCGCACGCCGATCCTGGAACTGGCTGTGGACCTTGCGCTTCCATCTCCATTACGTCGCTGGCCGCGCCGAAGACCGCTTAACCTTCGATCTGCAACCGGTGATCGGCGCCCGCATGGGCTACGCGCGGCGGGACCGACAGGACGGGGTGGAACGCTTCATGCGCCACTATTTCCTGACCGCGCGCGAAGTCACCCGGCTGACCCAGGTGATGGAACCGGCGTTGATCCGTGCCGCCCTCGGCCCGCCCGCTGCCGCCGGCAAGACCGATGCCGCGTTGTTGGCCGCGGGCTTTGTCCTGGCTGACGGCAAGCTGCTGACGGCCAAGGGCCATGAATTCGACCGCGAACCGATCCAGATGCTGTGCATCCTCCAGGTCGCCCGCGATCGCGATCTGCAGTTGCATCCGCTGGCGCTGCGGGCGCTCATCCGCCACGAACGCCGGGCGCAGGATCTGCGAGGCGACCCCAAAGCGGCAAGCGTGTTCCTCGACCTGCTCTGTGGCCGGGATGCCGAACATAATCGCGCCGACGGGGCGAAATGGCTATCCATCATGAACGAAACCGGTCTGCTCGGCCGGTTTTTGCCGGACTGGGCCCGCATCGTCGGGCAAATGCAATTCGATACCTATCATGTGTTCACCGTGGACGAACACACGATCGAGGCGGTGCGCGTGTTGAACGCACTCGAACGCGGCGAACTGGCCGAAATCGCCCCGGTCGCATCTGGCCTCGTCGATCATCTGCAATCGCGCCGTGCGCTTTATATGGCGATGCTGCTGCACGACATCGCCAAGGGCCGTGGCGGCGATCATTCCGCACTCGGCGCCGAAATTGCCTTGCAGGTCTGCCCGGCTTTGGGCCTGTCGGCCGAGGAAACCGAAATGGTGTCCTGGCTGGTGCTGCACCATTTGTTGCTAAGCCAGACCGCCTTCAAGCGTGACATCGACGATCCCAAGACCATCATCGATCTGGTCGAAACCATCCAGTCCCCGGAACGGTTGCGCCTGCTGCTGGTGCTGACGGTTGCCGACATGCGGGCGGTGTCGTCGAAAGTCTGGAATGGCTGGAAGGCGACATTGCTGCGGGAACTTTTCGCCCGCGTCGCCGAGGTTCTGGCCGGCGGGCTTGCCACCACCGAACGCGACGTGCGGGTGGCGCGCGCCAAGGACGCCGCGGCAAGCCAGCTCGACGGCTGGCCTGCGACCGATATCACACACTTCCTCGACCTCGGTTATCCCGGCTACTGGCTGTCCTTCGACCCCGAAATCCACGCCCGTCACGCTTGGATGATCCGCGGCGCCGAGGCCCGCAACGCCCCGCTGACCGTCGAAACCCAACCGCTGCCAGCCCGCGCGGTGACCGAGATCGTGGTTTACGCCGCCGACCATGCCGGCCTGTTCAGCAAGATCGCCGGCGCGCTTGCCGTTGCCGGGGCCTCAATCGTCGATGCCCGCATCCATACCCTGACCAACGGCATGGCGCTCGATACGTTCTGGATTCAGGATAGTGGCCGTAACGTGATCGACGCCCCGAGCCGTTTGGCGAAGCTGTCGGTGTTGATCGAGCAGGCGCTGTCCGGCCGGCTGCGGGTCGCGAGCGAAATCAAGAAAGCCACGCAAACCCTGCTGGGCCAACGCACCCGCGCGATGCACGTGCCGAACCGGGTGGTGATCGACAATGTCGCCTCCAACACCCACACCGTGCTCGAAGTAAACGGGCGTGACCGGGCCGGACTGCTGCACGATGTTACTGCGGCCATCAGTGAACAGGGCATGCAGATCGCGTCCGCCCACGTCACCACCTATGGCCAGCGCGCGGTCGATGTCTTCTACGTCAAGGATGTTTTCGGCCTGAAGATCGAAAATGAACGTCGGCTGAACAAATTGCGTGAGGCCCTGCTACTGGCGCTCAAAAGCCCCGATGACCCGGACATTCCCCCGCTCCCCAGCAAACGCCGGCGGTCCACCGGTGCGGCCGCCTGATCGGACGATGATCCATGCCATCGCGTTGGGTGCGGCGCTCCTGCTCGCCAGCGTCACGGCAATGGCCCAGGCACCGCGCCGACCGCCAATATCTGGCAGCGTGCTGTCGATGACGCCGGATGAACAGACCGGCGAACGGCGGACGGTCACCCTGACCCAGATCACCACCTCCGGGGACACCACTGGCACGCCCTTGGTGCTCGAGTGTCCGCGAACCGGCTGCGAGGGTTTGCTGACCTTGTCGGTCGAGGAAACCCCGTGGCGATTTTTCGCCAACATATCGTTCGTCAATCGCGGCCTCTATGTCACCTTGCAGTCACGCACGATCGGGATTTTGCGCGTAACCGAATTTCGCGGTGGCAATCAGGGCCCGAGTTTCGTGCCCTTCCGCACCCCGGGCGCCGATAAGCGCGAGGTGGTCGGTGATCTGGCGTTTTCTGTGATACGCGACGGGTCAGTGCGCGAACAGGAGCGTGGGTCGGACCCCAATACCATTTCCGGCACTGCACTCCGGGTCAGCAAGCGGGAGCCGGACATCATGCTGCGGGTTGAAGCCACAGGCAAAACAGCGCCGCCAAAGCCCGCAACCGACGGCAAGAAAACGCCGTAGCGGGCGGGCTACCCCCCCACCTCAACCGTCGCCTGCACCACCGCGCCGCTCAACATGTCCGACACCACCAGCGTCCAGCGCCCTGGTTCGGCCGGCAGGGTCGCAGTCCAGTCGATCGGCGTATCACGGACCAGCAGCCGCGTGCGCAGCAGTGGACGCCTCGCGCCGTCCGGTCCAAGCCAGTCCGCCCGCATGACATGCACCGTCGCCGCTGACGGTGTGGCAAGACTAATGCGCCATTGCATCGCCGTGCCGGGCAGTTGCACGCCGCTCGGCCCGGCGAGGATCGGCACCGGGAGCGCGGAAGGGCTGAATGCCAGGATGGTCGGCTGATCGTCCTGGACCGACAGCGAAAGCTTCAAGCCGTGCGGCACCGCCTCGCGCTTGCGCAGATCATAGACCCTGGTTTGCGTTGATACGCTTATCAGCACAGCCTCCTTCCCCGGCAGGGTGCGCTGCAGGCTGATCAGAAGGACCGCCCCATTGCGGAATAGCCGGGTCTCAACCCCGGTCGCCGGCTTGTTGTTGGGCGTCAGCAGGCGGATTTCCGGCTTGCTGCGGGCCTGGGTCAACAAGGTCACCATGGCCTCGAAGCCGGCCAGGTTGGTGGCACTCGGGTCCGCCAATACCGCATCAGGCAGCTTCAGGATCTTGCCGTGGCGCAGCAAAACGGTCAGCCGCGGGCTTGCCAGCTTCCGGCTATGCTCATCGAATTGTCCGGGCAGCACATCGGCCACCACAATGCCGCCGGCAAGGGCGAAAGCGGTGATCTCATCAGCCTCACCTTGCGATAACGCCAGCGCTTGCGGCAGGATCAGCATACGCAGATCATTGCTGCGAAGCGCGCCACGCTCGATCAATGCCGGGGTCAGGAAGCGCGGCCGGATGCCGAGATGGGCGAGCGACAGGCTCGCCCGTTCGATCGCCCGGCGGGCGGCATGGTTATCGCTGCCCTCGGCCTCGGACATATTGCCCTTCGCCATCCAGCCAGCGCCTTTGCCCAGGCGATCCAGCAGCCACAAGGTGCGCTGGCTCGCCGGGGAATACAGGATCGCCACCTTGTCGGGCAGGGCGGTGCCGGCAAAAATCTGAGCGGCGAGCCCGCCGGTAAGCTCGGTGAACAGCGGTGCCAGGCTTTGCCCACGGGTGCCCAGTTTTCCATCCGGCGCGGTGAAATCGCCCTTGTCATCCCAGATCATCAGCCCTCGGCTACCGGCCAGCATACTCCGCCAGATCCGCCCGATTTCACTGCTGCCGCCATCGAATGAAGTCGTCAATGTCACCAGTTCGGCATTGAGCGCGCGGGCAATATCGAAATTGCCACCGCTTTCAGCGCCCTCGATCACGTCCACCGCAAGTGGCAACAGGCTGTAGTCAAAGCCCCCCGGCCCGGGAGCCTGCGCGCCCTCGATTGCGGCCCGCGCATCACGATCGCTGGCATGCACCGCATCCGAGCCCAGGCGCAAGGATTGTGCGAAACTGAAATCCATCCAGGCGCGGAAATCCGCCCAGGCGGAAAAATTACCGTCCTGGCGGGCCAGGGTGACGGCGGTCAATTCCGGAACGATACTGTCCCAGTCGGGAAAATGACTGTCCCATTGGTGATTGAGCGCATCAAGATTGCCATACTGGGTGCGCAACCACACCCGGAACTCCGCCAGGGCCGGCGGGGAGAAATCGAAATCCCAATGCGCGGCAAGATCGGCAATCCCAACCTCGTCACCGAGGTTGTAATAGAGCGGCTTGGACGGGGCGAAGGCACGAACATGTTCGGCAAGCCGTGCCCTGATCCGCGATTGCCAGACCCGGTCCACCAAGCTGGGAGTGCGTTCGTAAACCGAAACATCCATCGGTTTGGCACGCTGGCGCGCGCGGGTCTGCTCGAACAGCCAGTTCGGCACGCCGGGATGGTCGGGTGAATGCCGGTGATAGGGTGCATAGAAATCGGTCGCGATGTTTTCAATGAAAACCCCCATGCCAGCCGAGGTCGCCGCGCGGGCGGTGGCAATGGCGGGATCAAGCGGGCCATCGCGCACGCCGGTCACCCGCACCGTCCGCACCCCGATCTGGCGCAGCGCCGCCCACTGCGCCGGCGTCTGGGACTGCCACATGATGATCTGGAAATCATCCCATGCCGGCGCCGCGTTGGTGATCCCGTGCGGCGCCACCAGCGTCAACAGCCAAATCATCAGGACGCCGGCGCGGGTCATCTGCCTGCGGTCCTGCCGAGCAGACACGGCACGAAGATCAGCGCAACCACCAAGGTGCAGGCCAGGCTCAGCAGCAGCAGCAGCCCCATGCTCGCCGTACCCGGATGCACGCTCAACGCCAAAGACCCGAAGGCGGTCGCGGTGGTAAGCGCGGAAAACAGGATCGCCCGCGCGGTCGCCGTGCCGAGAAAGTTCCGCCTGCCTGCCCGCCAGTTCATCACGAAATAGATGTTGAACGACACCCCGACCCCAAGCAGCAATGGCAAGGCGATAATATTGGCAAAGTTCAGCGACAGCCCCAAAGCCACCACCACCACCACCGTCAGCAACGCCGAGAGCAGCAGGGCGGCCATCACGATGGCGACATCAGCAATCCGGCGCAGGATTGCCAGCAGCAACAGCGTGATCCCGAGCACCGCCCCGATCGCGGCGGTGCGGAACGCGTCGAGAATGGTGGTGGCGGTGGCCGCAATGATAATCGCCGCCCCCCCGGCATCGGGGGCGATAGCGGTCACCCCGGCGGTGAACCGGCCCAGCCCGTCCGCGTCCTGGGCGTTTGCGGCCGCAAGCGCCTGCACCCGCACCCGCCCATCCGGCAATTGCCAGTCGGCACGCAGCTCGGCCGGCAAATCGGCATCGGTGATCGGGCGCACGGCAAGGGCGGCGCGCAGCCGGTCCAGCTGCAAGGGCAGAAAGCGAGTCAGCGCCTGATCGGCAATCAGCAGGCGATCATCAGGGGCGGCCAGCAAGACCCGCAGATCATTGGCGATCAACATCAGCGGGTGATCGGGTTTGAGGGTGCGGGCCGCACCATCAAGCTCGGCCAAGGTCGAGCCCGCCGCGAGACGCAAATCGGCAATGGTGACAGGTGCTGCCGGCGGCCGCCGGGCAAGCGTTGGCGCCAGCAGATTTGCCGCATCCTGCACCAGCGCAAGCTTCGCCGCCTGGTCGGCCGGCACGAAGCTCGAGACCGTCAAAACTTCCGCCACATCCGGCAGTTTGGATAGCCGCGCCGCCAGATCATCGGCCATCTGGCGTGACGCCACGATGATGTCGGCGCTGTACGGGCTGGTCAGCGGGCTGTCCATCAGATCGCGCAAGGTGACCATCGCCTCGGTGGTGGCAACCTTGGTGTGCAGCGGGTCGCTGTCAAAGCGCAGCTGCGGCACAAGCGCGAGGCCGAGCACGGCCAACGCCGCGAACCCGGCCAGAATTGCCCGACGGCCGCCCATCATCCGGCCCTCGAACAGCCCCGCCCAAGCCCAGCCGATTTCGCCCGCTTCCGGACGCGGTTGCGTCAAGGTGAGCAAGGCGGGCAGAAATGTGATGGTGGCGATGAAGGCGAAGATCATCCCGCCACCGGCAATCAGGCCAAGCTCGGCCACGCCACTGAAATCGGTCGGCACAAAGGCGAGAAAACCGGCGGCGGTGCCGAGGGCTGCCACGAAAACCTGCAATCCGACGCTGCCCGCGACGAAATCCAGCGCAATGGCTGGGTCCTGGTGCAAATGCCGCATCTCGCGATAACGGACGCAGAACTGGATGGCGAAATCCACCGCGATGCCGACAAACAGGATCGCGAACGCGACCGAGATCAGGTTCAACGTGCCGACCGCAAGTGCCGCGAACGCAGTGGTCAGCGCCAATCCAAGGCCAAGCGTGGCCAGGATCGGCAGGATCAGCCGCCACGACCGCACCGCCAGCATCAGCCACACCACCACCAGCGCCGCCGATGCCAGTGTCCCGATGGCCGCGCCCTGGGCAACGGTCGCGAATTCCTCATCCGCCAATGCCACCGATCCGGTCAGCCGAACATGGGCTGCACCGGATTTCACCCAGGGAAGCTGGGCGGCCGCTGCCCGCAGCACGCTGGTGGCCGCGCCGCCGGGCTGCAACTGGGTGTAGTCGAGCACTGGCTGGACCAGCACAAAACGGAAGCGCCCGGCCTGCTCAACCAGATTGCCGCCAAGCAGTCGCTGCCAGGACAACGGCTTGGCGCGCCCGGCCCCGGCTGCGTCGAGGGTTTGATGGAATGCCAGCAACGGCCCGGCGAAGGATGAAACATCGGCGCCAGCCTGGTTCACCCCAAGCCCCAGCAAGGTCAGCGCCGCGAATAATCCGCGCGCGCTGGGGTCGGCGGCAAGCTGGCCCAGGAAGGGCTGGGCATCGATCGTCTGGTCCAACAAGGCTGCCAGCGATTTCTGGTCGAGAAACAAAAACGCGTTTCTGGCGAAATAGGGCAGCGCATCGGGCTGGCGGACGCTGGTGAAATGGATTTTGTCAGCGGCCAGGGCAGCGGCAAGGCCCGCCGCAGTTTCCTCGGCGATCTCAGGCAGGTCGGCGTCGATCACCGCGACCAGCAAATCCTGGAATTGCGGAAAGTCGCGGTTAAACGCCGCGTCCTGCTGGCGCCAACGCAAAGTCGGGGAAAACATCTCGTAGGTGTCGGTCGAAATGCCCAGCCGAACGCTGGTGATCCACAGGCTGCCGGCCACGAGCACGGCGGCGCCCAAGGTCACGGCCACGGCATGGACGCGGCAGAAACGCACAATTATGGTCAGGAAGATCGGCAAGTTCATAGCGCGGGGGATAGTGGGTTAGGCGACCTTGGTCTATCCCATCGATGCGGCACGATCCGTGGGTTTTTTTGACGCCAGCCCGGGTTCACGCCAAAAGGCGTGTCGTAGGAGATCGGCGCGTGGCCCCTGCCCCGCGAAAACGGCAGCAATTGCTTTTTTGTTTTCCAACAAAGAAAATCTTCCGTATCCCTGCCTGCTTAGAGAAGCTAAATGAAATACATCTCCACCCGCGGCCAAGCCCCCATTTTGGATTTCCCCGGCGTCCTCCTCGCCGGCCTCGCCAACGATGGCGGCCTTTACATCCCGCAATCCTGGCCGAGCTTTTCGCCCGCCGAATTCCGGGCGATGCGTGGCCTGTCTTACCCGGCGTTGGCGGCCCGTATCATGCGGCCCTTCGTCGGTGACGGCATTCCTCTGGAGCCGATGGCGGCGGCTGCCTATGCCGGTTTTACCAATCCGGCGATTGTACCGCTGGTGCAGTTGGAAACTGGCGTGTTCGTGCAGGAGTTGTTTCACGGCCCGACGCTCGCCTTCAAAGACATGGCGATGCAAATGCTCGGGCGCCTGTTCGACCACGTGCTCGAACAGCGCGGCGAACGGGTGATGATTGTCGGTGCGACATCCGGCGATACCGGGTCGGCGGCAATCGAGGCCTTTGCCGGGCGGTTGCGCGCGGACATGGTGATTTTGCATCCGCATAATCGCACCAGCGAGGTGCAGCGCCGGCAAATGACCACGGTCGTCGCGCCGAATATTGCCAATGTCGCGGTTGGGGGCAGTTTTGACGACTGCCAGGATCTGGTGAAAGCGATGTTCGCCGACGCGCCGTTCCGCACCGATTTGCATTTGTCGGCGGTGAATTCGATCAACTGGGCGCGGATTGCCGCCCAGGTGCCGTATTACGTCGCCGCCGCGCTGGCGTTGGGTGCGCCCGACCGCGAGGTTGCATTCGCGGTGCCGACCGGCAATTTCGGCAACGTGCTGGCGGCGTTCGTGGCCAAGAAAATCGGCCTGCCGATTGCAAAGCTGGTGATCGGGTCGAACCGCAACAACATCCTGTCGCGCTTTCTGGGCCGCAACGACATGTCGATCGCGCCAGTTGAGCCGAGCCTGTCGCCGAGCATGGATATCCAGGTCAGTTCCAACTTTGAGCGGCTGTTGTTCGAATTGCTCGGCCGCGACGGGGCGGCGACCGGCGCTTGTATTGCAGCCTTCCGTACGACCGGGAAAATGCCGGTGCCCGATGCGGCGTGGCAGGCGGCAAACCGGCTGCTGACCGGGTTCACCCTGGATGACGCCGGTACATTGGCGGAAATCCGCCGGGTTTATGCGGCTTCGGGTTACATCGCCGATCCGCACACCGCGATCGGGATTGCCGCCGCCCGCGCCCATCCGGCGCCAGGGGTGCCGATGATTGTCGCCGGCACCGCCCACCCGGCCAAGTTCCCTGACGCGATTGAAGCTGCCATCGGCATCCGCCCCCCTCTCCCCAGGCACCTCGCCGACCTATATGAACGGTCCGAGACTTATACCGTACTGCCCAACGAGCTTGCCGCCATCCAGGCCCAAGTTCGCGCGCTGGCCCTAAGGAACAGATGATGAAGAAGCAACTCGACGCGATCCAGGTGACCACGCTGCCGTCTGGCCTGATTGTGGTGACCGAAACCATGGACCGGGTCGAAACCGTGTCGTTCGGCGCCTATGTGGCATCCGGCACCCGGCATGAGGCTGCGGAGGAAAATGGCGTCTCGCATTTCCTTGAACATATGGCTTTCAAGGGCACTGAAAACCGATCCGCATCTGCCATCGCGGAAGAAATCGAAGCCGTCGGTGGGCACATCAACGCCTACACCGCGCGCGAGCAAACCGCGTTCTATGTCAAAGTGTTGAAGGAAGACATGGCGTTGGGCGCCGACATCATCGGCGACATCCTGACCCATTCGACGTTTGACCCGGACGAACTGGAACGCGAGCGCGGCGTGATCCTGCAGGAAATCGGCCAGGCCAACGACACGCCGGATGACATCGTGTTCGATCATTTCCAGGAAACCGCCTACCCCGACCAGCCCATGGGCCGCCCGGTGCTGGGCACCGAGGCACTGATCCGCAGCATGAAGCGCGATACGCTGATGCGCTACATGCGCAGCCACTACACCACCGGCAACACCGTCATCGCCGCCGCCGGCAAGCTCGAACACGCCCATGTGCTCGATCTGGTGCAGCGCCACTTCGCCGACCTGCCGACCAGCCCGGCCAAAACCCCGCAATTCGGTGAGTATCGCGGCGGTGAATTCCGTGAGGCGCGGAATTTGGATCAGGTACATATCGTGCTCGGCTTCCCCTCGGTCGCCTATCTCGATCCGGATTATTACCCGACCTTGCTGCTTTCGACCGTGTTGGGCGGCGGAATG